>NZ_JBICXQ010000026.1:0-153430 GCF_043200375.1 Streptomyces sp. NPDC048434 | reverse complement strand
CCCGGTTGCCGTAGAGGGCGTTGAAGGCGGTACAGCCCAGCGACCGCCCGAACTCCACCGCCACCGGCACATTCGCCCGGAACCTCTCCGACTCCGCACCCGGCACCGACAGCGCACCACGGTCGGGCCCCGGCAACTGCCCGGCATAGAAATTCAGCCCCACCAACTGCACACCCGCCGCCGTCAACGCCGCCCGCAACGCCTCCAGCTCCGCCCGCTCCGGAACCGGAGCATCCACCCACGGCCACCACAACTCCACCGCCGTGAAACCCACCGCCCGCGCGGCCCCCGGCCGCTCCAACAACGGAAGCTCAGTGAACAGAATCGACAGGTTGACGTTGAAGCGCGTGTCCGAGAAACCCATGAAGGCCGGCGCCCCTTCCGGATAGTGGAACTACTTTTCTGCTTACTGGAACACTGCCTGGCGGGCTCGAAGGCTGTCAAGGGGGGCCCAGGGCAATTTCTGGTGGCCTGGCCGATGCGCGCGTAGGTTGAGCGGCGTGCGATTGAGAGTGGAGTTCACGACGGAGCCGTTCGACCTGGACGAGGCGCCGACGCATGCGGTGGTGGCGCGGGACATCGTCACGGGCGCCGAGTTGGACGCCGTCGACGTCGGTCCGTTCGGCAATACGGCCGAGGGCGACGCCGAGCAGGTGCTCGGCGCGGTGACCGCCCTGCTGCGCGAATCGCTGCAGGCGGGCGCCACCCGGGTCTCCCTGCAGGTCAATGTGATCGGGGATGCCGGGCAGGGCGAGGGGGAGGCGACGTGACGGAGCCCGCCGACCACCCGTTCGTCCAGGCGGTCAAGCCGCTGATCGACGCGATGGGCGGCCAGATGGTCACGCCGGATCAGGCGCAGGGTGACGATGTCGTGCTGACCTGGGAGGGGCAGGACCGGGTGGCCGTACGGCTGCCGCATCTGTCGGACTCGCTCGACCACATCCTCGCCGAGCTCCAGCGTCGGCACGGTATGCCGCTGGCGGAACTGGACCGTAAGACCAAGCAGTCGGTGGTGCGGATCCTGGAGTCCCGCGGTGCCTTCTCGGTCCGGCACGGCGTGGAGACGGTCGCCTCCGCCCTCGGGGTCAGCCGGTTCACCGTGTACAACTACCTCAATCGTGAGAACGCAGCGAAGGACGGGAACGCGCAGGTGGAAGGCCCGTAGGCGGTCCGCCCGATCCTCCTGACCCGGGAGAATGCCGCGAACGGTGCCGACCGGAGCGAAGTGTCCGCAGTCGCCGCTCCCGGCCCTGCCGCCGCTGCCCCGGTTACCCGGACAGCGGCTTCTGTGTTGCCGAGTTTTCAACAAAGTGTTGACGTGTTGTTGCCGGGGGTCTTAGCTGTTTCCAGCCAAGCAGAGCTGTCCAGCACCAGGCCACGGAGGCTTCCCGTGTCTTCGAGTTCACCGCGCTCGACGGGGGACACCCCCGAGCCCACGCCGGGGCTCACCCGGTTCAACACCGCCGACGACAGTACGGCTCGGGCCGCACTGCACGAGGTGTGTGCCAGCCGGGCATGGGGGAGCAAGGTTCTTGCGCAGCGCCCCTACGCCAAGACCGACGACCTGTGCGCCGCGAGCGACGCCGCCATGGCCGAGCTGAGTGCACAGGACCTGGCCGAGGCGATGGCCGGGCACCCGCCGATCGGCCGGCCGAAGCCGGGCGATCCCACCTCGCACCGCGAGCAGAGCGGGATGGCCGGCGCCTCCGAAGAGCTCAAGGCGGAGCTGCTCGAACTCAACCTGGCCTACCAGGAGAGGTTCGGGCATGTCTTCCTGATCTGCGCCTCCGGCCGTACCGGAGAGCAGATGCGCGACGCGGTCCGTAACCGGATCGACAACCCGCCGGAACAGGAACGAGAGATCGTTCGTGGGGAGCTCGGCAAGATCAACCGCATCCGCCTGACCCGTATCGCCGAGAACGCAGAAGGAGACGCAGCATGAGCAGCGAGACGGCTGCACCGACGTCGGTGTCCACGCACATCCTGGACACCAGCGTGGGCCGCCCCGCGGAGGGCGTCGCCCTCACGCTCTCGGTGCGCTCCGGCAGCAACGGCGACTGGACCGCCCACGGCGCGTCCACGACCGATGCGGACGGGCGCTGCAAGGATCTGCCGGCCCTGCCGGAAGGCACCACCCAGGTGCGCCTCGACTTCGCCGTCGAGGAGTACTTCGCACACCACAAGGCAACCCAGCAAGCCGAGGAACAGCAGGACGCCCCCCGCGTAAGGGACAGCGGAGTTTTCTTCCCGGAGGTGGCAATCACCTTTGCCGTCAAGCCGGGCGAGCACTATCACGTACCGCTGCTGCTCAACCCGTTCGGCTACTCCGTATACCGAGGGAGCTAGCACCGACATGACTGCCCATTCCCGCCCGGCCCGCCCGGTGATTCTCGGCCAGAACCAGTACGGCAAAGCGGAAAACCGCGTCGTCAAGATCACCCGCGACGGCGACACGCACCACATCAAGGACCTGAACGTCTCGGTCGCGCTCTCCGGCGACCTGGAAGAGGTCCACCTCTCCGGCTCCAACGCCCACTGCCTGCCCACCGACACGACCAAGAACACCGTGTACGCCTTCGCCAAGGAGTACGGGATCGAGTCGGCCGAGCAGTTCGGCATCCATCTGGCCCGGCACTTCGTCACCAGCCAGGAGCCGATCCACCGGGCCCGCATCCGGATCGAGGAGTACGCCTGGGAGCGGATCGCCACCTCCGACGCCAACTCCCGCTTCATCGGCGCCGACGAGGTCCAGCACTCCTTCATCCGCAAGGGCCAGGAGACCCGCCTGACCGAGATCACCTACGACGGTGAGCAGTGGCAGGTCATCTCCGGTCTGAAGGACCTCGTGGTGATGAACTCCACCAACTCGGAGTTCTGGGGCTACATCAAGGACAAGTACACGACCCTCAAGGAGGCCTACGACCGCATCCTGGCCACCGAGGTGTCCGGCCGCTGGCGGTTCAACTGGACCGACGACGAGCAGCGGATGCCCCACTGGGAGCGTTCGTACGAGCAGGTCAAGAAGCACATGCTGCAGGCGTTCGCGGAGACCTACAGCCTCTCGCTCCAGCAGACCCTGTACCAAATGGGGTCGCGCGTGATCAACAACCGTTCCGAGATCGACGAGATCCGCTTCTCGCTCCCGAACAAGCACCACTTCCTCGTGGACCTGGAGCCGTTCGGGCTCAAGAACGACACCGCCGAAGGAGCCGTGTACTACGCGGCCGACCGCCCGTACGGCCTGATCGAAGCCACTGTTCTGCGCGACGGTGTCGAGCCCAGGATCCCCTTGGATCTGACCAACCTCTGAGCGGCTCCGACGCAACGCCGTGCCTCGCGTTCCCCTCCCCACCCCGCAGCGGGGAGGGGAACGCGAAACCCGAGGGGAACGACCCATGGCACAGCACACGCACACTCCGCACCACCCCGCGCCACCGGTCCATCCGGTGGACGAGAAGCCGGCTGCCAAGCGCCTCGTCCCGGCCGCACTCCAGCACATCGCTGCCATGTACGCCGGTGTCGTCACCCCTCCGCTCATCATCGGCCAGGCCGTCGGCCTGGACACCGCGGGCCGGACCCGGCTGATCGCCGCCGGCCTGCTCATCGCCGGGCTCGCCACCCTCCTGCAGACGCTCGGTGTCCGCCGGTTCGCCGGCAACCGCCTGCCGTTCGTCAACGCGGCCAGCTCCGCCGGCATCACCCCGATGCTCGCCATCGCCGAGACCACGGCCAAGGGACACCAACTCCCGGCGATCTACGGGGCGGTGATGGTCGCCGGGGTCTTCTGCCTCGCCGTCGGCCCGTTCTTCGGCAGACTGCTCCGCTTCTTCCCGCCGCTGGTCACCGGCGTCGTCATCACCCTCATCGGGGTCTCCCTGATGCCCGTGCCGGTCGGCTGGGCGCAGGGCGGCGACCGGCACGCCGCCGACTTCGGCGCCATGAAGTATCTGGCGCTCGCCGCCTTCACCCTCGTGGTGATCCTGCTCGTCCAGCGCTTCGCCAGGGGCTTTCTCCGGCAGATCGCGCTGCTGATCGGCCTGGCCGTCGGCACCCTCGCCGCGATCCCCTTCGGGATGGCGGACTTCGACGGGCTGCGGACGGCCCCGGTCGCCGCGCTGCCCACCCCGTTCTCCTTCGGCGCCCCCGAGTTCCACCCCGCCGCGATCCTCTCGCTGTGCCTCGTGATGCTGGTGCTGATGACGGAGTCGTCGGCCGGCATGCTCGCGCTCGGCGAGATCTGCGACCGCCCGGCCACCGGCACCACCCTCACCCGGGGACTGCGCACCGACGGTCTTGCCACCCTGCTCGGCCCCGTCTTCGGCGGCTTCCCGACCAGCGCCTTCGCCCAGAACGTCGGGGTGGTCTCGCTGACCCGGGTCCGCAGCCGCTATGTCGTCGCGCTGGCCGGCGCCACGCTCCTGGTTCTCGGCGCGTTCCCCGTCCTGGGCGCGGTGGTCTCGCTGGTGCCGATGCCGGTGCTCGGCGGCGCGGGGATCGTCCTGTTCGGGTCGATCGCCGTCAGCGGTATCCGTACGCTCTCCGAGGCCGGGCTCGACGACAGCTCCAACATCATCCTGGTGGCTGTCTCGCTCGGCGCCGGCATCATCCCGCTCGCCGCACCGGCCTTCTACGCCGACTTCCCCGCCTGGGCACAGACCGTGCTCGGCTCGGGGATCAGCGCCGGGGCCCTGGTCGCGGTCCTGCTCAATCTGTTCTTCCACCACCTCGGCACCCGGGGCACCCCACGGGCAGCGGTACTGTCAGCCGCCTCGCCCGGCTCCGGCACTCAAATCCCGTAGGGCCATGCCGTGCCCACCGCCGGAATCGAAAGTAGGAAGCACCATGGCTGCATCGGCATCCCCTGACCACGCGATCGAGCGCATCGTCATCGAGAACTGCGCCATCGCCACGGTCGACGCCCACGACACCGAGTACGCCACCGGCCATGTCGTGGTCGCCGGGAACATCATCGAGTCGGTCGGCGCGGGCCAAGCACCCGAGGGCCTGGCGAACGTCGTCCGCCGGATCGACGGCACCGGGCACCTGGTCACCCCCGGCCTGATCAACACCCACCACCACTTCTACCAGTGGATCACCCGCGGACTGGCCACCGACCACAACCTGTTCAACTGGCTTGTCGCGCTCTACCCGACCTGGGCCCGGATCGACGCCCCGATGCTCGCCGCCGCCACCCAGGGCTCGCTCGGCATGATGGTCAGGGGCGGCGTCACCACCGCCTCCGACCACCACTACGTCTTCCCCCAGGGCTCCGGCGACCTCGTCGGCGCCGAACTGGCCGCCGTCGCCGAGATCGGCGCCCGGATCACCCTGGCCCGCGGCTCCATGGACCGCAGCGAGAAGGACGGCGGACTGCCCCCGGACTTCGCCGTCGAGACCACCGAGGGCGCGCTGCTGGCGACCGAGGAGGCCATCGACACCCACCACGACGCCTCCTTCGGTTCGATGGTGCACATCGCCGCCGCGCCCTGCTCGCCGTTCTCCGTCTCGACCGAACTCATGCGGGAGGGCGCCGGGTTGGCCCGCCGTAAGGGCGTACGGATGCACACCCACGGCTCGGAGACCGTCGAGGAGGAGAAGTTCTGCCACGAGCTGTTCGGCATGGGCCCGACCGACTACTTCGAGTCGACCGGCTGGCTCGGTGACGACGTGTGGATGGCGCACTGCGTCCACATGAACGACTCCGACATCGCCGCCTTCGCCCGCACCGGCACCGGCGTCGCGCACTGTCCGTCCTCCAACGCCCGCCTCGCGGCCGGGATCGCGCGCGTCCCCGACATGCTCGCGGCGGGCGTCCCGGTCGGCCTCGGCGTCGACGGCACCGCCTCCAACGAGTCCGGCGAACTCCACACCGAGCTGCGCAACGCGCTGCTGATCAACCGCCTCGGCGCCCACCGGGAAGCCGCCCTCAACGCCCGCAAGGCGCTGCGGCTGGGCACCTACGGCGGTGCGCAGGTCCTCGGCCGGACCGTGGAGATCGGTTCGCTGGAGGTCGGCAAGCTCGCCGACCTGGTGCTGTGGAAGCTGGACGGTCTGGGCCACTCCTCCATTGCCGACCCGGTCACCGCCCTGGTCTTCGGCGCGGCCGCACCGGTCACCCTCTCCCTCGTGGGCGGCAGGCCGGTGGTCGAGGACAACCACCTCACCAACGTCGACGAGGACGCCATCGCCCGCACCGCGCGGGCCGAGGCACAGCGTCTGGCCCGTATCGCCGCCGAGGGCTGACCCCTCGGCGCGGTCACCGGGCCGACGCCCCCTGAACTCGGCCGGGAGGGACGGCTCCCGGCCGGGCTTGTGGATCCGAGCGGGGTCCACAAGCGCCGGACCCGGGGGTGCGGGATCTTCTCGTACCCCCGGGCCGGTCGGCTCCCACCCCCGGGCCGGCCGGCCCCACCGCCGTCCATGCGCCACGAGCGCGCAGTGTCGCAGCATCGCTCACCAGGCAACTTCTTGACCACGCACCACATGGCAAGCCCTCCGTGACAGCCTCGCGTCGCCGGTCCCGGCGACGCAGAAAACGAAGGAGGCCCGCAGTGGCCGCAATGACCGGGGAGACGTCGGAGGGGGACCGGAAGCATCCGGTCGACCAGACCCTCCCGCCCTTCAAGATGTTCACCAGCGGCCTCCAGCACGTGGCCGCGATGTACGCGGGAGTGGTGGCCCCGCCGATGATCGTGGGGCCGGCCTGCGGGCTGAGCGCCACCGAGACCGCCTTCCTGATGGGCGCCAGCCTGTTCACCGCAGGCATCGCGACGCTGCTGCAGACACTGGGCTTCTGGAAGGTCGGCGCCAAGCTGCCCTTCGTCAACGGTGTCTCGTTCGCCGGCGTCACGCCGATGGTCGCCATCGGCAAGGCCCAGAGCCCCGGCAACGCCCTGCCGATCATCTTCGGCGCGGTGATCGTCGCCGGTGTGCTGGGATTTCTGCTCGCCCCCTACTTCTCCAAGCTCGTACGGTTCTTCCCGCCGGTGGTCACCGGCACCGTCATCACCCTGATCGGTGTCTCGCTGCTGCCGGTCGCCTTCAACTGGTCCCAGGGCGGCAACGACCGGGCCCCGGACTACGGTTCGCTGACGAATATCGGCATGGCCGCCCTGACCTTCCTGATCGTGCTGGTGCTGCGCCGGGTGCTGCGCGGCTTCCTCCAGCAGATCGCGATCCTGCTCGGTCTGGTGGCCGGCACCCTGATCGCGATACCCGTCGGCATCACCCACTTCTCCGCGATCACCAAGGCGTCCCTGATCGGCTTCCCGACGCCCTTCCACTTCGGCGCCCCGCAGTTCGACCTCGCCGCGATCGTCAGCATGTGCATCGTGATGCTGGTCTGTATGACCGAGTCGACGGCCGACATGCTTGCCCTCGGCAGGATCGTCGACCGCCCGGCGGACGAGCGCACCATCGAGGGCGGACTGCGCGCCGACACCCTCGGCAGTGCCCTCAGCCCGCTGTTCAACGGCTTCGCCAACAGTGCCTTCGCGCAGAACATCGGCCTGGTCGCGATGACCAAGGTGCGCAGTCGCTTCGTCGTGGCCACCAGCGGTCTGATCCTGATCGTGCTGGGCCTGTGCCCGATGGCCGCCTCGGTCATCTCGCTGGTCCCGCTGCCGGTCCTCGGCGGCGCCGGCATCGTGCTCTTCGGGTCGGTGGCCGCCAGCGGCATCCAGACGCTGGCCTCCGCCGCGATGGAGAAGGGCGACAACGCCCTGATCGTCGCGGCGGCCGTCGGCATCGGTCTGATCCCGATCGCCGCGCCGGACTTCTACCACAGTCTCCCCAAGGACATGCTGGTCGTCCTGGACTCCGGTATCAGCACCGGCTGTCTGGTCGCCATCGTCCTCAACCTCGCCTTCAACCACTTCGGCAGGAAGACGGCGGACGGGGACGCGGAGGGGGAGCCGGCCGCCCCCGCCCCGGTCGATCCGGGGATCCCCGCGCCCGGCACCGCGGACGATGCCGGCGAGCCCGCAGCGGCGACCGCCCACTGACGCCGGGGCAGGGCAACGGCCCGTAGGGAGCGGCAACTACGGCTCCCCTACGGGCCGTTGGGCTTTCCGCGCCGGCCGTACGCGGGCGGCGGGCGGGGTCAGCTCAGCCGATGTGGTAGCTGTCCCCGTAGACCTTCCAGTCCAGCGGTGTGTGCAGATCGAGGTTGCCCTTCTGCAGGAACACCCGCTGGGCGGAGTCGACCCGGCTGGTGTCGCTGTGTGCCTCCTCCTGCTTCATCGCCCACACCCGGGCGTCGAGGAAGGCGTTGAGGTAGGTCTTCTCGTCGCCGCCCTGGGCCGGCGGCTTCGCCTTGGCCAGCGCGCGCTTGCGGATGCCGGAGAAGCTGGTCGCGTCGTCGCCGTCACCGTGCATCACGATCGCGTCGTAGTACGTGAACTGGCCCAGCACCCCGATCCCGTCCGCCTTGCCCTGCTTGACCGCGGGGTTGAAGTACACCCGGTCCCGCTCGTCGTTCTGGGCCTGCTGGAACGCGGGGTCCTGGGCGGCCTTCTTCCAGTCCTTGGTGTAGCCGGGGTCCAGGCCGTCGTGTGAGTCGCTGCCGTCCACGTCGCGCAGTGCGGGGAGGTACTTGGCCAGGGCGTTGCCGGGCTTGCGCTGGGTGTACAGCTCGACGAGTTCGAGCATGTCGTGCGTGCCGGAGCAGAAGCCGATGATGCCGCCGGTGTAGCCGCGGCCGTCGCCGATGTCCTCGATGTACTGGTACTGGGCCTTCCAGTCCAGTGAGGAGTTCTCCGCGCTGGAGACCAGCTGCATGGCGATCTCCTTCTTCGCCGGGTCGTCGAGGCCCGTCGCTGCCCGTGCCGTGTGGGGAGCGTGCTGAGCCGTGGCCGGACGGTGCGGGGCGGCCGGGCCCGCCGTGGTGGCGACGGCGGTGGCCGGGACGGCGAGCAGGGCGAGCCCTAGGGCGACGCGGGTGGTGGTCCTGGGCAGGGCGCTGCCTATCGATCGGGTGCGCATGGAGTCCTCCAGTCGGAGAGAGCCGTGGGGGGTTCGCCAATCGTTAGGAAGCTTTCCTACCAGACTTGAGGGGTGCCGTATACCCGTCAGGCCGCCCCGAACGGCCGCGCCCCTGCCCGTTGTTGGGCGCGCCGGGCGCCCGGATGCGTCCCGGCACGGCTCCGGCCTGCGGGGCTCAGTCCAGCAGCCCGCCCAGCAGCTCGCGGATGCCCGGACCCGGATCGAAGTCCGTTGCGGGGAAGGCGAGTTGATGGAAGGCGACGCCGTCCATGTAGTCGAAGAGGATCTCGCAGTGCCGCCGCGGCGCCGTCGAGCCGAAACGCTGCAGCCACTCCGCTCCCCAGCCGACGACGGTCTCGCGGCCGCGGGTGAGCGTCGGGCGGAGCTCGGGCCGGGCCGAGGATTCCAGGTAGAGCGCGAAGCGGGCGGCGGTCCTGGCCCGCTCGGGGCCGGTCGCGTACCGCAGGAACTCGGTGACGGCATCGGCGAGTTCACCGACATCGGCCGGGGCCGCCGCCGCGGCGAAGGCCTCCCAGTCGCGGCGCTCCAAGGCCTGAAGGTGGTCGACGATGCCGTCGATCAGGGCCGTCCGGTTGCGGAAGTAGTTGGAGGTGGTGCCCGACGGGACCCCCGCCGCGGTGTCCACGGCCTGGTAGGTCAGCCGCCGCGCTCCCTCACTGCCCAGTACCTGGATCCCCGCGTCCAGTACCTGCTCCCGCCGGCGTGCCACCTGAGCGCCCTTCGTGCCGAGTCGATTCTTACTATGCTTGTAGTGCCGATCCACTATAAACATAGTACCGTGCGGCCATGCCCCGGAAACCACGCACGGCGGCCGTCGTGGGCGGCGGTATCGGCGGGCTCGCCACCGCCTTGTCCCTGCGTAGCAGCGGCTGGTCGGTCGATGTCTTCGAGCGCGCCGGCCGCCTCCCCACGGCCGGTACCGGAATCGGACTGTGGCCGGCCGCGCTGGGCGCCCTGGACACCCTCGGTGTCGGCGCCCGGGCGCGCTCCCTGAGCCGCCCGCAGACCGCGGGCGCCTTCCTGCGGCCCGACGGCGGCCGGATCGCCACCCTCGACGTCGCGGCGCTGGAGCGGCGTACGGGCGATGTCGTCCGCCTCGTCTCCCGCCCCGATCTGCTCGCCCTCCTGTATGGGGCGGCAGGCGAGGGGGCGGTCACCTTCGGCGCGTGCATCGGGGACATCCGCACGCTGGACGGCTCGTACGACGTGGTGATCGCGGCCGACGGGCTCCACAGCGCGGCCCGTACCGCGCTGTTCGGCCCCCGCTACCGCGCCCGGTACGTCGGTGCGTCCTCCTGGCGCGGCACGGTCGACGGGGCGACCGGGAGCGTCACCGAGACCTGGGGTGAGGGCCTCCGCTTCGGCGTGACTCCCACCTCGGGCGACCGCACCAACTGGTTCGCCTGCGCCGTCCTGCCGGAGGGGCAGCGCGACCCCGGCCGTGAAGCCGCCGCGCTGCGCGGGTGGTTCGGCCACTGGCACGCCGGAGTGCGCGCCGTCCTCGACCGGCTGACGGAGGCCGAGGTGCTGCGCCTGGACCTCTACTACCTCGATCCGCCGCTGCCCGCCTACGTCAAGGGACGTACGGTCCTCATCGGCGATGCCGCCCACGCCATGACCCCCGATCTCGGCCGTGGTGCCTGCGAAGCGCTCGTCGACGGCGTGGAGTTGGCGCGCGCCCTGGCGGCCACGCCGGATGTGCCGGCCGCGCTGTGGGAGTACGACCGGGCCCGGCGTCCGGCGACCCAGCGGCTGGTGCGTGCGGCGCGGCTGATGAACCGTATGGCGCATGCCCGGCGGCTGACCGGGCTGCGGAACGCCGCGATGCGGGCCGCGCTCGCGGTGGGCGGCCCGCCGGGCTGAGCGTCGGCGCCCTGCCACTCTTCGTGACGTTATGCCCGATATGCTGCATTAGCCCTGAAAGTGAGTCAATGTGCGCGCACCGACGGCGCCACGGAGAGGGGTCCCGCGGTGAACGAGGAAGCCAACGACCCGCACGCCCACCGCGCCGGCGCGGCTCCCGCCGCTCTGGAGACCACCGTCAACGTGCTGATGGACGGGGTGTGCGCCGACCTCAAGCGGCTCGCAGCCATCCCCTCGATCGCGTTCCCCGGCTTCTCGCCCGAACCGGTCCTTCAGACCCGCGATCTGCTCGTCGCCCTGCTCCGGGACGCCGGCGTGGCCGACATCGGCGAGCTCAACCTCCCCGACACCGCCCCCGTCATCACCGCCAGCCTCCCGCCGCCCACCCCCGATGCCCCCACCGTCCTCCTCTACGGCCACTACGACGTCCAGCCCCCCGGCGACGAGCGGCTCTGGGACTCCCCGCCCTTCGAGCCCACCGACGTCGACGGCGGGATCCGCGCCCGCGGCATCGCCGACGACAAGGCCAACCTGATGGTCCACATCGCCACACTGCGGGCCTACGGGGGCCGCCCGCCGGTCGGTATCAAGATCGTCTTCGAGGGGCAGGAGGAGTACGGCAGCGCCTTCGAGGGCTACCCGCCCACCGAGCCCGACCTGTTCGCCTGCGACGCGATGATCATCGCTGACACCGGCAACATCCGCCCCGGCACCCCCACCCTCACCACCGCCCTGCGCGGCGCCGCCGAGGTCTTCGTCGAGGTACGCACCCTCAACGCCGCCGTGCACAGCGGGGAGTACGGCGGTGCCGCCCCCGACGCACTGCTCGTCCTCCTCAAGGCCCTGGCGACCCTGCACGACCTGCACGGCGATGTCGCCGTGGCGGACCTGCGCCGCGAACCGTGGCACGGCACCGACCTCACCGACGACGATTTCCGCGAGCTGGCCGGCATCCCCCACGGCACCCCGCTGCTCGGCTCCGGCGACCTCGGCGAACGGCTGTGGAGCGGCCCCGCCATCACCGTCATCGGCCTGGACGCACCGCCCGTCGACCGCGCCGCCTCCGCCGTCGTCCCCTTCGCCCGCGCCAAGCTCAACCTCCGGGTCCACCCCCGGCAGGACCCCCAGGAGGCGCAGACCGCCCTCGTCCGCCATCTGCAGCGGCTGCGGCCCTTCGGTATCCCGCTCACCGTCACACCCGGCGAAGTCGGCCCCGGCTACGAAGCCGCCACCGACGGACCCGCCTACCGCGCCGCCCGCACCGCACTGCGCCGCGCCTGGGGGACCGAACCCGTGCACGCCGCGACCGGCGGCTCCATCCCCCTGGTCAACGGCCTGGCGAAGGCCGTACCGGACGCGGAGATCCTGCTCTTCGGCGCCGAGGACAACCTCTGCGGTCTGCACGGCCCCAACGAACGGGTGCTGCTGTCCGAACTCCGCGGCGCGCTGCTCGCCGAGGCGGCCTTCCTGGCCGAGTACGCCGCGACCTACCGCGCCGGGGACGCCCCGTGACGGACCCGCAGCCCGCCGATCCGGCGCCGCCCCCGCAGGATCCGGCACCCCCCGCCACCGACGGCCCGCCCGGCAGGAACCGCCGCTTCACCTTCCCCAGCGCCCTCACCGTGCTGGTCGTGGTCACCCTCGCGGTCTGGACCGTGGCCTTCTTCATCCCCTCCGGCACCTATGACCGCACCGCCGCCGGCAGCCCGGTCCAGGGCACCTACCACCGCAGCCCCTCCGGCCAGAGCTTCCTCGACCGCCTGAGCGACCTCTTCCTCTCCCCGGTCAACGGCCTCTACGGCATCAGGGACGCCAAAACGGGGCAGGTCGGCCCGGATCTGAGCGGTGAACTCTACGGCAGCGCAGGGGTGTTCCTCTTCGTCCTCGCCATCGGCGCCTTCATCACCGTCGTCTTCGCCACCGGCGCCCTCGACCGCGGCATCGGCCGCCTGGCCCACCGCCTCCGCAACCGAGGCGCCCTCCTCATCACGGGCATCATGGCGCTCTTCTCGCTCCTGGGCACCGTCGAAGGCTTCGCGGAGGAGACCCTCGGCTTCTACGGCCTGGTCATCCCGCTGATGCTGGCCCTCGGCTTCGACCGCCTCGTGGCCACCGGCACCATCATCCTCGGCGCCGGTATCGGCGTCCTCTGCTCCACCGTCAACCCCTTCGCCACCGGCGTCGCCTCCTCCGCCGCCGACATCTCCCTGGGCGACGGCATCGCCCTCCGGTTCGTCATGTGGCTGGTCCTCACCGCCGTCACCATCGGCTATGTCATCCGCTACGCCCGCCGCGTACGCGCCGCCCCCGGCCGCTCCCTCTGCGGCTATCTCCCCGGCGACCGTGAACATGCCCAGACGGCGGCGGACGCGGTGGAACCCCCGCCGCTGACCGCCCTGCACAAAACGGTCCTGGTGACCGTCGCCCTGGTCTTCGCCTTCATGATCTTCTCGGTGATCCCCTGGGCCGGCGCCCTCACCGGCAACGCCGAGGCGACCCCCTACTCCTTCGAACTCGGCTGGTCCTTCCCCCAGTTGGCGGCCCTGTTCCTGGTCGCCGCGGTCCTGGTCGGGCTGCTCGCCCGGATGGGCGAGCCCCGGCTCAGCGCCACCTTCGTCCAGGGCGCCGCCGACTTCATCTCACCGGCTCTGGTCATCGTGCTGGCCCGGGGAGTCACCGTCATCATGAACAACGCGAAGGTGACCGACACCGTCCTGCACTCGATCGAGGGCGCGGTCGCCGGCACCCCCGCCGCCCTCTTCGGCGTCATGGTCTTCGTCGTCAACCTGCCCCTGGCCTTCCTGATCCCCTCCACCTCCGGCCACGCCACCCTCGCGATGCCGATCCTCGCCCCGCTCGCCGACTTCGCCGGCGTCTCGCGCGCGGTCGTGGTGACGGCCTGGCAGGCCGCCAGCGGCTGGATGAACCTCTGGGTCCCCACCACCGCCGTCATCATGGGAGGCATCTCCCTCGCCAAGGTCGGCTACGACACCTACCTCCGCTTCGTCTGGCCGCTGCTGGCCCTCCTGGCCGTCCTCATCTGCGGCTTCGTGGCGCTGGGCGCGGTCGCCACCTGACCGCGGGCGGTACGGCGAAGGGCCGGTACGTACCGCAGTGCGGCGGTACGTACCGGCCCCTCGGGCACCACGGGCGAAGGCTTCAGCCCAGCAGCTCGTACGCGGGCAGCGTCAGGAACTCCGCGTAGTCCTCGTCCAGTGCGACCTGGAGCAGCAGGTCATGGGCCTGCTGCCACCTGCCGGAGGTGAAGGCGTCCTCGCCGACCTCGGCCCGGATGGCGGCCAGTTGCTCCGCGGCGACCCCGCGCACCAGCTCCGCGGTGGCCTTCTCCCCGTTCTCGAAGACGACCCCGGCGTCGACCCACTGCCAGATCTGGGAGCGGGAGATCTCGGCGGTGGCGGCGTCCTCCATGAGGCCGAAGATGGCGACGGCGCCCAGACCGCGCAGCCAGGCCTCGATGTAGCGGGTGCCGACCTGGACCGCGTCGATCAGGCCCTGGTAGGTGGGCTTGGCGTCCAGGGTGTCGATCGCGATCAGATCCGCGGCCCGGACGTCGACATCCTCGCGGAGCCGGTCCTTCTGGTGCGGCTTGTCGCCGAGGACCGCGTCGAAGGAGGCGCGGGCGACCGGGACCAGGTCGGGGTGGGCGACCCAGGAGCCGTCGAAGCCGTCGCCGGCCTCACGGTCCTTGTCGTTCTTGACCTTGGCGAGCGCCTTCTCGTTGGCCTCGGGGTCGCGGCGGTTGGGGATGAAGGCCGCCATACCGCCGATCGCGTGCGCACCGCGCTTGTGGCAGGTGCGGACGAGGAGTTCGGTGTAGGCGCGCATGAACGGGGCCGTCATCGTGACCGCGTTGCGGTCCGGGAGGACGAACTTGGCGCCGCCGTCACGGAAGTTCTTGACGATGGAGAAGAGGTAGTCCCAGCGGCCGGCGTTCAGCCCCGAGGCATGGTCGCGCAGCTCGTAGAGGATCTCCTCCATCTCGTATGCGGCCGTGATGGTCTCGATGAGGACGGTGGCGCGCACGGTGCCCTGGGGGATGCCGACATAGTCCTGGGCGAAGACGAAGATCTCGTTCCAGAGGCGGGCCTCCAGGTGCGACTCGGTCTTCGGCAGGTAGAAGTACGGGCCCTTGCCGAGGTCCAGCAGGCGCTGGGCGTTGTGGAAGAAGTAGAGGCCGAAGTCCACCAGCGCGCCGGGGACCGGCCGGCCCTCGAACTGGAGGTGGCGCTCGTCCAAGTGCCAGCCGCGCGGGCGCATCACGACGGTGGCGAGCTCGTCGGCGGGCTTGAGGGCGTACGACTTGCCGGAGGCGGCGTCGGTGAAGTCGATGCGGCGCTCATAGGCGTCGATCAGGTTGAGCTGACCGGAGACGACGTTCTCCCAGGTCGGGGCGGAGGCGTCCTCGAAGTCGGCGAGCCAGACCTTGGCACCCGAGTTGAGCGCGTTGATGGTCATCTTGCGGTCGGTGGGGCCGGTGATCTCCACCCGGCGGTCGTTGAGCGCGGCGGGCGCCTCGGCCACCTTCCAACTGTCGTCCGCGCGGATCTCCGCGGTCTCGGGGAGGAAGTCCAGCGTGCTGGTCCGGGCGATCTCGGCGCGGCGCTCGACGCGGCGGGCGAGCAGCTCGTCGCGGCGCGGGGTGAACCGGCGGTGCAGCTCGGCAACGAAGGCGAGGGCGGCGTCGGTGAGGACCTCGCTCTGCCGTTCGGGGGTGTGAGCGGGGTCGACTTCGGCGATGGCCAGCGGGGACGGCGCTGGTGCGGACATGAGGTGTCACTCCATTCAGCGGCGGTGCCTGGCGGCCTCCGGGACACCGGGCGGCACGGGGTGCCGCGGGCTCCGGGATACGGTCGCGGGCGCCGACTGGGTTCAGGGCGCTTCTGACCAGTGGAGACTAGTTTCCTTATCGCGGAACTTCAATGGTTTGTTGATGTCGAGATTCTCAGAGTCGACAGAAGCGATGATCGAATGGCTCTCGGTGCCATGCCGCTCACTCTCCATTACCGCCCTCCCTGCCCGTACTCCGGTGCCGCGCACGGCAGTTGACCGGGCGGGCGGGTATCCGCTCCGGGCGGGGTCACTCCAGGCGGTGGAGATCCTCCGGCGTGTCGATGTCGTACGGCTCGGCGATGTCGGAGCACTCGACGAGGGTGAGGGCGTCCGCATGCTGCCGGAGATAGGCGCGCGCACCACGGTCACCCTCCGCGGTGGCGGCGATGTCCGGCCAGCGGTCGGCGCCGAAGAGGACCGGATGGCCGCGGCGGCCGTCGTACGCGGCGGAGGCGAGCGAGGTGCCGCCCTCGTACGCCGCCACCACCCGTGCCACCGCCGCGGCGCCGATGCCCGGCTGGTCCACCAGTGACACCACGACCGCATCCGCCCTCGAACCGGCCAGCGCGGCGAGGCCCACCCGGAGCGAGGAGCCCATACCCTGGGCCCAGTCCGGGTTTTCTGAGATGCCGTACGCCGAGAGATCGGCCCGTTCCCGTACGGAACCGGCGGCCGCCCCCAGCACGATGTGTACGGGGTGGCAGCCGCCGTCCCGTAGTGCCCGTGCGGCGTGCTCGACCAGTGGCCGTCCCCGGTGGTCGAGCAGCGCCTTCGGTCGTCCCCCCAGACGTCGCCCGCCGCCCGCGGCGAGCAGCAGACCGGCCACCCGCCCCTCGGGCCGCCCGGCGTTCCGCGTCCCCCTACGGGTGTCGGGCCGGGCGCGTTGCGGCTGTTCTTGCGGTTCTCTCGGCTGTCTGGGCGTCGTCGGTGCCATGGGGACTGCTTACCTCATGGCGTCCGGCCTCGTGGCCCGCCGGGGGCGGCCCGCCGGTCAGGCGGCGTCACCGGAGGCTCGTGGCCGGGGAATGCCCGGCCGGAGCCGCTCGCGCAGGTGAGGCAGGCGTTCTTCCACGCGCCGGCGCTCAACGACATAGCGGTGTATGTGCTCCATCGTGATCTCCGATGCATCGGAAAGGCCGTACGCGCGGCAGATGAGTTGCACGACGCTTTCGCGGCGGTGGTTCGAGCCGGTGTCGGGGCCGGAGTGGGACTCCATGACATTCTCCGATCCAGTGATATGCCGGATATTTCCTTGAAAGGGAGAATGCTCCATCGCGCTGCGGCATACGCTTCGGATCGTGCGCGCCCACACCAAAGGGTGGCATGGTGAACAGATGTGCTGACGCCTCATCAGGCCAATAAGGGGTAGCGCACGGCACGGCTTTTTCCGGGTCCCCGTGGACGCCAAATGCCGTCGCGAAACCGGCTCTTCGGACATGCGTGACGTTCGCTCACCTGCGATGTCACGGTGCGCGGCGTGGCCGGATAAGGTTCTGCCCCGTTGTGGGCAGTGCGCCTGCCGTGCGGAAACGGCGGCGCCTTTTTTCTGAGTCGGGGGACGTAGTGGTGAACAGCGTGGGCGGGGCCGGAATCTTCCAGCCGCTCGAAGGTGACGATCCGCGGGCGATCGCGGGCTACCGCCTCACGGCGAAGCTCGGCTCCGGGGGCATGGGCAAGGTCTATCTCTCCTACACCCCCGGCGGGCGTCCCGTCGCGATCAAGGTGATCCGCCCCGAGTTCAGCGAGGACGCGGAGTTCCGCCGCCGCTTCAAGCAGGAAGTGCAGTCCGCGCAGCGCGTGCAGGGCCTGTTCACCGCGCCGGTCATCGACAGCGACGCCGAAGGCGCCGCCCCCTGGCTCGCCACCGCCTACGTCCCCGGCCCCTCGCTCGCCGCGGCGGTCGCCGGGCACGGACGGCTCCCGGTCTCCACCGTGCTGCTGCTCGTGGCCGGAATCGCCGAGGCGCTGCAGGTCATCCATGGCGCCGGCATCGTGCACCGCGACCTGAAGCCGTCCAATGTGCTGCTGGCCGCCGACGGCCCGCGCGTCATCGACTTCGGTATCGCACGCGCCGCCGACGCCACCTCCCTCACCAGCAGCGGCGTCACCGTCGGCACCCCCACCTTCATGGCGCCCGAGCAGGCCGCGGGCAGCACCATCAGCTCCGCCACCGATGTCTTCGCGCTCGGCCAGGTCGCGGCGTACGCGGCCATCGGCGCCCCGGCGTTCGGGGAGGGCACCTCGCACGGGGTGCTCTACCGCATCGTCCACGAAGAGCCGGATCTGACCGGGCTCCCGGACGATCTGCGGGAGTTGGTGACCCGGTGTCTGGCGAAGGACCCGGCGGACCGGCCGTCCGTCGCCGAAGTGATCGAGCTGTGCGGTGCGGCCTCCGGCCAGACCCAGCTGCGCCGCCCCGAGGAGTGGCTGCCCACCGCCGTCGCCGCCGACATCACCACGCGTGCCGCAGCGCCCGCACCCCCGCAGACTCCGCCGCCCCCGCCGGAGGCACCCACCGCGGGTGTTCCGACCCGGCCCGCCCAGCCGCCGGTTCAGCCGGCGCAGCCGCCCGCCCGGCCCGCGGCACCTGTCGCGCCGGTGCCGACCGCGCTGGACCACCCGCAGACGCCGCCGCCCGGGTTCGGCCCGGCGGCCCCTGCGCCGACCGCTGCCGGGCCGGCCGGCGCGGCACCCGGTGCGCCAACGGGCTTCGCTGCGGGCTCCGCCGGCCCGACGGTCACCGGTCCGGCCGCCACGGGAGCGGTCCCGCGGCCGCCGAAGAAGAAGCGCAAGGGGCTGATGGCGGCCGTCGCGCTGGTCTGTCTGCTGGCCTTCGCGGGCGCAGGCGGTGGCCTCGTCTACGCCGTCATGAAGGACGACGGCCGGACGAAGAACGACCAGGCCGCCGACGACAACAAGACGAAGGGCGGCGAGGCTTCGCCGACACCCGCCGGAGACCCGACAGCGAGCCCCGGTGACGACGGGACGAATGCCCCGGCCGCCCCGGTGCAGGACCCGTCCCCGGTCGACTACAAGGGCATCAATCTGCCCGACGAGTACCACCTGTCGCTGTCCGACGAGCCGGTCCACCCGACCAACTCCGACAACGACTCGGACGTCGACTTCTCGTACCAGGACAGCACCTACTCGGACGACGAGGTCGACACCGAGACCGGCAAGCTGGTGCTGCTCAACCCCGGCCAGGAGGGCTCGCTCGCCACCTGCCGCAGCGAGACCCGCTTCACCGACACCATCCTGACCAAGCAGCTCACCAAGGGCGCGCAAATGTGCCTGACCACCGACTACGGCCATGTCGCCCTGATCACCTTCAAGGGCTACGCACCGAAGTCGGACCCCAGCAGCTATATGACCGTCGACGTCCGGGTGTGGCGCAACGCGGTGGAGCCCAAGCAGGATTCGTGACCGAGGGGGGTGGGCGGCGGAAAGAACCAAAGGGGGCGTCAGGCTTTGGCCACAGCAATCGGATCCGTTCGTTGATCCGGTTTTTTCGCTCTCCGTGTGGCGCGATCAGCGCAGAGTGGCGTTAACTGTCCCGCATTGCGGAACGGGCAACGGCTTTGGAGGACGCCGTCGTTGTGGAACAGCTGCAGAGAGACAGACGAGTGACCGGGGTCGAGGGCGACCCACGGGTCCAGGAGCTGCGCGGGGCCGTGGCCCGGCTGCGCCGCCAACTGGCCGTACTTCCAGGGGAATTACCGGATCGGACGGCCGCGGATGACGAGCTGGCCGCGCTGGACGCGATGGTGAGCCACGGGCTGCCGGAGGTGCCCCGGCTGCGCCGTTCGCTCCTGTTGATCGCCGGGGCGGTCGGGTCGGTGAGTGCACTGTCGCCCGCGCTGGCGGAGGTGCGTGCGGGGATCGACCGCTTCGGCGACCTGCCGCGCACCCGCTGACCGCGAGCGCGGAGCCGCGGCCGGGCCAGGGGTGCGCCCGGTGCCCGGAAGGGGCGCCGTACGCCGCCTCCCGGCCCGTGAAGGACCGGCGAGGTCCCGCTGTGCCTTACGCCGGCGTCTGGTTCGCCAGCGCCACCGACAGCTGCGCCGCGACGTCCTGCAGCACCGGCACGATCTTGTCCGTCGAGGCCTCGGTCACGCGCCCGGTCGGGCCGGAGATGGAGATCGCCGCCGAGGTGGGGGAGTTGGGCACCGGTACCGCGAGGCAGCGGACGCCGATCTCCTGCTCGTTGTCGTCGACCGCGTAACCCAGGCGGCGGACATCGGAGAGTGCTTCCAGGAAGCGGTCCGGGTCGGTGATCGTCTTCTCGGTTGCGGCGGGCATCCCCGTACGGCCGAGCAGCGCGCGGACCTCTTCGGGGGCGTGGTGGGCCAGCAGGGCCTTGCCGACGCCCGTGGAGTGCGGCAGCACGCGTCGGCCGACCTCGGTGAACATCCGGACCGCGTGCCGCGACGGCACCTGGGCGACATAGACGATCTCGTCGCCGTCGAGCAGCGCCATGTTGGCGGTCTCGCCGGTCTCCTCGACCAGGCGGGCCAGGAAGGGCCGGGCCCACGTACCCAGCAGCCGCGAGGAGCTCTCGCCGAGCCGGATCAGACGGGGGCCGAGCGCATAGCGGCGGTTGGGCTGCTGCCGGACATAGCCGCAGGCGACGAGGGTGCGCATCAGGCGGTGGATGGTGGGCAGCGGCAGCCCGCTGGTTCCGGAGAGTTCGCTCAGGCCGACCTCGCCACCGGCGTCGGCCATCCGCTCCAGCAGATCGAAGGCGCGCTCAAGGGACTGGACGCCGCCGCTGGTGCCGGCGGGCTTGGCATCGGCGGCGGAGGTGCTGGCGCTGGACGGCGGCACGTCGCGTTCCTTTCGGGGCGGGGCGGATCGGTCTCGGCCGGGGCTTGCGGGCGCCGGGCCCGACCGGAGCAGCCTACCGGTCCCCTTACGTTGACACACGGTCTCTCGCACACTCGTTCCCGCCGGTCAGGCCCGCTTTGTCCCACGGTGTGAGATGTCCGGCAGCCTCCTAGCCGCGATCCCTTGACGGTGCCAGTGGCCATAGCTACGTTCTGCTGCGCGAAACATACTGTCCATTCTATGGAATCCTCCAAATCGTTGGAGCGTCATGCGCATTCTCGTCATGAATCCGAACACCACGGCTTCCATGACCGCCTCGATCCGCGCCACCGCCACCGCGGCCGCCGCCCCGGGCACCGAGATCATCGCCACCGAGCCCCTGTGGGGGCCGGAGTCGATCGAGGGTCACTTCGAGGGCTATCTCAGCGCCGCGGCCGTCCTGGACCGGCTCGCCACCCTCGATATGCCCTTCGATGCGCTGGTCATGGCCGGATTCGGTGAGCCGGGCCGGGAGGGCGCCCAGGAGCTGCTGGACGTACCCGTCCTGGACATCACCGAGAGCGCCGCCCAGATGGCGATGATGCTCGGTCACGCTTACGGCATCGTCACCACTCTCGACCGCTCCGTACCGCAGATCGAGGACCGGCTGCTGACCGCCGGGCTGCTCCAGCGCTGCGCCGCGGTCCGCGGCACCGGGCTCGGCGTCCTGGAGCTGGAGCAGGACGTGGACCGCACCGTCGAGGTGATCATCGAGACCGCCCGCGAGGTCGTCCGGGCCGGCGCCGAGGCGATCTGCCTGGGCTGCGGCGGGATGGCCGGGCTCCAGGAGAAGGTCGCCGCTGCACTCGGGGTGCCCGTGGTGGACGGCGTCGCCGCTGCGGTGAAGTTCGCGGAGGCGGTCGTCGGCCTCGGGCTGACCACCAGTACGGGACGCAGCTTCGCCCCGCCCCGCCCCAAGGTCATCGGCTCCTGGCCGCTGAGCGCCCATCTGCGGCCGTCCCCGGGGCGCGCTCACGACTCACCGCGTTACACAGAATTTTCCGCACAGACATCAGGCATCTGACAACTAAGCCCCTAAGCTCCACCCAACCTGCCTGGGAGGACACGTGACAACACCCCCGAAGCCCCCGCAGCCGGACCCGCGCCTCTTCAACGAGGACCTCGCACCGGCCCCCGAGCGCAAATGGGGCACGTACAGCATCTTCGCGCTGTGGATGTCCGACACCCACGCGATCAGCAACTACGCCTTCGCCTCCAGCCTGTTCGTGCTCGGTCTGCCCGCCTGGGAGGTGTTCGTGGCGCTGCTGGCCGGCATCACGATCGTCTACTGGCTGATGAACCGCATGGGGCACGCCGGGCACCGGACCGGCGTCCCCTACCCGGTGCTCGCCCGCGCCAGCTGGGGCGTCTACGGGGCCAATATCCCCGCCCTGCTGCGCGCGATGATGGCCGTGGCCTGGTACGGCATCCAGACCTGGCTGGCCTCGACCGCCGTGGTCCTGCTGACGCTGCAGCTCGCGCCGGGCCTGGACGCCTATGACCACAACTCGGTGCTGGGCCTGTCCACCCTGGGCTGGATGGCGTTCCTGGTGATGTGGGGGCTGCAGGCCGTCCTGCTGACCCGCGGGATGGAGTTCATCCGCAAGGTCCAGGACTTCGCGACCGGTCCGGTGGTCTGGCTCGTCGTCCTCGCGCTCGCGGTGTATCTGGTCGTCAAGGCCGGCGGCGACATCTCGCTGACCCGCAGCCTCACCGGCCTCAGCGGCTCCGCGCAGGTCGAGCAGAGCCTGATCGCGGTCAGCCTGACCGTCGCCACCTTCCTGACGCTGGTCCTCAACTACGCCGACTTCGCCCGCTTCACGCCCGACCACCGCTCCTACCGGCGCGGCAATCTGATCGGGCTGCCGGTGAACTTCACCGCCTTCGCCGTGGTCGCCGTCCTCGTCACCGCGGGCACGATCTCGGTCTTCGGTGAGGCGATCTACGACCCGGTGAAGGTGATCCAGAAGATCGACAATCCGGTGGTCACCGTCATCGGTGCGCTGGCCTTCATCGTCGCCACCATCGGCATCAATGTCGTCGCCAACTTCGTCTCGCCCGCCTACGACTTCGCCAACCTCGCGCCGAAGCATCTGAACTTCAAACGCGGCGGCATGATCACCGCGGTGCTGGCGATCGTCGTCATGCCCTGGAAGCTGTACTCCTCCGCGCTGGTGATCCAGTACTTCCTGGGGGCGCTCGGCGCCTTCCTCGGTCCCCTGGTGGCGATTCTGCTCGTCGACTACTACCTGGTGCGCCGCGGCCGGATCGACGTCGATGCGCTGTTCTCGGCCGATGCCCAGGGCGCGTACTTCTACCGCAGGGGCTACAACCCGAAGGCCGTGGCCGCCTTCCTGCCGGCCGCCGCGGTCTGCGCCTCGCTCGCCCTGGTCCCGGCCTTCGACGTGGTCGCGCCGTTCTCCTGGATCTTCGGCATGGGGCTCGCCGGTGCGTTCTACGCCCTGCTCTCCCGCCGCGAGCGAGCCGCCGCGGGCACCGTCCCGGTCCCGGAAGAGATTATCCCGTCGCAGGTCAGTGCGGCTGTGGCGGAGGAGCCGGCGACGTCGCAGGGGACCGGGCCGCTCGCTCCGCCGGTGCCCGCCCAGGGGTCTTGACGGGTCGCGGTCCGGCGTGAAGACTCATTCAACAGACTGTTGAATTACGCAGTCGTTCCTGCGTGCCTTCCGTGCCCCGGACGCCACGGCCTCCCTCGGCGGCCGTGCACCCCGCACGCCGTCACGCCACGATGAAGACAGATACGAGGAGGGGACCGGGTGTCCGAAACAGAGCTGGTGCTGCGCTCCACACGCGTCGTCACCCCGCAGGGGACGCGCGCCGCGTCCGTCGTCGTCAAGGACGGCAAGATCGCCGCGGTGCTGTCGCACGACGCCGAGGCTCCGGCCGGGGCGCGGGTCAGGGACTTCGGTGACGACGTCCTGCTGCCCGGCCTCGTCGACACCCACGTCCACGTCAACGACCCCGGCCGCACCGAGTGGGAGGGCTTCTGGACCGCCACCCGCGCGGCCGCGGCCGGCGGTATCACCACCCTCGTGGACATGCCGCTCAACAGCCTCCCGCCCACCACGACCACCGCCCACCTCGACACCAAGCGCGAGGTGGCCCGCAGCAAGGCCCATATCGACGTCGGCTTCTGGGGCGGCGCCATCCCCGGCAACGTCAAGGATCTGCGTCCGCTGCACGACGCGGGCGTCTTCGGCTTCAAATGCTTTCTCTCGCCCTCTGGTGTGGACGAGTTCCCCGAGCTCGGCCAGGAGCAACTGGCCGCCGCCCTGGGGGAGATCGCCGGATTCGACGGCCTGCTGATCGTGCACGCCGAGGACCCGGGCCATCTGGGCGCCGCACCCGAGCCGCACGGCCCCAAGTACGCCGACTTCCTCGCCTCCCGCCCGCGCATCTCCGAGAACGACGCCATCGCCGGGCTGATCGTGCTCGCCCAGCGGCTCGACGCGCGGGTACACGTCCTGCATCTGTCCTCCAGCGACGCGCTCCCGCTGATCGCCGCCGCCAAGCGCGAGGGCGTCAAGATCACCGTCGAGTCCTGCCCGCACTTCCTGACCCTGACCGCCGAGGAAATCCCGGACGGCGCAACGGAGTTCAAGTGCTGCCCGCCGATCCGTGAGGCCGCCAACCAGGACGCGCTGTGGGAGGGACTGGCCGACGGCACCATCGACTGCATCGTCTCCGACCACTCGCCCTCCACCGCCGACCTCAAGACCGCCGACTTCGGCGCGGCCTGGGGCGGCATCTCCTCCCTCCAGCTCGGCCTGCCCGCGATCTGGACCGAGGCGCGCGAGCGCGGTCACACCCTCGATGACGTCGTGCGCTGGATGGCGACCGCACCGGCGGCGCTGGCCGGCCTCGGCCACAAGGGCGCCATCGAGCCCGGCCGGGACGCGGACTTCGCGGTCCTCGCCCCCGAGGAGACCTTCACCGTCGACCCGAAGGCCCTCCAGCACCGCAACAAGATCACCGCATACGCCGGCAAGACCCTGCACGGCGTCGTACGGTCCACCTGGCTGCGCGGCCGGCAGATCAACGACGGCGCCACCCTCGCCGAACCCACCGGCGAGCTGCTCGAACGGCCGCACCGCGCATGACCGCCACCGGCCTTCCCCGCTACACCGGCGACGCAGGCCCGTACGCCGGCGGCGACCCCTACGCCGACTATCGCACCCCCGGCCCCGCCGGTTTCCCCTTCGCCCACCTCCCCGACCTCGCCGACCGGCGACTGGGCGCCGGTGTGCTCGCTGCCAACGATGAGTTCTTCGCCGAGCGGGAGAACCTCCTCAGGCCCGAGCCCGCCCACTTCGACCCCGAGGCCTTCGGCCACAAAGGCAAGATCATGGACGGCTGGGAGACCCGCCGGCGGCGCGGCAGCGACGCAGCGCACCCGTTCCCGGCGGACGAGGACCACGACTGGGCGCTGATCCGGCTCGGCGCGCCCGGCGTGATCCACGGCATCATCGTCGACACCGCCCACTTCCGCGGCAACTACCCGCAGTCCGTCGGCGTCGAGGGGACCTGCGTCGAGGGCTCCCCGTCGCCGGCCGAACTCCTCGCCGCCGATGTGCCCTGGACGACCCTCGTCCCGCGCACCGCCATCGGCGGGCACGCCGCCAACGGCTTCGCCGTCGACACTGCCCGCCGCTTCACCCATCTGCGCCTCAATCAGCACCCCGACGGCGGCGTGGCCCGCCTCCGCGTCCACGGTGAGGTCGTCCCCGCGCCCGGCTGGCTGGCCGCGCTGGGCACCTTCGACGTCGTCGCGCTGGAGAACGGCGGCCGGGTCGAGGACGCCTCGGACCGCTTCTACTCCTCGCCCACCCACACCATCCAGCCCGGCCGCGCACGCAAGATGGACGACGGCTGGGAGACCCGGCGCCGCCGCGGCACCGGCCACGACTGGGTCCGCTACCGCCTCACCGAGCAGTCCGTGATCCGCGCCGTGGAGATCGACACCGGCTACCTCAAGGGGAACTCCGCAGGCTGGGCAGCACTGCTCGGACGCGACGGAGAGCACGGTGACTGGGTCGAACTGCTGCCCCGCACCCGCCTGCAGCCCGACACCGTCCACCGCTTCCTACTGGCCGGCGCACCACTCGCCACCCATGTCCGGATCGACATCTTTCCGGACGGCGGCATAGCCCGGCTGCGTCTGCACGGCTCACTCACCGAGGAGGGCGCGCGCCGGCTCGGCGCCCGCCACGACGAGCTGAACGGCTGACAGCGGAAGCCGGCCGGTGGCACTGACGGATGGCATGGCCAGGGCCACCGGCCGACGACCCCTCAAACCCCCACCCCGCCCACGACGGTGCGCTCCTGGCCGGTGAACCCGCCCGTCAGCAACGGAAGCGCCTCCGCAATCGCGGCCTCCGCCTCCGCCTCCGGCAGTAGCAGCGCGGCGTCATGCTGCTCCCTGGACTCCCACCGCTCGTCCACCCGGACCATGTCCGGGTCGATGGAGGGCGGCACACTGACGGTATGAGTCCCTCTTCGTCCACCGCAGTCGACGCCTCTCCTGCCTCCCCTGTCCGGGTGGAGTCGATGGGTGGTCCTTTGCTCGTCATTCCCGTGTCCGCGCTTGCGGCATGGCATGGGAGCACGCCCTCCGGGGGCATCGCGGGAGACGGGACGGCTCCGGACGACTACGACCGGGCCTGTGAGGTGGACGGTCTGGCCGGCGCGATCACCGTGGACGAGAGCGGGACGCAGGCACTGGTGCTGGCCGACGAGCCGGCCATCAGCTGCTATCTGCCCGAGCACCGGGCATTTCTGCGCCGGCTCGCCGCCGACTCCGCTTCCGGGCTGATGGCCGCGGCCGAGGCTGTCTTCGCGGACCCCGCCGCCCCGTGGGAGGAGTGCGGCACTTGGATGTCGGAGATGCTTCCGGCCGCAAGCCCGGATCACTCGGCGACGGAGTTCCAGAACATGAGTTCATACGCCTGGAGAAGGCGGCCGTAGCGGTGCGCCGTGGACGGCTCCGCCTGGCCGGTGTCGAGGCCGTGCTGCACCGCCGCGCGTGCCCTCTCGTCGACGGCCGGGGCCGGCTCGGCGAAGAAGCCGAAGAACCCACAAGCCTCCTCGGGGAAGGCGTAGTGGTCACGCATCGCGGCCTCGATGACCGCGCAATAGCCGCCCCACGCCGCGAAGTTGGCGGTCAGTGCGATCGCCACGTCGGCCGGCTCGCCGCCGAGGGCGAGCCGTGCCGCATACGAGGGGTACGCCTGGCAGCCGGGGCGCGGCTGGTACTCCGCGATCTCCCGCTCGCTCAGCTCACATGCGTCCGCCAGCCCGGCCAGCTGCTTCAGGGCCAGCGCCTCGCCCCGGGCCAGCAGATCGAAGAAGTCGGCCACGGGCGGGTCGCCGTCCGCCCGTCGCGCCAGATGCTGGAAGCTGAGCCGGTCGGCGCTGATCACGTGGTGCTGTTCGAGGGCGAAGGTGGCGAACACGGAGCGCGGCGCCGCACCCGCCTCGATCCGCGAGACCAGCCGGTTGGCATCGGTGTCCGGGGCGAGTACACGCACCGCGTCCTCGAGCACGGCGGCCGCGTTCGGACGAGGGGCATCGGGCGCAGGTCGGGCCATGGGTGGTCTCCTCCGGGGCGAGGGCGGCGGCCAGAGCCTCAGAGTAGGACGCACGGAGGAGACCGAGGGCCCGATGACGCGGGCCCGTCAGGAAATGGCGGTTCCCTTCAGCCCCTTGGCCCCCCTCAGCGCAGAATCACCTCATTGACCTCGGGCGCCGCTGCCCCGTCCCGCCAGGCCAGGCGCACGGCCCCGATCGCGCCGCCGCCCGCCGCGAGCCGCGTATAGGCCCCGGACAGCGTGCCGAGCGTGCGCCAGGCACCGCCCGTACGGACCTCGACCCTCGCCGCCCCGGCGGGTGCGCCCTGCGGCCGCAGGACGATGACGGACCGTGCCGTGCGGGGCGCGTCGGGGGTGAACTCCAGCGTCTCACCGGACTGCGCCGCCCGCGCCGCGTGATAGACCGTCGCCGGGTCACCGTCCCCCGCCGACCGCAGCGCGCTGCCCGCCGCCGCGGGCGGACCGCCGGTCACCGTCGCCGCATCGGCGCCGGCCACCTCGAACTCCCTTACCACCAGCCAGTTGTCCTGCGCCTGAGTGGCCCGCGCCCGGACGTACCGGGCCCTGGCGCCGGCCGGGGGCTCGGCGTGGACCTCGGCCTTCCCGTCGAACGCGGCCAACTGCTGCCAGTTCTTGTGGTCCGACGAATACTCCAGGACGCCGTGCCGCAGATAGTCGTCCGGGCTGCCGCTCTTGCCCATCGCCAGCCGGACGGTGCCCAGCGGACGCTCCGCATGCAGATCCAGCTCCACGAAGGAGCCGGGCTTGGGCCCGGCGCTGCTCCAGAAGTAGGTGGCGTCATCACCATCGGCCATCCGGGAGACCGCGTTGTCCTGGTAGACCGACAGATCCGTCGTCCCCTTCGGACGGCCGACGACGCCCAGCGTCTCGTCATGCGCGGCCACCGCATCCTCGACGAACGTGTCCAGCACCCCGTCCGCCACCAGTACCGGAACCCTCTTCCCCGACATGTCGACATACACGAACGACGTGGCGTTCTTCACCAACTCCGGGATTTGCTGCCGCAGTTGCCAGGCCTTCGCGCCGTCGCCCGCCTTGGTCGCCTCGATCAGCTGAAGGGCGGTACGCGCCGCGACGCCCCAGGCCTGGGTCGCGTCCAGCCAGGGTCCGCTGTCCTTGACGAAACCCCGGTCGGCGAGCCGGTCACGCAGCACCGCCGGCGCGTCCTGCAGGTTCCGCAGCACCCCGTCCAGCCGACGGGCATCCCCGTCCTTGCCGAACTCCGCGATGGCGGCGGCCAGTTCGGGTGCCTGCTTCGGATTGAGTGACGAGGCGTAATGGGCATCGGCGAAGGCCCGCAGCGCCCGTGTCGTACGGGCGTCGCCACCGGCCAGTTCCTCGATCGCCGCGCCCCATGAGGCACGGGCGTCATACGCGGTGTCGTTCCACGCGTAGTCGGCCACCGTGTACAGCGCGAGCTTGGACGCGGCAGGCTGGATCATCGGGTTCGCGGTGATCCCCGCCAGCTGCTCCGGCAGCCCCTTCTCCCGGCCGTTGAACGGCCCCAGCAGCAGCCGGTTGGTCACATAGTCGTTGACCGGGTAGTTGTCCCAGGTCAGGATCCGGTGCCCGAACACCTCCCGGGCCTGCCGCGCCTGGGCGACGCTCATCGTCGGCGCGATCACCCCCACGCCCGTCCACTCGACCAGCACATTCCTGTCCAGCTGGGTGGCCAGCGCCTTCTTGTACGGCGACGGCTTCACGTCGTAGTACTCGGTCGGCACCATCTGCAGCGGCTCGGCGTCCGGATGCCTGGCGATGAACTCCTGTTGGACGCGATTGAGCAGATGGGCCTGCGCCGCCCCCGCCGCCCCGCCACCGGTCCCGAACGCGTCCTTGTCCGCCGCGCAGTTCCAGTTCGTGTAACTGATGTCGTCCAACGGCACCGCGAAGGTCCGCACACCGATGTCCCACAGTGTCTGGAACTTGGCGGTCAGCGCCTGGAGATCCGCGTCGGAGCTGTAGCAGACGGACAGCCCCGGGGAGAGCGCATAGGTGAACTCCACATGCCGCTCGTGAGCCCGGTCCACCAGCTCCTTGAGGTGCGCGAGCTGATCCGCGGGGTACGGGTCATGCCACTTCTCCCGCAGATAGGGGTCGTCCTTCGGCGAGTACACATAGATGTTCATCTTGTGCTCGCCGTAGAAGTCGAGCTGGTCGAGCCGGGCCTCGTGCGACCACGGGGTTCCGTAGAAGCCCTCGATGACACCGCGCAACGGGGTGGCCGGCCAGTCCCATACGGCGGTGCCCCGCACCTGGGCGCCCGGCCGCTCCCGGTGGGGCAGCAGCTGCCGCAGCGACTGCGCGGCGTAATACGTACCGGCGGCGTCCTTGCCGGACAGCGCGATCCGGCCGTCGCCCACGGCCAGCGCATAGCCCTCGGCGGGCAGCTGGTCGGTGCCCCGCGCCCCCATGTCCTGCAACGCCCGCGCCGCGCCCGCACCGTCCACATACACCGCCAACTGCCCGCCGCCCGGCGCCCGTCCGGCCCGTACGACCCGGTCCGCACCGGCGTCCTTGAGCGACTTCTCGACGACGGCCAGTGCCGGGGCATCGGTGTCCGGCCCGGCGACGACGGTCACGGAGGGGGTGATGGTGACCCGGTCGGACCGGCTTCGGACGGAACGGGGCGTGGGGGAGACGGATCGGGAACCGGCAACTCCGGGTCTGTCCCCGGGACCGTCGTGCCCCGCTTTCCCGCCGCCGCCCGGCGGCCCCGCCATGCCCGTCAGGGGGAGCACGGCCAAGGCCACGGCCAACGCGGTGGCCGCCGCGGTACGCGTACGGTGCATCCTTCGGTCCTCCTCGGTGCGGCGAGGTGCAGGGACGAGAGTCGTGCGAGCCTTCGCGCCAGCAGGCTTCACCTGCCCGCCGCACCGGGGCAATGGACTTTCGCACCGAAGAGATGGACGTTGCCGAGCCGGGGGCCCTCCGCAGCGGTACGGCAGGGACCGGCCCGGCGCAGCGTCACCGCGTCTTGGCGACGATCACCAAGAAGCTCAGGAACGCCAACAGCACATGCGTCGCCACGACATAGATGAACACCCGCACATACAGCCCGCGCGGTGGCTTGTCCTCCTTGTACGTCCGGGCGGCGGACCCCGCCGCGGGCAGTGGCTCCGACGCCGGAGGAACGGCAGGAGTGGTCTGTTCAGGCACGACGTACGGTCCTTTCAAGAACGGCGCCCAGGGCTCACAGCCCGCGGCGCCTCGCGTCGTCGCCGAGGCACAGCTCGGCGGCCCCGCTCTGCAGCAGCGTGTGGACGAACAACAGCTCCGTCCCGCCCGCTGAGGCAGCGGCGATACGGTGAGGGGTCAGCGAGTCGAAGTGCGCAGCGTCCCCCGGGTCCAGCACATGCACCGCCGCGCCGAGCGTCAGCCGCAGCTGCCCGTCCAGGACGTACAGCCACTCCTCGCCCGGATGCACCCGCACCAGATCGCCCTGCGCCCGCTGTGGCACATGGACCCGCAGCGCCTGCATCGCCCGCCCGGCGCCGCCCACGGTCCAGTACGTCCAGCCGCCGGCCTCCGACGGCTCGGTACGGCCCGCGCGCATGATCGGGTCCCGCTCCGGCGCGGTCTCGCCGAGCAGGTCGGATACCGTGGTGCCGTAGGTGCGGGCCAGCGCCAGCAGCATCGGCAAGGACGGCTGCCGCTGATTGGTCTCCAGCCGCGACAGATGCGCGGGCGAGAGTCCCACCAGCCGGGCCGCCGTCTCCAGCGTGAGACCGCTGCGTCTGCGCAGGTCACGAAGGCGCGGTGCGACGGTGGACAAGTCCTCAGGCGGAGCGCCGGCGGGCTCGTCGGGGAGCTCGGTCATATCCCCGGTATAACGACACTTCGCCTCTCGGGCAAAAGATTTGCCTGAGAGGCAAAAAGAGGATGTCTTCGGTGGGCGCCCGACGGTTGCGGGAGAATGCCCGGGTGATCGAAGGCATCCACACCGAGAACGCCCCGTTCGTACGCTTCCCCGACGGCACGGAGCCGCCGTTGTCGCAGGCCATCAGGTCCGGTGACCTGGTCTTCACGTCCGGGCAGGGTCCACTTGACCCTGCTACGCACGAGATTCCGGCTGACTTCGCGGCTCAGGTGCAGCAGGTTCTGAGCAACCTTGTCGCGGTCCTCGTCGCGGCGGGCAGCAGCAAGGACCTGATCATCAAGTGCACCTGCTACCTCAGCGACAGGAGGGACTTCGCGACGTTCAATCGCGTGTACCGGGAGTTCTTCGCGGACTGTTCGCCGGTACCCGCCAGGACCACGGTCGTCACGCAACTCGTGCGTGACGGCGTGCTCGTCGAGATCGACGGTGTTCCGCCGTCGCCGGGACCTGACGCGGGCAGGCACACCGGTCAGCCGTTTTCACCGCCGCAGGGTGTCTTATCGGCGGTGATGGCTGACGCGTGATCGTGCCCGGTGGCGGCGTCCGATGGGCTGAAGGTGTGAACTCCTGGAAAACTTCCGCCCGTTGGGATTGACAGGATCATGTCTACGCGCGTCATTCTGGTGGGCATGAGAATCCCCCCACGGATCACCAGGATCGGCGCCGCCGGCGCCCTCGCTTCGGCCCTTCTCATCGGCGGGACCGCGGTCGCCGCCACGCCTGCCGTCGCCACGACCCACTCGGCCACCTCGTACGCCGCGACGGCGCACGTCACGTCCGTGCACGTCAAGGACGTCGGCAAGGCCTGCTACTCCAAGCTGCCTTCGCAGGCCCACGACACCCTCGATCTGATCGCGAAGGGCGGGCCCTACCCGTACCCGAAGGACGGGACGGTCTTCGACAACCGGGAGGGCATCCTCCCGTCCCAGAGCTCGGACTACTACCACGAGTTCACCGTCATCACGCCGGGCTCGCCCGACCGCGGTGCCCGACGCATTGTGGCCGGCGAAAAGAAGGACGAGGACTACTACACGGCCGACCACTACAAGACGTTCGATCTCGTCGACCGCAACTGCTGAAGCCGATAGCTGGCGACGGGTTGCGCGGCAGTCGGCTTGAGATGCCGTCGGGTTGAGAGTCCGGCGGGCTGACGGAACGACGACGGGCCGAGACGCCGCCCGCACGAAGAGCAACAGAGCGGCACGACAACGAAACAGGAGAGCAACGGGGGCGCCGGGCCTGGTCAGGGCCCGGCGCCCCCATCCCGCGGCGGCCAGGGTGCACATGCACCCCGGCCGCCGCCGTGCTGTGCGCCGGTGCTGCGCGCCCATTTCGTGCGCCCCCTCCCACCTCCCTCTTCTTCCCATTCTCGGCAGAAGGGGCGCACGGGGCGCACCCCCGAGGGAGGATTGTCAGTGGCTCCCGGTAGCGTTTCGGCAGAAACGAGGAGCGGGCGGGCATCAGCGGAATAAGACCATGTGAGGTCAGCTGCTGCGGCACGCCCCGGAAAGTGCCGTATCCGCCGTGGGGGAACGGTGAGCCGGCATGGAGCGCTGGAGACAAGGAAGGACGGCGAACTGCCGTGTATCGCTGGGAGATCACCCGGGCCGCACTGGCGCAGCGGGTTTTCGCCATCGTCCGTAGCAGAACCTATGACGAGGCGAGCGCCACGGCCGACACCCTGCTGTCGGCCGGCATCACCAGCCTGGAGATATCCCTCACCACCCCCTTCGCCCTGGAGGCGGTCACGACGCTCACCCGCGAGCTGGGTGACGACGCCATCATCGGCGCGGGCACGGTCCTTGACGCGGTATCGGCCCGGATGGCGGTCGACGCGGGCGCCCGCTACCTCGTCTCACCGAGCCTCGACGCCGAGGTCATCCGTACCGGCCACCGCTATGGCATCCCGGTGTTCCCCGGGGTGTCGACGCCGACCGAGATGGTCCGCGCGCTCGAACTCGGCGCGGACGCCCTCAAGCTGTTCCCCGCCTCGGCGCACGACCCGGCCTGGCTGGCCGAGGTCCGTGCCGCACTGCCGCAGGTGCCGCTGCTGCCGACGGGCGGGGTGACGGTCGACAGCGCGCCGGAGTGGATCGCGGCGGGTGCGGTCGCCGTCGGCATGGGAGCGGCGCTCTCCGAGGGCGACCGTGACACCGTCGCCAAGCGCGCCGCCGACCTCCTCAACCGCCTGGACGAAGCCGCCCCCGACCACCCGACGACCAGAGGTACCGCGGACCTCTACGAGGACTGACGGCCCGTCGGCTCGCCGCCGCTCCGGTCCCTTCGGCCGTCCCACTGGCCGGTCAAGGGGTTCACCTGAACCACGGGCTCTGCCACCCTGAGCGCTTCGATCAGGTGATCACGCCGCCGCGTCCAGGAGTCACAGGAGCCCCCATGAAGCGCGCCGCCACCCTCTCCGCCCTGGCCTGTCTGCTCGCCGTCACCGCCGCCGCCCCGGCGGTGTCGGACGCACCCGCCGGGGGAGGGGGAGCCGCACCCGCAGCCGCCGGGAAAGCGTCGGCCCTCGACACCATCCCCCGGCGCGGTGTGCTGCGTGTCTGCACCACCGGCGACTACCGCCCCTTCAGCCACCTCGACCCCAAGACCGGTACCTACAGCGGGGTGGACATCAAGATGGCCGAGGACCTCGCCAAGAGCCTCGACGCCAGGCCCCGTTACGTGGCCACGACCTGGGCCAAGCTCGTCGGCGACCTGTCGGCCGGCCGCTGTGACATCGCCATGGGCGGCGTCTCGGTCACCCTCCCGCGGGCCCGGTCCGTCTACTTCAGCGAGCCCACCCGCACCGACGGCAAGACGCCCATCGTGCGCTGCGCGGACAAGGACAAGTACCAGACCCTGCAGCAGATCGACCGGCCCGGAACCAAGGTCGTCGTCAACCCCGGGGGCACCAACGAGGAGTTCGCCCGCGCCCACCTCAAGCAGGCCGCCATTACGGTCCACCCGGACAACACCACGATCTTCGACGAGATCATCGCGGGCCGCGCGGACGTGATGATGACCGACGCCAGCGAGACCCGCTACCAGGCCAAGATCCACCCCGAACTCTGCTCGCTCCACCCGGACAAGCCCTTCTCCTTCTCCGAGAAGGCCTACGCCCTGCCCCGCGGCGACAACGAGTTCAAGGCGTATGTGGACCAGTGGGTGCACCTGGCCACCCATGACGGGACGTACCGGAAGTACGAGGACGCCTGGATGAAGTAGCACATCCGCGGTTGCGCGCCGTATTGGAGCGCCCGCTCTCGTACCGCCCCAGGTCTTCGGAGTCACGGGCAAGAGGCGGATGGCGAGTGGGCCGGTGCAGTGCGGGAGAGCGCGATGCTCGGTCTCGTGGCGGCGCAGGGGGCGGTGCTGCCGCTCAACGGTCCGGCGGGCGGCGGGGGTGAGGGGTGGTCGGGGCGGCTGAGGGGACTGCCGGCGCGGGTGCCTCAGGCGTTGGTACGGGGGCCGGTATCGGTGCCCGTTTCCCTGTCGGTGCCGGCATCGGGATGTGACCTCATGTGCCCAAGGACGTTGACGACCCGGCCGTTCGGATCCTTGACGAAGAAACGGCGGACGCCCCACTCCTCGTCCTGGAGCGACCGGACGACCTCTGCGCCGGTGGCCAGCACGGCTGCGTAGGCCGCGTCCACGTCGTCGACCTCGATGCTCATGTCAGGGACGACCGGCGCGGTCTTCTCGTGGGTCATGAAGGTGAGCTGCGCGGTGGGGTTGGCGGGGGAGGCGAGGGTCATGACCCAGCCCAGGTTCATGACTTCCTCGAACCCCAGCAGGCCGTAGAACGTGCGGTTTTCCTCCAGGGCATCGGACTGGATGTCGGGGACGACGCGACGTACGGGCATGGCCGGCTGACTCCTCGGGGAGGGGGCGGGGCGTTCAGAAGGGCGGGGCGTTCCTCAGCCTTTGGATATCAGAAATGGCCTCGGGTGTGCGGGGAACCGGGGGCTTGGGCATCGCCGCACGGATGACGAGGCGCGGTCGGGCGACGTGGGGGAGGTGCACCCGCTCCGGATGGCGGTGACCGACGAAGACAGCGGGGCGGCCGCCGCGGCCGAAGTGGCCCGGCGCTCCGGCCGGTTGGGCGCTCTGATCGCTTCCAGGGGGGCCGGCTCGCTCGCCCCCATGGGCGGCGGCACCCCTCGCGTACATCGCTCCCAAGACCGCCCTCGATGCGCCGCCCTCGATGCGCCGACCCGGATGCCGGCGGCCGGGTTGCGGGCCGAGGGTGTTGTGGTCGATGCGGTCTGCCCCGGCCGGGTCCGGTCTGCCCCGGCCGGGTGGTCACCGATGTGGACGGGTCGGGCGGCCGTCCGGTCGCGGAGGGCGCGGTCGGTGTCGTGTACGCGGCGACCCGCCCCGGCGACGACCCGACGGGCGGCTTCTCCGCGACGGTCGCCCGCTCCCTGGCCGGCCCCGCCCGAGCGCCAGGGCCCCGGGCCACCGGGTCCCGCCTTCACCCAGGCCCTCGCCCCGTAAGCCGGGCCCTCGCCCCGTAAGCCGGGCCCTCGCCCCGTGAGACCGGGCCCCCGCCCCGTAAGCCGAGCCTTGACCCGCAAGCCAGGCCTGGCCGCCTTGTCCGGACAATGTGACCTCCGGACTTCCCGTCATCTGCCCGGGCGGATACGCTCGCGAGCGTGGGGAAACGCGATACAGAAGCCCTGGGTGCCGAGAGCCCCGTCCAGTTCAGCGTGGACCGGAACAGTCCGGTCCCGTTGTATTTCCAGCTGTCCCAGCAACTGGAGGCGGCCATCGAGCACGGCAAGCTGGCTCCCGGCAGTCTGCTCGGCAACGAGATCGAGCTGGCCGGCCGGCTCGGCCTGTCCCGGCCGACGGTGCGGCAGGCGATCCAGTCGCTGGTCGACAAGGGGCTGCTGGTGCGCCGCCGCGGGATCGGCACCCAGGTCGTCCACAGCCAGGTCAAGCGCCCGCTGGAGCTGAGCAGCCTCTACGACGACCTGGAGGCGGCCGGGCAGAAGCCGGCCACCCGTGTGCTGCTCAACACCACCACCGAGGCCGACGCCGAGGTCGCCGCCGCGCTGGGTATCGCCGAGGGGGCCGAGGTCGCGCTGGTCGAGCGGCTGCGGCTGACGCACGGCGAGCCGGTCGCGCATCTGCGCAACCACCTTCCCGCGGGGCTGCTCAAGCTGGAGACCGCCGAGCTGGAGGGGACCGGTCTGTACCGCCTGATGCGGTCGGCCGGCATCACCCTGCACAGCGCCCGTCAGGCCGTCGGCGCACGCGCCGCGACCGCCGAGGAGGGCGCGCGGCTCGACGAGCCCGAGGGCGCCCCGCTGCTCACGATGCAGCGGACGACGTTCGACGACACCGGGCGCGCGGTGGAGTTCGGCTCGCATGTCTATCGCGCCTCCCGGTACGCCTTCGAGTTCCAACTGCTGGTACGGCCCTGAGTGGGGGAGGGCGCCCCTTCCCGGCCCTGAGTGGGCAAGGGAGACCCTTCCCGGCCTTGAGCGGGGGAGGGCGATCCGTCCTGGCCCTGAGCGGGAGGGTGATCCCTTCCGTGCCTGGGCGGCGGAGCAGTCGGCCGTGGGGCTGTGCTCCCGTCTCGGCGCTGCCCGATATCCGTCCCGGGCTGAGCGCGGTGCACGCCTCGTACGGCCCCCGAGGGTGGAATGCCGCGTCCGTTCCCACCGCGAGCGCGCCGAGCACCTCTGCGCCCCTCTGAGCGCCCCTGAGGGGTCCCCGGACCGGCCGCTTTCGCCGCCCCGAGCGCAACCGGGCGGACCGATATCGGCCGCAATGTCCCCCTATGGGACGCCCGCGAGGGACCCTCTCGTCAGAATGTTCTGACAAACCATTGACGCGGCTCTGCGCGCGCCGTTACAAACTCCTCCAGCCGCATTCCGGCGGCCGGGAGAAAAGGCGGTCCCACGATGATCGGCGTGCGTACGGCTAGCCCCCTCACTGTCCGCGGCGTCGCTGTGCGCGGCGTCGCCGCTTTACTGGCGATCGTCGCGCTGGCCACCGGGTGCAGTGCCGCCGGCGGGCAGGACGCCGAGGGCGCGGCCTCCGGGTCCGGGAAGGGCGCCGGCACCCCGCGCATGACCATCGGGATGGTCAGTCACTCCGGCGACGGCGACACCTTCTGGGACATCGTGCAGAACGGTGCCGAGCAGGCCGCCGCCAAGGACAATGTGAAGTTCCTGTATGCCCATGACAAGGAGGGTGGCCAGCAGGCCGCGCTGATCCAGTCCTACATCGATCAGAAGGTCGACGGGCTGATCGTCACCCTCGCCAAGCCGCAGGCCGTCAAGGCGGCCGTCAGCAAGGCCGTGGCGCAGGGCATCCCGGTCATCACCGTGAACTCCGGCGGCGAGTTCTCCCGGGCGTACGGGGCCCTGACCCACATCGGGCAGGACGAGTCGGTGGCCGGGCGGGCGGTCGGTGCGGAGCTGAACAGCCGGCACCGGAAGAAGGTCCTCTGCGTCCTGCACGAGCAGGGCAATGTATCGCTGGAGGACCGCTGTGCCGGCGTCCGCAAGGCCTTCCACGGGACGGTCGAGAACCTCGATGTCGACGGCACCAACGCGCCGGCCTCGCAGTCCTCTGTCGAGGCCAAGCTGCAGTCCGACAAGGCCATCGACGCGATCGTCACGCTCGGCGCCCCGATGGCCGCGATATCCGTCAAGGCCAAGGAACAGGCGGGCAGCTCCGCGCAGATCGCGACCTTCGATCTGAACTCCGCCGTCGTCAAGCTGCTCAAGGCCAAGGACGTCACCTTCGCCGTCGACCAGCAGCCCTATCTCCAGGGATACGAGGCGGTGGACCTGTTGTGGCTCCACCGCGCCAACGCCGATGTGCTCGGCGGCGGCAAGCCGGTGCTCACCGGCCCGGCCCTGGTCACCGAGAAGGACGTACCGAAGCTGACCGAATACACCGGGCGAGGCACCCGGTGAAGCCACAGGGAAGACGGGACCCGATGAACCGGGACAGATCACCGGTAACGGATACTTGGCCGGTTGGGCCCGGCCGACCGGTGCCGGAGCCGGTGCACGACACCGCAGGCGCACGGGCCGGCCGGTCCGGACAGCGCAGACAACCAACGCAGCCGACACGGCAGCATCAGCGGGAAGGGCGAGTCCTCGTGGCACGGGTTCGAAGGAGGGGACGCGTCGTCAGCGCCGTGCTGGCGGCGGCGCTCGGCGCCTCCCTGGCGGGGTGCAGCAGCACCGGAGGCCTGCGCGCCGAGCAGGAACGCGCCGCCAAGGCAGCCGGCGGCAAGGCCGCGGTGAACACCCCCAGGTGGACGTTCGCGATGGTCACCCACTCGGGAGACGGCGACACCTTCTGGGACATCGTCCAGAACGGCGCCCAGCAGGCCGCCGTCAAGGACAACATCAAGTTCCTCTACGGGCACGACAAGGAGGCCCAGCGGCAGAGCCAGCTGGTGCAGTCCTACATCGACCAGAAGGTCGACGGGCTGATCGTCTCGCTCGCCAAGCCCAACGCCATGAAGGACGTGGTCGCCAAGGCCGAGAAGGCCGGCATCCCGGTGATCACGGTGAACTCCGGTGCCGAGGAGTCCAAGGCGTTCGGTGCGCTCACGCACATCGGTCAGGACGAGACGGTGGCCGGCGAGGCGGTCGGCGAGGAGCTGAACAAGCGCGGCCGGAAGAAGGCCCTGTGTGTCCTGCACGAGCAGGGCAATGTCGGCCATGAGCAGCGCTGCGACGGCGCCAAGAAGACCTTCAAGGGCGATCTGCAGAAGCTGTATGTCGAGGGCACCAACATGCCCGATGTGCAGTCCTCCATCGAGTCCAAGCTGCAGGCGGACAGCTCCATCGACTCCGTCGTCACGCTCGGCGCGCCGTTCGCCCCCACCGCCGTCAAGGCCAAGGAGCAGGCCGGCAGCAAGGCCGAGATCGACACCTTCGACCTCAATGCCCAGGTCGCGACCGGTCTCAAGGACGGCAGCCTCGGCTTCGCCGTCGACCAGCAGCCCTACCTCCAGGGCTACGAGGCCATCGACCTGCTGTGGCTCTACAAGTACAACTCCGACGTCCTCGGCGGTGGCAAGCCGGTGCTCACCGGCCCCCAGGTGATCACCAAGAAGGACGCCGCCGCGCTCCAGGACTACACGAAGCGGGGGACGCGATGAGCCACACCGACGCACCGCCGCTGCCGCCCACGGGGCCGCCCGCCAAGAGCGCCGGCGACGAACGGCTGCTGCACCGTTCGCTGGCGCGCCGGCTGATGGGCCGCCCCGAATTGGGCTCGGTCGTCGGCGCCGCCGCGGTCTTCGTGTTCTTCTCGATCGTCGCCGAGCCGTTCCTGCAGGCCTCCAGCCTCTCCACCGTGCTCTACGCGTCCTCGACGATCGGCATCATGGCCGTGCCGGTGGCGCTGCTGATGATCGGCGGGGAGTTCGATCTCTCGGCCGGTGTCATGGTCGTCAGCTCGGCGCTGATCTCCTCGATGTTCAGCTACCAGATGACGGCCAACACCTGGGTGGGTGTCGGGGTGTCCCTGCTGGTCACCCTGGCCATCGGGGCCTTCAACGGCCTGCTGCTGACCCGTACGAAGCTGCCCAGCTTCATCATCACGCTGGGCACCTTCTTCATGCTGACAGGCCTCAACCTCGGCTTCACCAAGCTGATCAGCGGCACGGTCTCGACGAAGTCCATCGCCGACATGGAGGGCTTCGACTCGGCCCGTACGCTCTTCGCCTCGCATCTGACCCTCGGCAGCGTCGACATCCAGGTCACCATCCTGTGGTGGATCGTGCTGGTCGCCCTGGCCACCTGGATCCTGCTGCGCACCCGCGTCGGCAACTGGATCTTCGCGGTCGGCGGCAACGCCGATGCGGCGCGGGCGGTGGGTGTCCCGGTCACCAAGACCAAGATCGGCCTCTATATGGGCGTCGCCTTCGCCGCCTGGGTCTCCGGCCAGCATCTGCTGTTCTCGTACGACGCGATCCAGTCCGGCGACGGGGTGGGCAACGAGTTCCTGTACATCATCGCCGCGGCGGTCGGCGGCTGTCTGATGACCGGCGGCTTCGGCTCGGCGATCGGTGCCGCCGTCGGCGCCTTCATCTTCGGCATGGCCAGCAAGGGCATCGTCTACGCGCAGTGGAATCCGGACTGGTACAAGTTCTTCCTCGGCGCGATGCTGCTGCTCGCCACACTCCTGAACGCATGGGTCCGCAAGCGGGCGGAGGAAAAGGCATGACAGCGCTGGTCGAGCTGGCCGACGTCAGCAAGTACTACGGCAATGTCCGGGCGCTGGAAGGCGTGTCCCTGGAGGTGCACGCGGGGGAGATCTCCTGTGTGCTCGGTGACAACGGCGCCGGCAAATCCACCCTCATCAAGATCATCGCGGGGCTGCACCGGCACGACGCCGGTTCCTTCGCCATCGACGGCGAGGAGACCGGCCTCTCCTCCCCGCGCGAGGCCCTGGACCGCGGGATCGCCACCGTCTACCAGGACCTGGCCGTCGTTCCCCTGATGCCGGTGTGGCGGAATTTCTTCCTCGGCTCCGAGCCCACCACCGGGTCGGGCCCCTTCAAGCGGCTCGACGTCAAGACGATGCGCAGGACCACCCGCAGCGAGCTGCTGCGGATGGGCATCGACCTGCGCGATGTCGATCAGCCCATCGGCACCCTCTCGGGCGGCGAACGGCAGTGCGTGGCCATCGCCCGCGCCGTCTACTTCGGTGCCAAGGTCCTCGTCCTGGACGAGCCGACGGCGGCGCTCGGCGTCAAGCAGTCCGGCGTGGTCCTCAAGTACGTCGCGGCCGCGCGGGACGCCGGGCTCGGCGTGGTGTTGATCACCCACAACCCGCACCACGCCTATCTCGTCGGTGACCGCTTCGTGCTGCTCAAACGCGGCACGATGGCCGGCAGCCACGCCAAGTCGGAGATCGCACTGGAAGAGCTGACCCGCCAAATGGCGGGCGGCAGCGAGCTGGAACAGCTCAGCCATGAGCTCTCCCGGACCGCGACCCCGGAATTCCCCGGCGGCCATCGGCCCGAGTGATCACCACCACGCCCCGCACGGCCCCCGGTCCGTGCGGGGCGCATTACTCCCCGTCGCGGTGCGCCGGACGCCGCCGGTGATGCACAATCGCACCGAACCCGCACATCGAGGCCCCGGCCTCCCGAGACCCCGCAGGGACGAGACGACTCTTGCGAGCATGCAGCCGCCGCATGGGGGCACCACCCACCCCCACCAGGCAGTGGGGGAGTAACGGCGAAGAGGTGGGTCGATGAGCATGTACCGGGACCGGGTGCACCGAGGATCCGCCAGAGCCACCGTGCTGCGCACGGTCGGCACCCGCGAGCGGCGCTCGCATCTGACCGCCCCCCGGGTACCCACCGTCGGTATCGACATCGGCGGTACCAAGGTCATGGCGGGTGTGGTCGACGCCGACGGCACCATTCTGGAGAAGGTCCGCACCGAGACGCCGGACAAGTCCAAGAGCCCCAGGGTCGTCGAGGACACCATCACCGAGCTGGTGCTCGACCTCTCCGACCGGCACGACGTCCATGCGGTCGGCATCGGCGCGGCCGGCTGGGTCGACGCGGACCGCAGCAAGGTGCTGTTCGCACCGCATCTGAACTGGCGCAACGAACCGCTGCGCGACCGCCTCGCCGGCCGCCTCGCGGTCCCGGTCATGGTCGACAACGACGCCAACACCGCGGCCTGGGCGGAGTGGCGCTTCGGCGCCGGCCGTGGCGAGGACCATCTCGTCATGATCACGCTCGGTACCGGCATCGGCGGCGCGATACTGGAGGACGGCGCGGTCAAGCGCGGCAAGTACGGCGTGGCGGGTGAATTCGGCCATATGCAGGTCGTCCCCGGCGGCCACCGCTGCCCGTGCGGCAATCGCGGCTGCTGGGAGCAGTACAGCTCCGGCAACGCCCTGGTGCGTGAGGCCCGTGAGCTGGCCGCCGCCGACTCCCCGGTCGCGTACAACATCATCGAGCGGGTCGGCGGCCGCATCGGCGACATCACCGGACCGCTGATCACCGAGCTGGCCCGGGACGGCGACGCGATGTGCGTCGAACTCCTCCAGGAGATCGGCCAGTGGCTCGGCGTCGGCATCGCCAATCTCGCCGCCGCCCTCGACCCGTCCTGCTTCGTCATCGGCGGCGGCGTCAGCGCCGCCGACGACCTGCTGATCGGCCCGGCCAGGGAGGCCTTCCGCCGCCAGCTCACCGGCCGCGGCTACCGTCCCGAAGCCACCATCACCAAGGCCCAGCTGGGCCCGGAGGCCGGTATGGTCGGTGCCGCCGACCTGGCCCGCCTGGTGGCCCGCCGCTTCCGGCGCGCCAACCGGCGCCGCGTCGAGCGCTACGAACGCTACGAACGGGCAGGCCGCCGATGACCGACACCGACCTGCACACCGTGCACGACGATCCGCACCCCACCCCGCCGCCGCGCGTCAAGCGCCGCCGCCCGGTGCTGCTGGCGCTGATCGTCTTCCTGCTGATCGCGATCCCGGCCGGCTATATCGTCATCTCCGCCGAGCAGAGCCGGGACAGCGGCGAGGGCAAGGAGTCCGAGGCCGCCGCCACCGGCCTGACCAACGCCTTCCCCTCCAAGGTCCAGCAGCGGATCTACAACGTCCCGGTGCCGATCGGCTCCACCCCGGTCTACTACTACGAGACCAACTCCTGGCAGACCAGCTCGCTGTTCGTGCAGTTCAGGACCAACGAGTGGGGCCTTGAGCACTACCTCAACGCCATCGGCACCAGCACCGCCGCCCTCAAGAAGAACCAGCAGACCATCCCGCCGGAGCAGGCGGCGAAGGCCGGCTGGGACTTCGGGATCGACTGGCCGTGGGCCGGCACGACGACCTCGGGCCAGGCACCGCACCCCTACCAGCGGATCATGGTCAGCTACGACGAGCCGGGGCACCCGGTCGTCTACACCGTCTCGACGGTGAAATTCTGACCGGGATCCGGTGCCGGGTTACTCCCGTTTCGTACCCGGTCGCGAGGGCGCTCCGCACCGGGTTCCGGTTGCGCTTCTCCACCCGCCCGGCGTCGAAGGCTGCCCTGAAACGCGAGGTGACCTGGGAGGTCCCGGCTCTCGTGGCATGAGGCAGTCCGCCTTCCCGCGAGCCCCTGCGATAGGGGCTTTCGTGAGAGGTGGGGGACCCCCGTCGGCCTGAGCCGGCGGGGGTTTTGCGTGTGACGGCGGGGTCGCGCTGTGCGGTGTTCGACGGGTCTTGGTTGTCCTCTGGCTCGCCGCTTCTGACCGGCACCCACTGCAGGGCCGAAGGTCGGCGACATTAGGCGGCACCGCGCTGTCAGTCACAGCGGGCTCCTCGATGGACACCTGGGTCACAGGGGTTTTCCCAGATCGTGCTCGGCGGCGATGCGTGCGATGTCCGTGGGGGTTCCGGCCATGATGGCGCGGGCGTGTTCGGTCACCAGGTCGGTAGGCCAGTCCCACCATGCTGCGCGGAGCAGTCGCTGAACGTCGTCGTCGGTGAACCGCTGCCGAATCGGCCTGGCCGGGTTGCCGCCGACAATGGTGTAGGGAGGGACGTCGGCGGTGACCAGGGCGCCGGCCGCGATGATGGCGCCATCGCCGATGCGCACACCCGGCATGACGGTCGCCTGGTGGCCGAACCAGACGTCATTGCCGATCACCGTGTCCCCGCGGCTGGGCATGGCCGTGACGATGTCCAGGGTTTCCTCGGCCCAGCGGCCGCCGAACATGGTGAAGGGGAAGGTGGACACACCGACCGCCGGATGCTCCGCGCCGGCCATCAGGAAGCGGGTTCCCGTGGCGATCGCACAGTACCTGCCGATGATCAGGCGCTCGGGCCCGTAGGCGTAAAGCACGTTGCGGTGCTCGAACTCCGTCGCGCCGACGGGGTCGTCGTAGTAGGTGTACTCGCCAACGGCGATCTTCGGTGAGGCGACCAGCGGTTTGAGGAACACCACGCGGTCGTGCGCGGGCAGCGGGTGCAGGGAGGTCGGATCGGGTGCCAAGGTGAGGATCCTTTGCGCGGTGCGGTCCGCGGCGGCGGACGATACGGAGAGGAAAAGAGGCGTTCAGGCACGGCCGGCGCTGTTCCCAGCCGGGCGCCGGTGGGGCAGTTGGGCAGTGGGGCAGAGCCGAGTCTCGTCTAGGCCGGCCGGCCGGAACAACCCTGATTTCCGCACAGCAGTCATAAGCGGGAGTGATAAATGAGGGCGCCGTGGAACTGCGGGACATCGAGATCTTCCTGACGCTCGCCGAGGAACTGCACTTCGGCCGGACCGCGGAGCGGCTGCACCTCTCCCAGGCACGCGTGAGCCAGTCCATCAGCCGGCAGGAACGCCGCTTGGGCGGCGCTCTGTTCGACCGCAGCACCCGCACCGTGACATTGACGCCCCTGGGGCAGCGGCTGTGCGACGATCTCCACCCCGGCTACGGGTTGATCCGCAAAGCCCTGACCCATGCGGTGGAGACTGCCCGCAGTTGCTCCGGGACCGTGCGGCTGGGGGCGATGGGCGCGCTCCCCTCCGAACTGGCCTGGCTGGTGAAGGAGTTCTGTGCCCGCCGCTCCCAGTGCAGTGTGGAGTTCGTGGAGTACCACTTCAGCGATCCGCTCGCCCGGATACGGGCCGGCGAGGTAGCGGCGCAGCTGATGTGGCTCCCGGTGCCTGACCCCGGACTCCGGCTCGGGCCTGTAGTGCTGACGGAGGGCCGGGTCCTGGCTGTGGCCGCAGGCTCCGATTTGGCGTCACGGGCTCGCGTGTCGCTTGAGGACCTGGCCGGCCGGACAGTCCCGGACCCCGGCCCCCGTACTCCCAGGGAGTGGTTCGGGGCGATGTGCCCAGAGCGGACGCCGGGCGGGCGCCTCGTCCACCGCGGCCCGCAGGCGAGGACTTTCCACGAGATCATGGCCCTGGTCGCCACCGGGCACGTGGTCTGCCCGCTCAACGCCCATGTCCCCCGCTATTACACCTACCCCGGAGTGGCGCTGGTCCCCATCGATGATGCGCCACTCACCGAATGGGTGCTCGTCCTGCCCGACTCCGCCCCCGCGCCGCATGTACGGGCGTTCATAGAGACCGCCCGCGAACTCGGGGCGCGCGAGATCGACAGGGACTGCCCGTGAAGAGCGACCAGGCCGAGCCACAGCTGGTCACGGTTCACGCTCCTCCGCGCCCGACAACTGAGCCCGGCAGCAAGAAGCCGGCGCGACCGCATTGCGTTAGTGGTTCTTGGAGGATGGCGTTCAGGTTCGGCGGCTCTGGCGGTCCGTTGGGATGCCCGTTTCCAGCGGGTGCCGCTGACCGGTGTCGGCGCCGCAGCGCGTCACAGCGTCGCGGTCGTCTGCTCCCCGGACGCGCTGCCTGCGAGCCACTTGTCCCATCCCAGGTTGAAGTCGGCGTAGCCGTTGTCGGCCGGGGCCTTGGCGCGGGGGGAGCCGGTGATGGTGACCGGGTCGCCCTGCTTGACCTGGCCGTAGAACCACTTGGCTTGCGACATGGACAGATGGACGCAGCCGTGCGAGCCGCGAGCGCTGCCGCTGCCCGGAGTGGGGTCGCCGGTCGAGTAGTGCACGTACGTGCCGGACTGAGTCAGGTGGACGTCCCAGGGCAGCGTCAGGTCGTAGTAGTTGGGGCTGCCCTTGTCGCAGCTGATGCCAACGCTGCAGGAGGTCATGTGGACCTTCTCCTGCTTGTCGATGACGGCCATCGTGCCGTTCCACGTCGGATACTGGGCGCTGCCCGCATTGATCGACAAGGTGCGTACCGCCTTGCCGTTCCGGGTCACCTTCATGGTGTGGCCGGTCACCGAGACATCCGCGCGCACATCGTCGCCGACCTTGAAGGTGTGCGTGTAGTCGTTCACGCCGTAGCGTCCGTTGCCGTTGCTGACGCCCTTCATGTCAGCGTCGACCTTCACCTTCGTGCCGGAGGGCCAGTACGTCTTCGGCCGCCAGTCGGCGCGCTTGTCGCCCAGCCAGTGCCAGGCGCCGGCCACGGGCCGCGACGCGCTCACCTTCATGTGCTTCTCGACCGTGGCCCGCGCCTTTGCCGCCACCGGGTTCGTGAAGACCACCGAGACCGGCATGGCCACGCCGACCGTGGTTCCCGTCTGCGGGGTGATCGTCTCCAGCAGCATCGGCGGGCCCGCGGGCTTCGTCGGTGACGGCGAGGCACTCGCACTCGCCTTTCCCGGCGCCTTTGCGTCGTCCCCGCCCGCCTTGTCACTGCCGCCTCCGCCGCAGGCACTCGCGCCCACCAGCATCGCGACCGTGACGAGTGCTATCCCTATGCCTCCAGTGCGCCGTCCCACGACCTGCCCCACTCTCTCGCTCCCCGGCCCTGAGGGGCCCCACTCCCTGTCAGACAGCCACGGTATGAGCCGCAGTTGCATGCAGCACGTAGATCTTTAGTGATCCATGTCACTCAAACTTCCCTGCGTTGGCTGCGGGACGTGGTGAGCCCTTCGTATGGTTGTCCCGGGAAGCGGCACCGCGGGTCGCGTATCGAAGAGCTTCGCTATCGCCCGTGACGCGGCGATGAGCAGCGCGGTGAGCTCGTGGAAGGCGTCGCTGGAGCCGGCCTGCCGCATCATCTGCCTCCGCCACCTGCGCAGTTGAGGATGATGGGCCCGTCGGCGGCGGCGGGACTGCCGGTCAGTCCAGCACAGTGAGTTCGGGCCATTGCTGCCTCCAGCGGGCCGCCTTGGTCTCGTAGACCTCCTGCGGGGCAAGCACCGGATTCGGACGCACGACCAGATTGAATACATCAGCCAGACCCGTGCGGCGCACCGGCCAGGGACGCAAGGTGGAGCCGGACGCGCGGCGGCAGTAGGCGCACTTCATCGGGCGGGCTCCTGTTCACGGTTGGGGTGGGCCCAGGGGAGGGCGAGGCAGTCGCCGGCGGTGCGGGGGGCCAGATGTCCGTGGAGGTGGAACACCGTCTGTGTGGCCGCCTCGCCGCAGGAGGTGAGGTAGTTCCACTGGCCGCCCAGCTGCTTCGAGAGTTCGGCGGCACACATCTGGACGGTGGCGGCGACGCCGCACGGCAGGACCATCTCGCCCGCAGAAGTGGGCTCTGCAGGCAGGGGAGGGCCTCCAACACGCTGCCGCCGCACGGCGCGCAGGTCTGGTGATAACGGCGTTATCACCCCGAGCCGCGAGGAACGGCGCACGCCGCTCTCGGTCAGCGCCTATCCGTTCGCAGTGAACGTCGGCAATTCACCTAAATTCACTCGGAGTTGTCCCGTTCACCCCCATCATCCGCGGAGGGGCGAAGGCGGCGACGCGCCGCCGCCAGGCGCTCGGAGTAGTCCGCTGCGAAGATTCCGGGGAGGGCCTTGTCCAACGTTCCTGCGAGCCTGTGGATGAGTCCACACCGCTTCATCGTCCACGAGACGGCTGAGGTCCGTCATCTGCACCCGCTCCGGCCAGTCCGGCAGGACCAGGGCCTCATCCGGGGTGAGCTTGATAGTGATCTACTCGTTGTCCACAGCCGGAACATAGCTCTAGCCATGCCGCCCTGGCAGGCACCGGAAATCCCATGGCTCTCGACTGTCGAATCAGCCAAAGTGCAGTAGTGAGCACTGAAGAGGGTCCCGTCGAACACGAGGACCGGTGGATCCTGAACCTTCGCGGGATGAGGGTCACCAAGATCAGCGTGGACTTCCGGCTCGTGCTGGTCCTCGACTCGGACTGGGAAATCGCGCTGGAAACACCCGTCAACCTCTCGCACGGGACAGTCCACGCCAACCCGTCCGTGCTCCTGAATCCGGAATCGCAGGACGTCGCAGCGGCCCTCGCGCTTTTCGGAGCGAATGTCCTGTCGGCGGTCGCGTTCAAGTCCGGCACGCTTCGTCTCGTTTTCGACACAGGACACCACCTGAACTGCTCGTCAGATCCGTCCTTCGAAGCGTGGCAAGTCACGGGCCCCGCAGGGTGGCACTTCGTATCGCTGCCCGGAGGCGACCTCGCCGTCTGGGCCCGCTCAGGAGCGAGCGAGTCCTAGCCTCACACGCGAGGCGGCAGGCACGAGACTCGCGGTCTGTCTCAACGAACCGAGTCCACGCGTCTCACCCAATCCAGTCCACGAAGGTCAGCGGCGCGAGGACGACTAACTTCAGTGAGATAGGACAGCGCTCGCGCCTCCCACGTGTCCCCAACTCGGCGCTCCCGGCTGCCGCAGGAACCGTAGTCCTGCGGCAACAATCGGCGTTCGCATCGCTGAATCTGGTGTGCACAGGCGGAGGGGCCCACCGTCAACAAGTCCGCGGCAGCCAGAGACCACCTACTACATCGGTCTCTGTGATCCGCCGGCTTCCGTCTCGGGAGTCTGATTGAGGCCGACGACGAGCACCGCGAATGCGCCCCGGCGAAAGCCTCGCCAACCAGGGCCGCATCATCGCGGGAATGCCTCCCGGAGATGGGAAGTATCGCGTGCACCCCCACCCCCACCCGCCTAAGACAGAGGGGTCCGACTGGTGACCGGCCGCATCCGCCGCCACAGCCGTATCAGCGTGCTCACACTCGTAGCCTTGCTCGCATCTGGAGGATGCATGACCGACTCCGGGAAGAACGATCCGCTGCCCGTCAAGAGCAGGGACGGAGCCGAACGCTCGGCCCGCACACTGATCGACTCACTAGCCAGCCAGTACGGCCTCACGGCCGACGACAAGACGGTGGACAAGGAGTTCTACGAGTGCTTTGGCAAGGACCACGAGCATGCCACCGACGGCCGCTTTGACCTCTCCTACTCCGCCCGGGCGGAGATTTCAGGAGACGAGCACGGGAAGGCCTTGCGCGCCATGCGCAAGAAGCTCAAAGCCGCGGGCTACAAGATCAACGGCTACCGCGAGAAGCCATCGCAAGCGCTCATGGACGCCAAAGGCGGCAGCGACAACCTCTTCGTCTCGGTGGAGACATACGGACGCGGCAACGCCCTCGTCTTCTCAGTGGAAACTCCCTGCTTCCTGCCCCCCGGCGTGAAGCAGGAACAGATATCGGCTCCCGCCCCCAACGCCACTCCGGTGGCTCCCATGCTCGCGGGCGAGCCGGCAGTCTCGGCCAATCGCTTCCCCGACAACCCCTTCGGCTAACCGCGCCCGTCGGCAGCCCCCAGCGCCCACTGACGTTGGTGGTGGCAAAAAGATCCGACGGCGCTGGTGATGCCCGGGCGCCCTGGAGACAGCGGAGCAGGTGATGACGCCGCTATCGATGACGCCGCTATCACCGCAGTCCGACTGCCACTCCTCACCAGTGGGTGCATAGGCACCGGATACGCAACAAGGCCCGGCTCACCGCATGATGGCGGTGAGGCCGGGCCTTTGTGGTGCTCGGGTCGGAGAATGACGGCCGGCAAACTGCACCACCGTCCGGGCCGGGGACAGGGCACCCCGTCCGCCCCCTCGGCGGAGGCAGGGAGCGGGAGCCCGCGACAACCCCATGGTGTCCGAGGGCCTTCGTGGTCGGGCAGATGATCTTGACTGAGGTGCCTGCTCCAGGGGCGGCCGTCGAGGTTACGGTTGCTCGACGCGGGGGAGCCACACCTGGAATGCGGTGTAGCCCGGGCGGCTGGTCAGGGCGACGCGCCCGCCGTGCGCAGTGGTCACCGCCTGGGTGATGGCCAATCCCAGGCCCGTGCCGCCCGCGCTTCTCGAACGCCCGTTGTCGGTGCGGACGAACCGGTCGAAGACCTCGGACTGCAGCTTTTCCGGTACGCCGGGTCCGTCGTCCTGGACCAGGATTTCCACCTCGTGGTCCCCTTCGGTGAGGCCTACCGTGACCCGGGTGCCCTGCGGGGTGTGGGCGCGGGCGTTCGCGAGCAGGTTGGTGAGCACCTGCTGAAGTCCGCGCTGATCGCCCCGGAGCACCACGGGATCCTCGGGAAGCTGCAGTGCCCAGCGGTGTTCCGGCCCGGCGGCGCGGGCGTCGCTCACCGCGTCGAGGACCAGACGGGTCAGGTCCACCGGCTCGGTCGCCAGCGGGCGCCCCGCGTCCAGCCGGGCGAGCAGCAGCAGATCGTCCACGAGCTCACCCATGCGGACGGATTCGCAGCGGACCCGGCCGAGGGCGTGCCGCACCTCTTCCGCCACCGGCCCGCGGCTGCGCAGCGCCAGCTCCGCGTGCCCGCGGATCGAGGCCACCGGGGTTCGCAGCTCATGGCTGGCGTCGGCACGCAGGTACCTCGTCGACGACGGCACGGGCTCCTGCTCCACCAGAACAGGAGCCCGTCGCCGATTCGGGTCGATGCGGCCGTTCCGCCACTCGCGGCCGGTCCGGTCATGGACGCCGACGCGTCGGCTCGCCTCTTTGTTGGTCAGCCCCATCTGCACGAGCCGGAAGTATTCCTCCCGCTCGGCACGCAGCTTCCCGGGCCCCTGCGGCTTCCGCTCCCTGCGGATCTCGAAGTCCATCGCACCCCTTGAGCTGGGGTGTTGCGACGACCACTAGAACCGAAGATGCTCCGGCGGGGCTTCTACGCGCGGCGAACTAGACGACGCAGTGTCAGGCTCTGGCACTGTTGTACTCCGGCTCTCCGCCTTCGATCACACGGAGCAGGAACGCGGTGACGACACGTGTGCTACGGCAGATACGCAGCACACGGCATGAGAACTCCTCGCGACGGTCCAGGGTCGTACCCCTTCGCACGCGAGAACCCCAACGCGCTGGAAGCATCCTCCAAGCTCCCGGTTTTGTCCGAGGTGGCGTGGACGTAGGGCTATACCGGGCGCCCATCTCCGCGTGCGCGGAGCGGACTCACCAAGTTCGGCCCGGTATCGCATCTGAAGCGGAACATCTCCGCGTGCGCGGAGATGTTCCGAGCCTGTGGCTGCTGCCGGAGGACCACGAGACGCTCCGGACCGCGCAGCGCCATGCGGGCGACTCCGACCTGGCCGCTCTGCTTCATCGCGTCCCGCGACAAGCGGTACGGGTGGGCGCCGGCTCCCTCGACGCCCAGGAAGTAACGACATGTCCAATGCGATGGGGTCGCTCTGGTCGGACGGCAGGAAGCCGAGCACCTCGATCGTCTTCACGCCGGGAAGGGGCAGATCCGCGAGATCGCTGGCGTTCAGCACGACGGTGCGGCTCATTCGGAGCCTCGTAGCGCGAGCGACTTCCTCGTATGGCACCTCGACGCCTTCAGCCTCGTGGATGCGCCGTTGCCGGATTCTGGCCCCCTCGACGGCATGTACGAGATGAACCGGGTCTGGGCGGCCAACTCGTGCAGTTGGGTCACGAAGTGTTCCTCCCGTCGCAGCTGACAAGGTGACCTGGGGTTTTCGGAGCCGACGAGGTCAGCCGGGGAGGGGGATGAACAGCAGGATGTTGTGGGCGGTGGCGGCGGTGTAGCAGGCAGTGCCGGGGAAGGTGGCGGTGTAGAAGGGGGTGGCGACGGCGAAGACGGGGACGACGGCGTTGTGGAGGGTGGCGGTGCCATTGGCGTCGGTGACGGCGGTGCCGAGGTTGACCGGGCCGAAGAGCGTGGTGGCGGTGAAGGTCACCGGCTGACCGGCCACCGGCATCCCCGAGGTGGTCGTCAGGGTGGCGCTGAGGGTGGGGATGTAGAACTCGGGCAGCGGGGTCAGCCGGAGCCGGATCGTGCCTGGCTGCGCGGTCAGCGTCGTGGGGGTGGGGTTCACGGTGACGGGGGTGCCGGCGGTGGAGCCGGTGAAGCAGCTGTCACCGCTATAGGTGGCGGTGAGGGTGCCGGAGGTCAGGGCGGTGGTGGTGAAGCAGGCCTGCCCCGATGCGTTGACGGCGACCATCTGGGTCTGGCCGTTGGGGAGGGTGAAGGCGACCGCGCCGGTCGGCACGGAGGTGGTGGCTGGCGCCGGGCTGATGGTGGCGCATACGGTCACGCTCTGCCCGCAGGTCGAGGGGTTCGGCGTCACCGACAGCGCCGTCGTCGTGGGGTTGGGGCTCACGGTGACGGAGGTGGGGTTGCCGTTCACGCTCGCGGTGAACGTACCGACGGTGTAAGCGTGGGTGGTCTGCCCGCTCCCGGTGACGTCCAGGGGGACGGTGACCGTGGGGCTGGCGTCTCCGAAGTTCACCACCGCTGTCCCGTTCGGAGTCCCCCCGGAAATGCTGAACGTCACCGGTTGCCCGCACACCGGCGACGCCGGCGAGGTCGTCACCGTCAACGGCGAAATCTCCGTCACGCTGGCCGAATTGGCATTGGTGACGTAGACATTGCTGTTCGCTGCCGCCGCCACCGAGAACGGGAACGCGCCGACGGGGACGGTTGCCAGGACCGTGTTCGTGCTGCTGCTGATCACCGTCACGTTGTTGGAACTGCTGTTGCCGACGTAGACGTTGCCGGTCGGCGCCACCGCCACCCCGAACGGGCCCCCGCCGGTGGGGACGGTTGCCAGGACCGTGTTCGTGGCGCTGTCGATCACCGTCACGTTGTTGGAAACGGTGTTGGTGACGTAGACGTTGCCGTTCGGTGCCACCGCGATCACTCCCGGGACCGTGCCGGCGGGGACGGTGGCCAGGACGGTGTTCGTGGTGCTGTCGATCACCGTCACGTTGTTCGAGGTCTGGTTGGCGATGTAGACGTTGCCGTTCGGCGCCACCGCCGCCGCGCCCGGGAACCCACCGGTGGGGAGGGTGGTCAGGACGGTGTTCGTGGCGCTGCTGATCACCGTCACGGTGTTCGCGTTCCGGTTCGCGACGTAAACGTTGCCGTTCGCAGCCACCGCCACCGCGTCCGGGACCGCGCCGACGGGGACGGTGGCCAGGACCGTGTTGGTGGCGCTGCTGATCACCGTCACGTTGTTCGAAGTGCTGTTGGCGACGTAGACGTTGCCGTTCGGCGCCACCGCCAGTGCGAACGGGCCCCCGCCGGTGGGGACGGTGGCCAGGACGGTGTTCGTGGCGCTGCTGATCACCGTCACGTTGTTCGAGCTCTGGTTGGTGACGTAGACGTTGCCGTTCGGCGCCACCGCAATCATGGCCGGGTTCGAACCGGTGGGGACGGTGGCCAGGACGGTGTTCGTGGTGCTGCTGATCACCGTCACGTTGTTGGAATTGGCGTTGCCGACGTAGACGTTGCCGTTCGGCGCCACTGTCACCGCCAGCGGGCTCGTGCCCGCCGGGATCGTCACCGTGGAGAACGCCGCACTGAAGGGCGCGACCGCAAGCCCCCGTACCGCGGCCACCTCGGATCCACCGGCCGGTACAACCGGCCGAACCCCGCCGGCTACCGCCGGAGCTCCCCACCAACCCGTAATCGGTTCCATGACAAACCTCTCTCAGCTGAGAGGGCCGCCCAAGAACTCCCACCGGGGCCCGCGTCGCACGGCGCCGGCACACGCGAACCGGATCACCGCTTGCACACCGGGACAGAAAGAGGGCACGCCGACATGTACCACGCACCCGCGCGCACCACAGGGGTTGCCCCTCTCTCCCCGGAGAGATGGGCAACCCACCGGAAAACGGTCCCCACCATTAACCCGAAATGGCCAATAGAGCACCACCGCATTGACTCGAATATCACCCGGACAGACCAATAGGCAGCCCAACCCGGGCACGCCGTACGAGACGACGAACTGCCGAAGAACGACGAGGACGGTGAAGAGACGGTGCTGCACGCCACCCGCATGACCCTGGGTCTGCTGACCCAGCGAATCGGGCAGCTTACCGACCAGATCCAGGACCTGGAAGGCCGCCTGGCCCGGCTCGTGGAACGCCACGCCCCGCAGCTGCTCAATGTGGTGGGCATCGGGCCGGACACGGCCGTCACTTTGCTGATCACGATGGAGGCCAACCCGGAACGTCTGCACAGTGAGGCGTCCTTCGCCGCGCTGTGCGGGGTCAGCCCCGTAGAACGCTCCTCGGGCACTCGGCAATACCGTCGCCTCAACCGCGGCGGCGACCGGCAGGCGAACGCCGCCCTCCACCGGATCGTGCAGACCCGCCTGCGCTTCGACCCACGCACCCAGAACTACTACGAACGCCGCACCAAGGAGGGCAAGACCCGACGCGAAATCGTCCGATGCCTCAAACGCTACGCCGCCCGCGAGGTGTTCCACCTGGTCAGGCCCGTACAGGCCTGCTCCCCGTCATAGGGGCAGTTGTGAGATCTGAGAGCGTGCAAGGCGTGAGTGAGCTGTCCGCGCCTACCCCGCAACGCCGCTTCTCCGGGCCAGAAGACCCCGGCCCTGATCACGAGCAAGGCACCGCATCCGTACCAGCAGATCACGGTGAGCTACGACAAGCCGGGGCACGCGATCGTCCACGTCGTCTCCACGCTGAGGCTCTGACCTGCGCGTACCCCGCTTCGGGCGCCGTCGGCGGTCACGATCCGACGGCTCTTCCTGACCCGGGTGTAAGGATCGCGTCAAAGAGTCGGTAGCGTGGCCGGGTGAGTGAGAAGACCCTGCAGCACCGGATTGACGGCCCCGACGACGCCCCCGTACTCGTACTGGGCGCCGCTCTGGGTACCACATGGCACATGTGGGACCGGCAGATCCCCGAGCTGACCCGCCACTGGCGTGTCATCCGATTCGACCTGCCCGGACACGGCGGCTCGCCCGCTCACGCGGCGGCCTCCATCGCCGAGCTGGCCGACCGGCTGGTGGCCACCCTCGACGACCTGGGTGTGGACCGCTTCGGTTACGCCGGCTGCAACATCGGCGGTGCCATCGGCATTCAGCTGGCGCTCACCCGCCCGCACCAGGTGACCTCGCTGGCCCTGGTGTCCACGTCTCCGCGCTACGGAACCGCCGACGCCTGGCGTCAGCGCGGCGTGGTCATCCGTACGAACGGGCTGGACCCGATCGCCCGCACCGCGCCCGAGCACTGGTTCACCCAGGGCTTTGCCGGTGCCCAGCCCGCGATCGTCGAGTGGGCCGTCCAGATGGTGCGGACCACCGACCCCGGCTGCTACATCTCCGCCTGCGAGGCGCTGGCGTCCTTCGACGTACGGTCCTCGCTCGGCCGGATCGGCGTCCCCACGCTCGCCGTCGTCGGCTCCGAGGACCAGGTCACCCCGACCACCGACGCCCGCAGCCTCGTCGCCGGCATTCCCGACGCGAGCCTGGCGCTGGTGCCCGGCACCTCTCACCTCGCGCCCGTCGAGCAGCCCTCGGCCGTCACCGAACTCCTCATCCGGCACTTCTCCACGGCCTGGCACGACAAGCCCGGCCCCGGTGGTCAGAGCGCCATCGGCGCCGCGGCCCCCAAGCCGCAGATCGCGCCTGCGCCGCCCCCGTCGGGACCGCCCGCCGCCATAGAGTCCGGCCTCGCCCAGCCGGAGCAGGCCCGCGGCGCCACGTACGAAGCGGGCATCAAGGTCCGCCGTGAGGTCCTCGGCGATGCCCATGTCGACCGGGTCGAGGCCGCCGCCGACGACTTCACCGGCGACTTCCACGACTTCATCACCCGCTACGCCTGGGGCGAGACGTGGACCCGGCCGGGCCTGGACCGCCGTACCCGCAGCGTCATCACGCTCACCGCGCTGGTCGCCCGCGGCCACCACGACGAGCTGGCGCTGCACACCCGCGCGGCTCTGCGCAACGGCCTCACCCCCACGGAGATCAAGGAAGTACTGCTGCACACCGCCGTCTACTGCGGTGTCCCGGCAGCGAACTCCGCCTTCGCGGTCGCCCAGCGGGTGATACGCGAGGAGACGACGCCGGAGGCCTGAGGGGCGCCAACGGGTGGCACGGGCGTGCCGCGGCGCAGGGGTACGACGCACCCACCGAGGCCCGCCACGGCAAGATGGCTTCATGGAACTCACCAAGAAGACCCACGCCTGTGTCCGGCTGGAGAAGGACGGGCGGACGCTCGTCATCGACCCCGGTGTCTTCAGCGAGGAGGACGCGGCCGTCGGTGCGGACGCGATCCTGATCACCCATGAGCACATGGACCACTTCAACGAGGACCGGCTGCGGGCGGGCATGGAAGCCAGTCCGGCGGCCGAGATCTGGACGCTGGCCAGCGTCGCCGAGCAGCTCGCGGGCGCGTTCCCCGGCCGGGTGCACACGGTCGGTGAGGGAGACACCTTCACCGCCGCCGGCTTCGATGTGGAGGTGCACGGCCAGCTGCACGCCGTCATCCACCCCGACATCCCGCGTATCACCAACGTCGGTTACCTCATCGACGGCGGCACGGTCTTCCACCCGGGCGACGCCCTCACGGTCCCGGAGGACCGTACGGTCGACACCCTGCTGCTGCCCGTCCACGCCCCCTGGAACAAGGTCGCCGAGATCATCGACTATGTGCGCGAGGTCGCGCCCCGACGAGCCATCGACATCCACGACAGCCTGCTCCAGGACCACGCCCGCCCGCTCTATGACGCCATGATCGACAAGCTGGCCGGTACCGATCACGGCCGTCTCACCCCGGGCCACCGCACCGCACTTCGCTGAGGGTCCGACTGTCAGTGCCGCGCTGTAGGTTTACAGGCATGCGCATCGCGACCTGGAACGTCAATTCGATCACCGCCCGCCTCCCGAGGCTGCTGGCCTGGCTGGAGAGCACCGGCACGGACGTGCTGTGCATTCAGGAAACCAAGTGCAGCGCCGAGCAGTTCCCGTACGACGAGCTGCGCGCGCTCGGCTACGAAGCCGCGGTCAACGCCGACGGCCGGTGGAACGGTGTGGCCCTGCTGTCCAAGGTGGGGCTCGACGACGTCGTCCTGGGCCTCCCCGGGGGCCCGGACTACGACGGGGTGCAGGAGCCGAGGGCCGTCTCGGCGACCTGCGGCGCGGCCCGTGTGTGGTCGGTGTACGTCCCCAACGGCCGCGAGGTCGACCATGCGCACTACGCCTACAAGCTCGGCTGGTTCGAGGCGCTGAAGACGGCGGTCGCCGAGGACGCGGCGGGCTCCCGCCCGTTCGCGATCCTCGGCGACTACAACGTCGCACCCACGGACGAGGACGTCTGGGACCCGGCCGTCTTCGTGGGCTCCACCCATGTCACGCCCGCCGAGCGCGCCGCCCTGACCGCCCTCCGCGAGGCGGGCCTGTCGGACGTCGTGCCGCGCCCCCTCAAGTACGACCGCCCCTACACCTACTGGGACTACCGCCAGCTCGCCTTCCCCAAGAACCGCGGTATGCGCATCGACCTCGTCTACGGCAACGAGCCGTTCGCCAAGGCCGTCTCGGACGCCTATGTGGACCGCGAGGAGCGCAAGGGCAAGGGCGCCTCGGACCACGCCCCGGTCGTCGTGGACCTCGACGTCTAGGACGACCTGAACGAAGGGAACCCGTGGGGCCCGCTCCCGTCGGCCCGCGGGACGGCGCCACAGCGGATGTCAGCTCCGCCGGCCCGCGGGAGGGGTCCCAGAGCGGGTGTCAGCTCCGCCCCGGCACCAGCGCCCGCAGGTCCACCGCGTCACCGAGCGCCTGGAGGCCCGCGTCGCCGGGGTGGAGGTGGTCGCCGCTGTCGTAGGCGGGCAGCATCCGCTGGGGCCGCCGCGGATCGCGGAGCACGGCGTCGAAGTCCAGCGTCGCATCGAAGACGGCGCCCGCGTTGTCGCGTACGAAGGCGTTGACGGCCTGCCGGCGGGCCTCCACGGCCGGGGTGCAGTCGGGGTAGCCCTCACAGGGCGCGACGGTCGCCACCACGACCCGCAGCCCCCGCTCGTGCGCCCGCCGCGCGAGAGCCCGCAGACCGGCGACGACCTCGTCGGCCGAGGTCCCCCAGCGCACATCGTTGATGCCCTCGAACACCACCACCGTCCGCGCCGAGGGCTGCGCCAGCACATCGCGCTCCAGCCGGTGCTGGGCGCTCACCCCGCCGGTGTCCGTGCTGACCCCGTCGCCCTGATAGCGGTCGGTGACGATGCGGTTCGCCGAGATGCCCTGGTTGAGCACGCCGTAGCGGGGCAGCGTGTGCTGCGCCTGGAAGCGGCGGGCCAGCACATCGGGCCAGCGGCGGTTGGTGCCGCTCGTCGACTTCACCCCGTCGGTGATCGAATCGCCCAGCGCCACGACCGAGCCGGGACCGCCCTCGACGTCGACTCCCGTCAGGAACGGCCAGATGGTCATCGTCTCGGGGTAGGCCGCGCCCCCGGTGTCCGTGGTGCGGTCCCCGCTGCCCGCGGCGCTCAGATACGACAGCTGGGCCGCCTCCTGGTGCACCGGCGCCGCCGTCACCGTCCCCGGCAGATGGATGCTCACCAGCAGATCGGTGCCGGTCGGGACCGTGAAGCCGACGGGATCGCTGAACGCCTCGGCCCCGGCCGGTATGCGGACCCCGGTATGTCCCTTCCCGAAGGTCAGGGGCACCGGCGTGTGTTCCGCCGCCGCCCCCGCGCCACGCACCGCGATGCTGGTCGCCCCGATGTCCACCGGCATGGCGGCGAAGGTGTTGGCGATCCGTATACGCGCCCGCGGCCCGCCCGCGCTGCTGTGCACCACCAGCCGCAGCGTCCGGTCGGTCCAGGGCCCGACCGCGCGGTAGCCCGCCGTGCTCGCCGCCCAACTCCCGGTCCTGCCGCGCCCGGTGTCCCGTACGGACAGCGCGAACACATGCAGCGCGCCGGCCGCCCCGGTCGTCTCCGGCAGTACCACCGAGCTCACCTCCCGCCCCGCTCGCAGTGCGACGGTCACCGCATACAGCCGCGCCGCCCCGGGCAGCTGCCCGCCCGGACCGTTGATATGCGGCAGCGCCACCGCCTTGGTGCTCAGCGGCCCCGACCGCCAGTCAGGAGCGGTGAGTTCATAGGTGCTGTGCGACCCGTCCCCGTAGTGCACGGTGCCGGTGCCGAAGGCCTCCCCGCCCGTCGCGGCAACCAGGAAGGTGAGCGCCTCGCCCCGGCCGGGTACCGCCACCGGCTGGCCGTCCGCCACCACGTTGTCCGGCGCTCCGGGCGCGGTGTGCGGCAGGCGGAGCCGGGCGCCGTCGAGCGTCAGTACTTGCCCGGGGGACCAGCCGGCCGCCGCCAGGTCCTGAGCGGACAGCGAATGGCCCGCCCCGTCGAAGTCGGCCGCGTCGGGCCAGGAGTTGTCACTGACCGCCCGATTGTCGAAGAGCTTTGCCAAGGGCGGCGGCCGGTGTGGTCCGTGCATCGCGGCGGCCGTCGCGGTTCCGGCAGCGGTGGCCGGCAGTGCGGTCGCGGCGAGCAGCAGGGTCAGGGCGGTGCCCCATCGTCGTACACGCATCGGTCCGTATCCCTCCGGGTGGCGCCAACGGGCAGGTGTGAACTGCGTTCCAGGCCGGTCCCGCGAGGGGCAGGGGGTTCCTGGGGGTTCAGCAGATCCGATCCGAGCGCCATGAAGTTAGGGACGTGGAGGGGAAGCGTCAAGGTGACGAACGGGGTCCGAGTGCGCCGCGCGCCTGTGGCCGCGACCACAGGTCGGATGGGACCCTGCAGACCATGAACATGTCTTTCCTGGACAGGTGGCGCAAGCGGCAGCATGCACATCGGTCCGTGCCGCTCGCGGAGTCGGTGCGCGCCGATCCCGAAAGTGTCGTGGAGCTGCTGTCCGAGTGCGAGCTGCTGCGGGCCCAGGCCGCCACCGCGGGCGTGGAACTGGACGACTCCGTACGGTCGTTGGAGGCGCTGGACCAGGTGCAGCCCGTATGGCGGGACGACCCGGAGGTGCTGCCCTGGCTCGGCAACGACGCCGGTCTCTACCTCGGCACGGTGCTGGTCCGCACGGTACGCGGCGCCGTCTGGCACGTATGGCCGGACGGGCAGCCGGTGGTCCGGCTGGAGTCCGGGCGGGAGATCGATGTGGTGGCCATGGGCCATGAGTGGGCCGACGTCGGCGCGCCCGAGTTGTCGCAGGTCTACGCCGAGGTCTCCGAGACCTGACATCCGGTCGCGGAGCCCGCGGCAGCGGCCCCGCACCGGCCTCGCGGCAGGTTCATCCGTAACCCTGATTTATCCCCCCATCTCCGTGCATACGTGCGTGTCAGGGAAGAAGCGCCCTATTCCCCCCGGTAGGTTGCGGGCTCTCCGCTGTACGGATGAGAGTGGGCAGGTCTGCATATGGCCGGTGATGCGCTGATTGAACTGCGCGGGGTCAACAAGCACTACGGAAAGCTGCATGTCCTCAAGGACATCGACCTCACCGTCGGCCGCGGGGAGGTGGTCGTGGTCATCGGGCCCTCCGGGTCCGGGAAGTCCACCCTGTGCCGGGCCATCAACCGCCTGGAAACCGTCGAGTCGGGCGCCATCGAGCTGGACGGACAGCCGCTGCCCGAAGAGGGCCGCGCGCTGGCCCAGTTGCGTGCCGAAGTCGGCATGGTCTTCCAGGCCTTCAACCTCTTCGCCCACAAGACCGTGCTGGACAATCTGATGCTGGCGCCGATGAAGGTCCGGAAGAAAAAGAAGGACGAGGCCGCGCGGCGCGCCCGTGAACTCCTCGACCGGGTGGGGCTCGCCGACCAGGCCGACAAATATCCGGCGCAGCTCTCCGGCGGTCAGCAGCAGCGCGTCGCCATCGCCCGCGCACTCGCCATGGACCCCAAGGCACTGCTCTTCGACGAACCGACCTCCGCCCTCGACCCGGAGATGATCAACGAGGTGCTGGAAGTGATGCGGCAGCTCGCCCGGGACGGAATGACGATGGTCGTGGTCACCCATGAGATGGGCTTCGCCCGCTCCGCCGCCAACCGTGTGGTGTTCATGGACGACGGCCGCATCGTCGAGGACCGCACCCCCGAGGACTTCTTCACCGCGCCGCGCAGCGAACGGGCGAAGGACTTCCTCTCCAAGATTCTCAAGCACTGAACGGGGGTGCCGTGATGCCGCACAGCCACTCCTCGCCCCTGCGTCGTGCCCTCGTGGCCGTCGTGCTCGCCGTGCTCGCACTAGCCCTCGCCGGCTGCGGCCGCGAAGGCAGCCCGCCGGTCAAGGGCCCCAAGGGCAGCGAACTGCCCCAATACCCGGTCGCCAAGCACTTCTCCCTGCCCGCCTCCCCGACCTGGGTGAAGGCCAAGCGCCGCGGCCATCTCGTCATCGGCGTCAAGGAGGACCAGCCCTACCTCGGCGAGAAGGACCCGGCCACCGGCCAGTACACCGGCTTCGACATCGAGATCGCCAAGATGATGTCCGCCGCCCTCGGCTTCCCGCCGCACACCATCGAGTTCAAGACGATCGCCTCCGCCAACCGCGAGACGGCCCTGCAGAACGGCCAGATCGACCTCTACGTCGGCACCTACACCATCAACGACAAGCGTAAGAAGCTGGTGGGCTTCGCCGGGCCCTACTACATGGCCGGCCAGGCGCTGCTGGTGCGCACCGACGAGAACGACATCAAGGGGCCGCAGGACCTGGCCGGCAAACGGGTCTGCTCGGCGGCCGGCTCGACGCCGTACCAGCGCATCCAGGCCGATTACCCCAAGGCCGTGCTGGTCGCCTACGACACCTACTCGGTGTGCGTCGACAACCTGCTCACCTACCAGGTCGACGCGGTCACCACCGACGACGCGATCCTGCTGGGCTACGCCGCCAAGGTGCCCGAGGAGCTGAAGGTGGTCGGCAAGCCGTTCTCCGAGGAGCCGTACGGCATCGGCGTCCCCCGGGGCGACAACGCCCTGCGGTTCGCGCTGGACGACGCCCTCGCCGCGAACGAGAAGAACGGCAACTGGAAGAAGGCGTACGACGCGACTCTCGGCCTGTCCGGAGTGCCCGCCCCCGAGCCGCCCCCGATCGACCGCTACCGGGCGACCTGAGCCGCGAAGGAACTGACCGATGAACGTTCTCCTCGACAATCTCTCCCTCTACGGGCAGGGCCTGCTGGGCACGGTCGAGCTCACCGTCTTCGCCTCGCTGCTCGCGCTCGTCCTCGGTTTCCTGATGGCCGCGTTCCGGGTGGCGCCGGTCGGCTCGCTGCGGGCCTTCGGCACGGCATGGGTGACGGTGCTGCGCAATACGCCGCTGACGCTGCTGTTCTTCGCGGTGGTGCTGGGCCTGCCGCGCTTCGGCGTCGTCCTGCCCTTCAAGCTGTTCGCGATCCTCGCGCTGGGCTGCTACACGTCCGCCTTCATCTGTGAGGCGGTGCGCTCCGGCATCAACACCGTGCCGGTCGGGCAGGGCGAGGCGGCCCGGAGTCTGGGCCTGACCTTCCCGCAGACCCTCGGTGACATCGTCCTCCCGCAGGCCTTCCGGTCCGTCATCCCGCCCATCGGCTCCACACTGATCGCGCTCGCCAAGAACTCCGCGATCGCCGGTGCCTTCAGCGTCGTCGAGCTGCTCGGGGTCTACAAGCCGCTCAACGAGAGGGGCTACAGCATCATCTGGACCTTCGTGTGGATCGCCGTCGGCTATCTGATCGTCACCCTGACCATCAGCGCGATCTTCAACGTGCTGGAGAAGCGCTTCGGAGCCGCCCGATGACCACCGCCCTCTACGACGTCCCGGGCCCGCGGACCAGACAGCGGCACCGGCTCTACGGCCTGGTCTCGACGGTGGTGATCCTCGCCCTGATCGGCTGGATCATCTACCTCCTCTTCGCCACCGGCCAGTTCACCGCGGCGAAATGGACTCCCTTCACCTACAAGGGAATTCAGGAGCTTTTGCTGCGGGGCCTCGGCAACACCCTGAAGGCCTTCGCCCTCGCCGCGGTACTGTCGCTGGCGCTGGGCGGCGTGCTGGCGACCGGCCGGCTCTCCGCGCACCGGGTTGTGCGCTGGGTGTGCACGCTGCTGGTGGAGTTCTTCCGCGCCATGCCCGTACTGGTCATGATCTTCTTCATCTATGTGGCGCTGAAGGCGGAGCCGCTGATCGCCCTGGTCGCCGGACTGACGCTCTACAACGGCTCGGTGCTCGCCGAGGTCTTCCGTACCGGCGTCAACTCCGTCGACCGCGGCCAGCGGGAGGCCTCCTACGCACTGGGCATGCGCAAGACGCAGGTCATGACGCATGTCCTGGTGCCGCAGGCGGTGCGGGCGATGCTCCCGGCGATCATCAGCCAGCTGGTGGTCGCCCTGAAGGACACCTCGCTCGGCTACCTCATCACCTACGAGGAGTTCCTGCACGCCGGCAAGCTGATCGCCTCCAACCTCGACTACGACCTGCCGTTCATCCCCGTCGTCATGATCATCTCGCCGATCTACATCGGGATGTGCATGCTGCTGTCCTGGCTGGCCAACTGGGTCTCCAAGCGTCAGCGGCGCAACCCCAAGGTGGAGGCCGTCGAGGTGGCCGCCCCGGAACCGGGCACCTTGCTGCCGGGGAGCCATCAACCGCCGACGTGAGGGCCGGCAGCCGTGACGGTCGCACCGAGGTGGTACTCGGCCGCGATCTCACGGATGGCGGTGACGGCGGACCCGGTGGTGGGCAGGTGAGGGTGCGGAGGGTGGTTCCCCGTACCCGTGATCATTCCGTAGGTGCAGCTGCCGTGCGCGCGGGAGGTGTCCGGCCGGGCGGGCAGCCGGTGGGTCCGCCGGGACGCCCGGTTCCCCCCTCCGGCGGAGGATGGCAATGCCCGGGTGCCCTCCGGGCATGAGGGAGCGTCAGCCGGCAGCGCGATGTGGCGTTGTGGGGGCCCGTGGAACCGTGTCGGTGAGCACTTTTCCGACCCCCTGTGGAGGCACACGTCATGTCCGCAAGCACCGTCCCGCACGAGGTCGCGGCCGCCGAAGTCCCGCGTCCGTCACTCCGTGCCCGCCGCGCCGCCCACGCCTCCGCGCTCTCCGCCACCCTGGGCTTCATCCCGCTGCACGCCGTATGGGCGCTGGGCATTCCCCTCTGGGCCGACGAAGAGAAGTTCAGCGACTGGTACGACCTCGGCGGCGGTCCCTATCTCTTCGTGCTCAGCGCACTGGCCCTGTTGGCCGGTGTCCTGGCGCTGAGCCTGGTCCGGCCCTGGGGGCTGGTGTTCCCGAACCGGCTGCCGTTCGTCGGAGGCCGCAGAGTCCCCCGCCGGACGCTGGCCGGCACGGCGTACGTCGCGTCGGCCGTCCTGCTCCTGTACACCGCCTGGGCCGCCGTACAACTGCCCCTCCACTTCGGCGACGACGGCGTCTTCAGCCCCTGGATCGTCGTCTACGGGATCCCGCAGTTCCTGGTCTGGGGCATCGGCCTGCTCCTCGCCGCGCAGTCGTACCGTGCGCGGACGGCGGCGGAGCGATGACTCGGACGGCGGCGGAGCTGTGACGAGGAGGGCACCGCGGCGATGACGCGGCAGGGCCGGGGAGCGCGGACGACGGGGCGGGAGAGTCCGCTCCGGCGTCTTGCGAGGCACCGCGTCGAACGCCGCGGTGCCTCGCCCCGATCCTCAGACGGTCTCTACTCGCGCACCGGCACCGAGACATACGACGGATCGTTCGCCGGGGAGGAGAACGTCAGCCGGGCGCCGCTCGGATTGTGCTCGATGTACAGCGGGTCGACGGTGTCCACGACCACCGCGAGCCGGTGGCCGGCCGGGACGTCGTAGGCCGTGGAGAACAACTCCAGGTCCACGCCGAAGGGCTGGTTCGGCGTCTTGCCGTGGAAGGTGTACGGGGCGTGGGTGACCAGCTTGCCGATGCCGAGCGGGCCCACGTCGTAGAGGTAGGCGATGGCGGTGCCGCTCTCCGCGGTGCTGGTCATGGTGGTGTGCAGCCGTGTGGTCCCCCTGACCCGCTGCCCGGTCCCGTAGCGCTCGGACTGCCAGACGGCGGCCAGCGGGCGCGGCAGCAGCGGGATCGAGGCCATCGGCGGCAGCCGGAGGAACTGGTCCAGCATGCTGGAGAGGAAGATCAGCCCGCCGTCGGCGCCGGAGTCCCAGTTGGTGTGGATCTGCTTGCTGCCGCCCAGCTCGATCTTCCGCTGCGTGGACGCCACGTCCTGCCAGCTCTTGTAGCCCTCGTACGCGCCGGTGGAACGGGACTTGAGCAGCACCGGCGACTCGCGGTCGATGCCGTTGTCCGCGCCCTTGAGGTAGTGGTCGAACCACCGCTGGGTGTTGGTCCAGGTGTCGTTGGGCAGCCCGAACAGCCCGAGCCCTTCGGCCGTCGCATGGTCACCCGGGCGGAACTCCAGCCGCTTGGGGCCCTTCAGCTTCTCGTAGAAGTCGGCGTACTCGTTGGGCGGGAACAGGGAATCGCCCCATGCGTTGCCCAGCATGATGGCGGCGCCATTGGCGTTGATCTTGTTGAGATAGGTGGCGGGGGAGCGCTTCCGCCCCCACGCGATCATGTCCTGCTCCTTGGAAAGATTCGAGGAGAGGAAGTCCTTGAGGATCGTGCGGAGTTCGGGGCTGGGGCGCCCCGTCAGCTCGCCCGTCCCGCCGAGCATCGCCGCCGCCTGCCGGTGCTGGGTACGGCCGCTGTAGATCGAGCCGATGAGATCGCCCCAGCCGCTGAGCGCCGCAACCACCTTGATCCGCTTGTCGAACGCGGACGCCAGCAGGCTGATCCCGGCACCGTAGGAGACCCCGCCCATGCCGACCTTCTGCGGATCGGCCGGTGTGTGGGCCAGCGCCCAGTCGATGACCTTCGACGCATCGGCGACGTCCTTCGGACCGGCGGTATCGATCTGTCCGCCGGACTGCCAGAAGCCGCGTGAGTTGTATCCGACGACGACATAGCCCGCGTCGGCCAGCTTCTTGGCCTGCGCCATGTACTCGATCTGCGGCATCGACCAGCTGGTGGGCAGCACGATGACCGGGTAGCGCCGGGTGCCGTCGGCACCGGCCGGAGTGAAGACGTTCGCCTTGAGGGTGGTACCGCCGTCGCCCTCGATGTCGACGAACCTCACGGAGGAGGCGCCCGACGCTGCTGCCGTGGGGGCGGATTCCGGCGCCGCCGCCTCGGCGGTGGCCGGCGCGCCGGCGAGAACCGTGGTGGCGAGTGCCGCCGCGGAGACGGTGCTGACCGCGGCGCGCAGAGTCGTACGGGAGGGCCTCATCTTCTGCTCCAGATCTCGATGCGGGCCGGCCGCACGCTGTCCGGAGACAGGAGGGGCGTACGGCGACCCGATGTGACTGGAGAGTAAGGTCCGCTTCTTACCTGAGGTAACCCATCGGTAGGTTACGGCTGAGTAACGCCCTTGGGAACATGGGGAGTCGGTGGTGCGGGAGCCGGTGGGGGGATCGGCGAGGATGGTGCCGGTCGCGGCGATCACCGGTCGCCGCAATCGAGTTGGCGAGCCGGTCGCCGGGCCGAGGCGTCAGGCCGAGGTACCGGACCGAGGTGCCGGTCGTATTGCCGGCCGGGGGAGGAGGAGCGGTGCCTGGGACGCCGTTCGATGAGAGTGAGCGCCGGGCCTGGGCGGGGAGCGCGGCCGCGTACGAGGCCGGATTCGGCAGGCTCTGCGCCCATCCGGTCCCGCAGTTGCTGGACGCCGCGGGGGTGGCCGCGGGCTTGCGGGTGCTCGACGTCGGGACGGGGACGGGTTCGGCCGCCGCGGCGGCCGGTGCGCGCGGTGCCCGGGTCGTTGCCGTGGATGCCGAGCCCGATATGGTCCGGCGCGCCGCCAGCGCCGTCCCCGACGCGTGCTTCCATATCGCCGCACTACCGCAACTGCCCTACAAGGACGGACAGTTCGATGCCGTCGTCGGCAACTTTGTGGTCAATCACGTGGGACGGCCACGGGCGGCCCTCGATGAGCTGCGCCGGGTGACCCGGCCGGGCGGCCGGATCGCGCTGACGCTCTGGACGGCCCCCGCCGCGCCGGGACAGGCGTTGCTCGGCCGCGCCGTACAGGCGGCCGGTGTGACCCGCCCGTCGTCGCTGCCCGCGCTCGCCCCCGAGGACGACTTCCCGCGCACCGAAGACGGCCTCGTCGGCCTGCTGCGGGGCGCGGGGCTGGCGGACGCGGCCTGCCGTCCGCTGTCCTGGGACCACCGCACCACACCGGAGGAGTGGTGGAGCGGCCCGGCGGCAGGAGTGGCGACCATCGGCCGGATCGTCCTCGGCCAGGAGGCGGCCGTGGCCGAGCGCATTCGCCGGCAATTCCTCGTGCTGGCACAGGAGTTCACCGACGGCGACGGCCGGCTGGTGCTGCCGCACACGGCGCTGCTGGCGTCCGGGCGGGTGACCGGGCCCGGCCCGGCCGTCATGCGATGACCCGGAGGTTTCCGGGGCCCGGCCACCAACGCCGTCGGGTGCGGGCCACGGTGGCGCTCAGCCCTGCGGCGCGGCCGTCGCTGCGGTCTTCGGCAGCGAGCGGAGGAATGCGTCCAGCGCCGCGTTGAAGGCGTCCGGCCGCTCCAGATTCGGCATATGGGCCGCGTGTTCAATGATCGTCAGCCGGGAATCCGGGATGCGCTCGTGGATGTCGCGGGCGTCGCTCACCGGGGTGTACGCGTCCTCCGTGCCGACCACCACCAGAGCCGGCACCGCGATGCGCGACAGCAGCTCGGTGTAGTCGGGGCGCTCGGCGCGGCCGCGCAGTGCGGCAGCCGCACCTTCGGGGGCCGTGGTGGTCATCATTCCCAGGACGTGCGCGGCGACGTCCGGCCGGGAGGCAATCGTGTGCGGGGAGACCATCTTGTCCAGCACCTCGTGGGCATAGCCGTCCATGCCCTCGCGGAGCAGGCGCTCCGCCATGTCGTAGCGTGCGGTCCTGCCGTCCTCGGTCTCCGCCGCGGCGAAGGTGTCGGCGAGGATCAGGCCCCGGATCCGTTCCGGGTAGAGCCGGTAGCACTCCATGACGATCTGGCCTCCCATGGACAGGCCGCCGAGGACACAGCGCTCGATCCCGAGATGGCCGAGCAGGTCGATGACGTCCCGGGCGAACGCCGCCAGCGGGGTCTTGCCGGGGACCACCGTGCTGTCGCCGTAGCCCCGGAGGTCCGGGACGATCACCCGCCGGCCGGTCCGGCTGAAGTGCTCGGTCTGCGGGTGCCACATCGAACGGTTGAAGGGGTGCCCATGAATGAGCACCAGCGGCTCGCCGCTGCCCTCGTCCTCGTACCCGACAGTGATCTCTTGGTGAACGACCGATCCCATGGGGCGCGTCTCCTCTGCAGTGGCTTGACTCCTCGATGCTATAGAGGGCAATCTCTCGGCACAATGTTAATAATGCACTCGGTGCAATGTGGGAAGTGACCGATGGACGACTATCGCGCGATTGCCGATGAACTCGCGGCCGACATCGCGGCCGGCCGGATTCGCCCCGGGGACCGGCTGCTGCCGCTCCGGAGGTTCGCCAGAAACCGGCGCATCGCCAGTTCGACGGCGGCCCGGGTGTACCGGGAATTGAGCCGACGCGGTCTGACGGTGGGGGAGGTCGGCCGCGGTACTTTCGTCCGCACCGCCGAACCCCCGGTCGAGCCCGCCCTGGCCGAGCCGGGTGAGGCCCGGGTCGACCTGGAGATGAACTTCCCCGTTCTGCCGGACCACCCCGCGCTCCTCGCCAAGAGCCTGGAGCATCTGCTGCGCCCCGACGCGCTGGCCGCGGCGCTCCGTCCGGTGGGCGCCGTCGGCACGGCCGTTGCCCGCCGGACCGCGGCCGCCCACCTCGCCCGCGCCGACTGGGCGCCGGACCCCCGGCAGCTGCTCTTCGCGGGCAACGGCCGGCAGGCGATCGCCGCGGCGATCGCCGCGCTGGTCCCGGCCGGCGAGCGCCTGGGCGTCGAATCGCTCACCTACCCCGTCGTGAAGGGCATCGCGGCCCGCCTCGGCGTCACGCTCGTCCCCCTCGCCATGGACGAGCACGGTCTGACCCCCGATGCGCTGCGGGCCGCCGCTCCGCTGCGCGCCGTCTATCTCCAGCCAGCCCTGCACAACCCGCTGGGCATCACCATGCCCGACCGGCGTCGCACGGAACTCGCCGCAGTTGTGCGGGAGTTGGGCATCCAGGCCATCGAGGACGCCATCTACGGATTCCTCCGCAACGACCTGCCGCCCCTCGCGGCACTCGCGCCGGAGCGCACCGTGGTCGTCGACAGCCTGTCCAAGCGGCTCGCGCCCGGACTGTCGCTGGGCTTCCTCACGGTGCCCGCGGGTGCCACCCAGGACTTTGCGACGGCCCTCAGGTCGGGGACCTGGGCGGCCTCCCGCTTCGCGCTCGACGCGGCCACCCGCTGGATGGCCGACGGCACCGCGTCGGCCATCGAGGAGGCGAAGCGCGACGATGCCGCCGCACGCCAGCGGATCGTCACCGAAAGACTTGCCGGCTTCCGGGTCCGGGCCGACCCGCAGGCGTATCACTGCTGGTGGGAACTGCCGGACCCATGGCGGGCCGACACCTTCGTCGCCGCCGCTGCCCGCCGCGGCATCGCGGTCACACCGTCCGGGGCGTTCGCCGTCGGTCCGGGCCATGCGCCCAACGCCGTACGTCTGGCGCTCGCCTCGCCGCCCGTCGGCGTCTTGGCCGAGGCGCTCGATGTCCTGGCCGGGCTGGCGCAGGGGACGCCGGAGGACACCGCGCCGGAGTGAGGGCAGCGCCCGCGGGGCGGTTCAGGTGCCGCTCATCAGCTCCCCGAGTCCGGTGCGCAGGTCCTTCGCGTTCATCACCGGCTGGAGCGAGACCTTTGCGTGCAGGTCCATGAAGAAGGATTCGAGGAGGGTCGGCATCTGCGATGACTCGCTCATGTCGAAGTAGAAGAAGGCGGTGCGCTCCCCGTCGTCGAGGGTGAAGTAGGCCGCCTCCGGCTTCAGGGCCGCGATGGCCGACTCCATGATCTTCGACAGCTCGCCGTTCTGGATCAGTTCATTGCCTGTCTGGGTAGGTATCCGGGCTTTCAGGACCATCCTCATCGGGTTCACTCCTCGTGTGGAGTGCGTGGATCGCGTGGGGCGGGTGGATCGCCGGGCGGGTGGAGTGCGGCGGCGGGCCGGGAGCCCGCGCGTTCGGCGGGTGCGCGGGCAGCCCGGACGCCAGGCTTGTCCTTGTCTGTCCCTGTCTGTTCTCAGGGTCTCATGCTGCGGGAGCGGCGGCTGGATCCGGCCGCCGCCGGCGGGCGCGCGGGCCAGGGACCGTTTCAGAAGCCGGCCGGCAGGGGTTCGGGGCGTCCGCTGGGCGGGACCTCCTCGGCCGGCGGTACCGGGCCGGGCGGGGTGCCGTCGCCGAACGGCCGTCCGCCCAACTCCTCGCGGTAGTGCGGGGTCAGCCAGCCGGCGAGGTCCGGTCCGAGCGGGACGACGCCGGTCGGGTTGATGCCCGTGTGCACCCGGTAGTAGTGCTGCTTGATGTGGTGGAAGTCGACGGTGTCGCCGAAGCCGGGGGTCTGGTAGAGGTCCTTGGCGTAGGCCCACAGCACCGGGTCCTCGGCCAGCTTGAACTGGTTGCACTTGAAGTGCCCGTGGTAGACGGCGTCGAAGCGGACCAGGGTGGTGAACAGCCGGATGTCGGCCTCGGTGAGGGTGTCGCCCACGAGGTAGCGCTGGTCGGACAGCCGCTCGGACAGCAGGTCCAGGCGCCGGAACAGGTCGTGGAAGGCGGCCTCGTAATCGCTCTGCCCGGTGGCGAAACCGGCCCGGTACACGCCGTTGTTGACGTCCCGGTAGACGCCCGCCATGACGACATCGATCTCCTCGCGCAGCGGCTCGGGGTACAGATCGGGTGCACCGGGCCGGTGCAGCGCCTTCCACTCCGTCGCGAAGTCCAGGGTGATCTGCTGGTAGTCGTTGGTGACGAGCCGGCCGCTGGGTACGTCGACGACGGCGGGCACGCTGACGCCGCCCGGGTAGTCCTTCTCGCGGGCGTCATAGGCCTCGGCGAGGAAGCGGATGCCGAGTACCGGGTCGCGGCCGTCCGGCTCCAGGGTGAAGCGCCAGCTGCGGTCGTCCTGGATCGGGTCGGTGAGGGCCAGCGAGATTGCGTCCTCCAGGCCGAGCAGCCGTCGGGAGATGACGGCGCGGCTCGCCCAGGGGCAGGCGCGGCTGACCACCAGGCGGTAGCGGCCGGCCTCGACCGGCCAGCCGTCGCGGCCGTCCGCCGTGATGCGGTCCGCGAAGTGGCTCTTGGAGCGCTTGAAGGGCTGTTTTCCGTACGCCGCGTTGCCGTCGGTGGTGCCGTTCGATGCGCTGTCCGTGGTGCCGTCGGTGTTGCTGTCGGTGGGGTGGGGCATCACCGACTCCTTCCGTCTGCCGTTGCTCGGACTCCTCGGGGCGAGCCTTCCCGGCGCGGCGCCGGTATCCCCTCGCTCAGCCGAGGTGGGTGAGATCGGGACGCAGCCGGTGCCAGATCGGATGCCGCAGCCGGCCGGCCGAGGTCCAGCCGCTGAGCGTGATCTCGGCGACGAGCCGGGGCTCGGCCCAGTGAGCCGCCGGTGCGTCCACGGGGTTGACGAACGGGGAGTGGTCGAGCGGGATCACTCCCAGGTATTGCGCCAGCTCCTGGCGCTCCCGGTCGGACAGCCCCGAGCCGACGGAGCCGACGTAACGCAGCCCCGAGGGTTCGGCGATACCCACCAGAACGGAACCCGGCAGGCCGGCCAGCCCGCCATGGCCTTCGGTCCAGCCCCCGATGATCACGTCGAGGGTCAGCAGATGCTTCGTCTTGCGCCACTCGGGTGACCGGACGCCCGGCAGATACGCGGAGGCCAGCCGCTTCGCCACGACACCTTCGAGACCGCCTTGCAGCGAGGCCTCCCAGGCCTGCTGACCGTGGCCCTCCACATACCCGGGCGCCGACCAGCTCGGGCCGCGCAGCCGCAGCCCGGACAGCAGGCGGCGACGCTCGTAATACGGCGCACCGAGCAGCGATCCGTCCAGGTACATGAGGTCGAAGAGGACGAGGTGCACGGGGTGCTCCATGGCCAGCCGGGCCGTGCGGCGCGGGTTCACCACGCCCATCCGGCGCTGCAGCAGCCCGAAATCGGGCCGTCCGCGCGCGTCCAGCACCACCACCTCACCGTCGAGCACCGCGGACCGGCCCCGCAGCTGTTCGCCCAGCGGCGCCAGTTCCGGGTAGGTCGAGGTCGCGTCGTTGCCCGCCCGGGTGACCAGCCGGATCGTGCCGTCGCCAGGAGTGTTGACGATGCAGCGCGCACCGTCCCACTTGGCCTCGAAGGCCCAGGCCGTCTCCTCGTGCTCGGCAGGCAGCGGGCCGACCGTGGCCAGCATCGGCCGGATCACGGGGTACGAGGCCGAGCCACGCTCGGCGGACGGGGCCATATGTCGATGATCGTCGGATCGGGGGGCGCTCGCAGATCGGAGGCGGGACCCGGTCAGGCCGGGCCGGCCCCGGGGACCTGTTCGTCGCCCTCGGTACGCACATGCGGCAGGATCCGGTCCAGCCACCGCGGCGTCCACCAGGCCGCCCGGCCCAGCAGCGTCATCACCGCGGGGACCAACAGCAGCCGGACCACGGTGGCATCGATCAGCACGCTCACGGCCAGGCCGAGGCCCAGCATCTTCACCACGACGTTGTCGCTGACGAGGAACGCGGCGAACACGCTCACCATGATCAGCGCGGCACAGGTGATTACCCGGGCGGTGATCTCCAGCGCGTGCGCCACGCTCGCCTTCGCATCGGCGGTACGCAGCCATGCCTCGTGCACCCGCGAGAGCAGAAAGATCTCGTAGTCCATGCTCAGCCCGAAGACGATCGCGAACATCATCATCGGCACATAGCTCTCGATCGGCACCCGGCCCGAGACGCCGAGCGCCGGACCGCCCCAGCCCCACTGGAAGACCGCCACCACCACCCCGTACGAGGCGGCGATCGACAGGACGTTGAGCACCGCCGCCTTCACGGCGACCAGCACACCGCGGAAGACGATCAGGATGATGACGAAGGCGAGGGCGACGACCACGGCGATGATCAGCGGGAGCCGGCTGGCGACGAGGCCGAGGAAGTCCACCTGGCCGGCCGTCGTGCCCGTCACATAGCCGTGCGCATCGGTGCCGCGTAGGGCCTGCGGCAGGAGGTCGTGCTTGAGGCGGTTGACCAGCTCCGTGGTGGCCGCGTTCTGCGGGGCCTGGGCGGAGTACGCGGTACCGGTCAGCACCGCGCCGTCCGAGGTGGTCTTCAGCGGGCTGATGAAGGACGCGCCCGGCACATCCGTGAGCACCTTCTGCGCCTGCGCCGCCAGCGTCGGGCGGTCCGCCTGCGGGACGGCGGACTCGTCGATGACGAGGGTCAGCGGGCCGTTGGAGCCCGGTCCGAACGCCGAGGACATCAGGTCGTAGGCGCGCCGGTCGGTGAAGGACTTCGGGTCGGCGCCGTCGCCGATATGGCCGAGCTGGATCGAGAAGACCGGGAGGGCCAGCACGATGATGACGAGCACCCCGCCCGCCAGATACCACCACGGGCGGCGCGCCACCCGCTGCGCATACCGGTGCCAGGTGCCGTGTGCCTCCTCGCCCGGCGCGGCGTCCGTCTCGGCGATCGGTCTGCGGACGTGGAACCGGTCGATGCGGCGGCCGATCAGCCCGAGCAGTGCCGGTACGAGGGTGAGCGCGCCGAGCACGGCGGAGACCACGGTGATGGCGGCCGCCACCCCCAGTTTGCCGATGAAGGAGAGGCCCGAGACCCAGAGCCCCATCAGCGCGATGATGACCGTGCAGCCGGACACCAGGACCGCGCGCCCGCTGGTGGCCACGGCCTTGCCCGCACCGGTGACCGGGTCCGCGCCGTCCATGAGGTTCTGCCGGTGCCGGGTGATCAGGAACAGCGCGTAGTCGATGCCGACGCCGAGGCCGATCATCGTGGCCAGGGTGGGGGAGACGGTGGCGAAGACGAACGCGGCGGCGAGCAGCCCCAGACAGGCCAGACCGCAGATGGCGCCGATCAGCGCGGTCAGCAGCGGCACCCCGGCGGCCAGCACGCTCCCGAAGCCCACCAGCAGCACCAGGATCGCCACCGCGAAGCCGATCACCTCGCTGATCAGGTCATTGGGTTCCGGCCGGGCCAGCTCGCCCAGCGGCCCGCCGTACTCCACGTCCACGCCCGCGGAGCGCAGCGGCCGCACCGCCGCGTCGACACCGTGGAGATAGTCCGGGTTGAGGGTGGACGGCTGGACGGCGAACCGCACCGTGATGTACGCGGTGCGGCCGTCGGTGGACAGTGGGCCGACGTTCGGTGTGCCGGACGGCGGTGTGGCGGGTGATGTGCCGGGCGGGGGCAGCGGGTTCTGTGCGGAGAGCACCTCCGGCAGCTTGCCCAGGGCGGTGACGGCGCTGTCGATCTGGCTGCGGAATCCGGTCAGCGGCTGGGCCGAGTCGTGCAGCACGATCTGGCTGCTGTAGCCACCGGCCTTCGGCTCGTGCTCCTTGAGGACCTCGCGGCCCTGTGTCGACTGGACACCGGGCAGCGCGAAGTCGTCGGAGTACTCACCGCCGTACGCGCGTTGCAGCAGCTGGAGTCCGGCCAGGGCGACCAGCCACAGCACGATGACGAGAACGCAGTGCCGGGCACACCACTCGCCGGTGCGCCGCAGCGCTCCCTTGGGGCGGCGCGGGGCCGGTGCGGCGGGAGCGCTCGGGGTCTTCGGCAACGACATGCGTGCTCCCGATGCGGGCCGTCGCTCTGGCACATGCGGACACACAGCATTCAACGGCGGTTCGGCCGCCGTGGCATGCCCACAGGGGGAGACGGGTGCCGTCCGAACGGGTGCGCCGCCCCGTCACTCGCCCGTACGGAGCCCGTCCTTGCGGAACACCAGCAGATAGCGCCAGAAGAGCAGCCGGCGGATCCGGCACCCGGGAAGCAGTACGGCGGCCTCCCGGCGGATCCGGGACAGCGGTACGCGCGGCGGTGCGATGGGTGCCTGGACCGGAGCGGCCCCGGCCGGTCGGCATCGCTCCGCGGCGCCGACGGCGAGCCTGGCCACAGCATTCACCGGGGAGGCCAGCAGGCCCCAGGCCCAGTCGGCCGGCGACTTCTCGGGGTAGCAGCCCAGGATGACCAGCACCCCGCCCGGCGCGAGCGCCTTGCGCAGTGCGGTGACGGTGTCGAAGGGCATGTGGTGGATGCTCGCCAGGCAGGAGATGAACTCGTAGTGCCCGGCGGGGAGTTCGAGCCGGGTGACGTCCGCGTGCTCGAAACGGGGAAGCGGTCCGCCGTCCGCCGGCTCCCCGGCCGTGGCACGGGCGCGCGCGATGACCTCCGCCGACGGATCCACCGCATGGACGTCGATCCCCCGCCCGGCCAGCCGACGGGCGAAGCGGCCGGTTCCGCACCCCACATCGAGTCCCGTGCGGCACTTCCGCGGCAGGTGTCGTAACAGCAGACGGTGGTAGTGGTCATTGTGGTTGAAGGGCATCGAAGGACCCTATGCCGAGCACTCCTTGATGGTCACCGGGCTGCTGAAAACGGTGCCGGTGGAGTGGGACCGGCCCTCGCGGGTGACGGTGGCCGTGTAGCGGATGCGGTAAGTGCCGGGGTCGCACTCGGCGGAGACGGCGTACGAGGTGCCCTTGGCGGTGGCGACCTCGTCCGGATCGTCGGCCTTGATCCGGGGAGTGACCTCGTACTCGCTGTGCGGCAGCAGGACCCAGGAATCGCCCCGCTTCCGCTGCAGGGCGGCCTCGAAGACGTGCTGGTCGGGGCGCGGATCGCAGACCACCTTCACCGAACCGCCGACGACCCAGGGCAGATCTCCGCTGTCGTGCACCCCCACCGGGGCGGCGGCGACGGTGTAGGTGCAGCCGCCGACGCTGCGAGAGGTCTCGCCGGGAGCCGCGCAGCCCGATGCGCACAGGGCGATGACCGCCCCCGCCGTCAGCGCCGGCCGCACCGCCGTGCCTCGCCGTCCTCGCATATGGGCCGCCCTTCTCCGTGGTCGTCGGACCGTGCCTGCATCCCGTGTGGCTCCCTACGATTCCTTACGCACGTTCGTGGCACGGCAAGAGGTAAGGACTGATCTGCTGATGAACCATCCCTGGTCGTTCGCTGAGCGCTCGTCGGCCCGCAGCGGTTCCGGCTGTGACAGCCGTCCGCGCGCCGGGGCGGAGGGTGTCGGATGAGCCGGGCGGTGCTGGTGACCGGGGCCTCGCGGGGGATCGGCCGGGCGGTGGCCGAGATCTTCGCCGCGCACGGGGACCGGGTCGCGCTGCATTACGCGTCGCGGCGGGCGGCGGCGCAGGAGGCGTTCGAGGGGCTGGCGGGGAGCGGCCATGTGCTGGTGCAGGGGGATGTGAGTACTCCGGAAGGGGCGGCGGCGGTCGTCGAGGCGGCGGTGGACGGGTTGGGCGGCGTCGATGTGCTCGTCAACAACGCGGCCGCCAATGTGGCGCATCCGCTGGACCGTACGTCGTTCGACGAGTGGCAGAGCGCCTGGCGGCAGGTCGTGGACGTGAATCTGCTGGGGGCGGCGCATGTCACCTACCACGCGGCGCGGAGCATGATCGAGCGGGAGGTGGAGGGACGGATCGTCAACATCGGGTCGCGCGGGGCGTTCCGCGGCGAGCCCGATCACCCCGCCTATGGCGCGGCCAAGGCGGCGTTGCATGCGATGGGGCAGTCGCTGGCGGTCCATCTGGCGCCGTACGGCATCGGTGTGGCATCCGTGGCCCCGGGATTTGTGGCCACCGAGCGGGTCGCCGACCGCCTCACGGAGGACGTACGGCAGCAGAGCCCGTTCGGCCGGGTGGCCACGCCGCAGGAGGTGGCGTCCGCCGTCCGCTATCTGGCCTCGCCGGAGGCGGTCTGGACCTCGGGAACGGTGCTCGACGTCAACGGGGCGTCGTATCTGCGCTGAGACATCGTCTCCGCACCGGGAAAGGGGAAGCCCCGGCCGAACGGGGGAATTCGGCCGGGGCGGCTGTGGTGGCGCGGGCGGTGACGGCGAGGCCCTTGGGCCTGCTGCCTGCGGCGGCGGGGCCGGCTTCCCCGGGGAGGGGAGGGCCCTCGGACGCCATCGTGCCGGCGCGCCCGCTTCCAATTGAACGATAAACCATTGAGTTGGATTCCGGCGCCTCGGGTGACCGCTCTCACCCGAGGCCGCCGAATCGGTCCGCGCGGTCCCCTCGTCAGGGCTCGATGCGGCTCGGCCGGTACCCCTCGTCCAGCAGGCGCGGCAGATACCACTCCAGCGCCTCGACGGTCTGCCGTCGCTCACCGCCCCCGTCGTGCGACAGGACGATCGCGCCGGGGTGCATCTCGTTGAGGACGGTGTACGCAATGGTCCCGGCCCCCGGGACGGTCCAGTCCTGCGAGTCGACCGCCCAGCCGACGGGGGACATGCCCAGGTCGTTGCAGATGCTCAGGGCGGGGTCGTCCCATTCGCCGTACGGGGCGCGGGCCAGGTCGGGGGCGGTGCCGAGGATGTCCTCGATCAGGCTGCTGGTGCGGCCGAGTTCGCTGCGGACGGCGCCCGGCGGCAGCGTGGTGAGCTGTGGATGGGTCCAGGTGTGGTTGGCGACGGCATGGCCCTCGTCGGCGATGTCGTACAGCAGGCCGGGGAATTCGACGGCGTTCTCGCCGATGACGAAGAACGTGGCCCGGACCTCGTGACGGTGCAGGATCCGCAGGATGTCGGGGGTGTAGAGGGGGTGCGGGCCGTCGTCGAAGGTGAGGTAGATCTCGCGGCGGTCGGTGGACAGGTGGTACGCGACCTCGGGGTGCGGCGGCGAGGCGCCCGGACCGGAGCGCGAGGTCTCGCCGGCCGTCGGGCGGAGCCGGTAGGGCGGCGGGGGCTGCGCCGCTCCGGCGGGACCGGCGCCCGGGGGAGACCCGGCCGGCGTGGTGTGGGGCTGCGGCGGACGGTGCCGGGCGCGGGGCGGCCCGCCGGTCTCCGGAGCGCCGCCGTCGGGCAGGAACAGGGCCCGGCCGACGGAGAGCACGCCGACCACGAACGCGGCCTGCAGGAGCCTCCGCCGCGTATTTGTGCGCTTATCGGATGCCATCCTCCACGTGCTCTCACGCGGTCCGCGACGGGAGCGGGAACGACACCGGCGCGGGCGGGTTCCGCACCCGATCGGCTCGCACCGGCGGGCCGCACGGACCGCCGCCCGAGGGGGCCGGCTGCCCCCGGCCGCGATGCGCGGCGGCTCCGCGAGCCTCCCTCTGCCCCCGCCGGGCGGCCCATAGTTTGTCCGCCTATGAGCCAATTCTTCAGGCCGAAGCGGATGATGGTGGGCCGTCCGCTGGACAGCGCGCGGCTCGGCGAGACGCTGCTGCCGAAGCGACTGGCGCTACCGATCTTCTGCAGTGACCCGCTGTCCTCGGTCGCCTATGCCACCGAGGAAATCCTGCTGGTCGTCGGCCTCGGCGGGGTCGCTCTGCTCCATCTGACCTGGTACGCCGCGGCCGCCATCGTGCTGGTGCTGGTGGTCGTGGTGGCGTCCTACCGGCAGACCTGTTACGCGTACCCCGGGGGCGGCGGGGCGTACCTCGTCAGCGCGCAGAACCTCGGACGGACCGCGGCGCTCACCGCGGCCAGTGCGCTGCTCGTGGACTATGTACTGACCGTCGCGGTGTCCGTCGTCTCCGGCGTCGCCGCGATCACCTCCGCGATTCCGGCCCTCGGCGGCCATGACATGGCGCTGTCCGTCGGGTTCGTGGCGCTGCTGGCCCTGATGAATCTGCGCGGCCTACGGGAATCGGGGCGGGTCTTCGCCGTTCCCACCTACGGGTTCGTCTTCTTCATCTATCTGATGTTCGCGTTCGCGGCAGTGCGGACGGCCCTCGGCGCGACCCCCCGCGCCGAGTCCGCTGATCTGCCGCTGCACGCCGTATCGCACTACACGGGCCTGGCGTTGGTCCTGCTGGGGATGCGGGCCTTCGCGTCCGGTTGCACCGCACTGACCGGCGTCGAGGCGATCAGCAACGGAGTGCCCGCCTTCCGCAGGCCCAAGAGCCGCAACGCCGCCACCACGCTGCTGATCATGGGCTTCTTCTCCGTCACGATGTTCGCCGGGATCACGATCCTGGCCATGCTCTACGACGTGCATGTCGCGGTCACGCCCGCCGAACTGGGGCTGCCGCCCGACACCCCGACCCCCACCGCGCTCGCCCAGATCGGCCGGGCCGCCTTCGGCGAGGCCACCGTGCTCTTCTACCTGCTGCAGGCGTTCACGGCCGGTGTGCTGATCCTTGCCGCCAACACCGCCTTCAACGGCTTCCCGATGCTGGCGTCGATCCTCGCCGAGGACGGCTACGTCCCCCGGCAGTTGCACAACCGCGGTGACCGGCTGGTCTTCTCCAACGGCATCATCCTGCTCGCGCTGGCCGCCATCGGGCTGATCATCCTCTTCAAAGCGGAACTCACCCACCTCATCCAGCTCTACATCATCGGCGTCTTCGTCTCCTTCACGCTCTCCCAGACCGGCATGGTCCGGCACTGGCGGACCATTCTCGCCGAACCGGGGCTGCCTGCCAGGGAGCGGATCCGGCACCGGCGCTCCCAGGCGATCAACGCGGTCGGCGCGGTACTCACCGGGGTGGTCCTGATCGTCGTCCTGATCACCAAGTTCATGCACGGCGCATGGATCGTGGTGATCGCCATGCCGCTGCTCTTCATGGGAATGCGAGCGGTGCACCAGCACTACGAGCGCGTGGGGCGGGCGTTGGCGATCGCCCCCGGCGCGCGCCCCTGGGAGCCGGCCGGGAACTATGTGCTGGTGCTGGTCAACGCGTTGAACGCGCCCACGCTCAAGGCCCTCGGCTATGCCCGTGCGATGCGTCCCACCTCACTGGACGCCCTGATCGTCGCGATCGATCCCGGCGATGTGCGGGGGCTGCGCGAGCAGTGGGACGCCCATGACATCGACGTACCCCTCCGGGTGCTCAGCTCGCCCTACCGGGACTTCACCCGGCCGGTGATCGACTACGTCGTGGATGTCTGTGCGCGGCATCCGGGCGGCGCCGTCACGGTCGTCATCCCCGAATACATCGTCGGGCGCTGGTGGGAACAACTGCTGCACAACCAGAGCGCACTGCGGCTCAAGGCCCGGCTGCTGTTCACGCCGGGGGTGACCGTGGTCAACGTGCCCTACCGGCTCCCGTCCGGCCTCGCTCGCCCTACGGGCTGACGGCCAGCACGATGTACGCGGCCAGCAGGGCCAGATGGACACCGCCCTGCAGCGGGGTGGCGCGGCCGGGGATCACCGTCAGGGTGCCGACGATCACGGTCAGGGCGAGCAGCACCATATGGCTGGCGCCGAGGCCCAGGACCAGGGGGACCGGCAGCCAGACGGTGGCCAGCGCGACCGCCGGGATGGTCAGGCCGATGCTGGCCATCGCCGAGCCCAGGCCCAGATTCAGGCTCGTCTGCACCCGGTCACGGCGCGCCGCGCGGAGTGCCGCGATGGTCTCCGGCAGCAGGACCAGCAGCGCGATCACAATGCCCACGACGGAGGACGGCAGACCGGCCGCGGCCACACCCGACTCGATGACCGGTGACACCGCCTTGGCCAGCCCGACCACCGCGATCAGCGCCAGTGCCAGCAGTCCGAGGCTGGTCAGCGCGGCCCGTGCGGAGGGCGGGTCCGCATGGTCCTCGGCGTGGATCACCTCGCCGGACGCCGTCACCGGCAGGAAGTAGTCGCGGTGCCGGACCGTCTGGGTGGTCACGAACAGGCCGTAGAGGACCAGCGCGGCCAGCGCGGCGAAGATCAGCTGCGGGGTGGAGAACCGCGGACCCGGCGTGGTGGTGGTGAACGTCGGCAGGACCAGGCTCAGTCCCGCCACCGTGGTGACCGCCGCCAGTGCCGCGCCGGTGCCTTCGGGGTTGAAGACGGCCACCTTGCGCTGGAGCGAGCCGACCAGCAGGCACAGCCCCACGATGCCGTTACAGGTGGGTGATCATCACCGCCGCGAAGACGGTGTCCCGGGCCAGCGCGGCGCTCTTCTCGCCGCCGTCGGCCATCAGCGTGACGATCAGCGCCACCTCGATGGTGGTCACCGCGACCGCCAGCACCAGGGACCCGAACGGCTCACCCACCCGGTGCGCGATCACCTCCGCGTGATGCAGCGCGGACAGCGCCGCCCCGGCCAGAAAGCACGACACCAGCACCACCAGGGCGACCGGCAGCGAGCGCCCCCACGTCAGGGCCAACAGCACCACCGCCAGCACCGGCAGCACACCGGTCCAGTGCAGGACGGGTGAGCGGAGGCCGGCGATCATGCCTTTGAGCTTGGCAGAACGGCGGGGCGGCTGCCCGCCGGTGTGCCGGGCGAAGGGGCGGCCGGGGACCGGCCCGCCGGTGTGCCGGTCTCAGGCCGCCGACCGGTGCCCCTTCGGCTCCGCGGCCGTGAGCGCGGCCTTGGTGACATCGGCGACCAGCTCGACGACATCGGGCCCGTAGGCCTGCGAGTTGACCACCTTCAGCAGCAGACAGAACTGGCCGTCGGCGCCGTGCTTACGGGCCAGCCGGGCCCGGTTGCGGACCAGATGGCGGACCGCGGCCCGGTGGGTGACCGGGCGCTGGCCGGCCGCCAGGAACACCGGGCGGTCGCCCTCACCGGCCCTCAGGCGCGCCAGCAGGACATACTCGACCGCGCCGGGCTCCATCCGGTACGTCGAGCCGCCGATCGTGAAGGTGTTGCGGCCCGCGCCGGACTCGTCGCCCGGCTGCACCGCGACGCCCGGCAGCAGATTGGCCAGATGGGCCGCCAGCCGGCGGTGCGCGGTCGGGTCGCCGACGCAGAACTCGGTACGCGCCCCGAACCCCTGCAGACCGGTGTCGTGCGGGGCGACCTCGGGGTGCGCACCACAGTTCTCGATCACCGCGGCCAGCCCCAGCAGTGCCAGCGCATCATGACGGGGGATGCTCCAGTGGGCCGACGAGCTGTCCCGGTGGGTGACCAGCACACACTCCGAACCGTCCGGCAGCCCGAAAAAGCCTTGTTCGCGGGTCATCTTCCGGCGGACCGTCGCCGATTGCACGGCCCAGCCGGCCGCCAGGCCCACGATCAGGGCCACGGCCGCCACGGTCAGGAGGAGCAGGGTGTCGTCCATGGCCGGGGAGCGTAGCGGCTCACCGGGTGTGTGTTCGAGGGCGGGGCGGGGCTGCGGGGCGGCTTGTCCCGGTCCGTACGGGCCTATCGGATCCGTCGCGAAAAGGGCGGCTGATCCCTGCCGCCATCAGGGCGGCAGCAGGCGAAATGCCCTCTGTCGGCGCGCTGTTGGGCCGAGTAGGCTCCGGCCCCTGCCGCTCCCCGCGCACGCTCTTGGAGGAAACCCCGGTATGAGCAGAGCCCGACGCCTCACCGTCCTGGGAGCGGCCGCCGCGCTGGCCGGCTCCCTGGTGGCGGTCCCGGCCGCCGCCGGGTCCGCCGCGCCCGCCCGGCCGGCTCCCACGGCACAGGACAGCGCCACCACCGCCACACCGGAGAAGACGCCGGTCGCCGTCGGCTATGGCGGGGCCGTCTCCAGCGTCGACGCGGATGCCTCGGCCGCCGGTATCTCGGTGCTCAAGAAGGGCGGCAACGCCGTGGACGCGGCGGTCGCCACCGCCGCCGCCCTCGGCGTCACCGAGCCCTACTCCGCGGGCATCGGGGGCGGAGGCTACTTCGTGTCCTACGACGCCAGGTCGCGGACCATACGCACCCTCGACGGCCGGGAGACCGCCCCGCGCTCCGCCGGCAAGGACCTCTTCCTGGAGAACGGCACTCCGATTCCGTTCGCCGACGCCGTCACCAGCGGGCTGAGCATCGGCACCCCGGGCACTCCCGCCACCTGGGACACCGCCCTGCACAAGTGGGGCAGCCGGTCCCTGGGGCAGGTGCTGCGGCCCGCCCGGCAGCTGGCAGCGGGCGGTTTCACGGTCGATCCGACCTTCCGCCGGCAGACCGCGGACAACGAGGCGCGCTTCCGGGACTTCCCGGCGACGGCGGACCTCTTCCTGCCCGGCGGCAAGCTGCCGGCGGTGGGCTCGACGTTGAAGAACCCCGATCTGGCCCGTACGTACGACGAGTTGGCGAAGAAGGGGACCGGGGCGCTCTACGACGGCGCTCTCGGCCGGGACATCGTCCGCACCGTCCGGAAGCCTCCGGTGCGCACCGGAGCCACCCGCAAGGTGCGGCCCGGCAAGCTGACCACGGGCGATCTGCGGGCCTACCGGGCCCTGCGCCACGCGCCGACCCACACCCGCTACCGAGGCCGCGACGTCTACGGCATCGCGCCGTCCTCCTCGGGCGGCACCAGCGTCGCCGAGGCGCTCAACATCCTGGAGAAGAGCGACGTCTCCCGGCTGAGCGAGAAACAGTATCTCCACCGCTATCTGGAGGCCGGCCGGATCGCCTTCGCCGACCGCGGCCGCTGGGTCGGCGACCCGGCGCAGGAGGACGTACCGGCCAAGGCCCTCACCTCACAACGGTTCGCCGACTCCCGCGCCTGTCTCATCCGCGACGACAAGGCGCTGACCAGCCCGCTCGCGCCCGGCGACCCGCGCCATCCGAAGCGCTGTGCCAGTGGCGGCAAGGCCGTTCCGACGACGTACGAGGGCGAGAACACCACCCATCTGACCGTCGCCGACAAGTGGGGCAATGTCGTCGCCTACACCCTGACCATCGAGCAGACCGGCGGCAGCGGCATCGTCGTCCCGCACCGTGGCTTCCTGCTCAACAACGAACTCACCGACTTCTCCTTCGCGCCGGCGGACCCGGCGGTCCACGACCCCAACCTCCCGGGCCCCGGCAAGCGGCCGCGCTCGTCCATCTCGCCGACGATCGTGCTGCAGCACGGCCGGCCGGTGCTGGCGCTCGGCTCGCCCGGTGGCGCGACCATCATCACGACCGTGCTGCAGACCCTGGTGAACCACCTCGACCGCGGAATGCCCCTGGTCGACGCCATTGCCGCACCGCGCGCCAGCCAGCGCAACGCCGCGACGACCGAGCTCGAACCCGGCCTGTGGAACAGCCCGGTCCGTCAGCAACTCGAAGCGATCGGACATGCGTTCAAGGAGAACCCGGAGATCGGAGCGGCGACCGGTGTGCAGCGGCTGCCGGACGGCCGCTGGCTGGCCGCGGCCGAGAAGGTACGGCGCGGCGGCGGCTCGGCGATGGTCGTCCACCGGTCGTAACGGGCGTGCACCGGCCGTCACGCCCCTCGTTCGCGCGCCGTGCGTCACACGACCGGAACACGGCGGGCCGCTGTGTGCCGTCCGTGTGTCGTCGATGTGGCGCACCGCGCGGCATCGTTGATGGCCATCGCCGTGACGATTAGCCTCCTGGGACCGTTCGTTCGAATGAGCGGTTCCAGGGAGGGCACGCAGCGTGAGCGTTGACGAGAGCCAGGACCGCGAGACCGGGCCGGCCCCGGCCCGGCACATCGGTGCCACGGCCGGAGAGTGGGAAGGCCTCGCCGAGCAGGCGCGGGCGCTGGCCGAGGGGCGGGTGACCTCGACCGCGCTGGTACGGCGGTCGCTGGAGCGCATCGAGGCCACCCAGAGCAGTGTCAACGCCTTCCGGCGGGTACGGGCCGAGGCGGCGATGGCGGAGGCCGCACAGGCCGACCGCAGGCTGGCGGGCGGGGAGCGGCTGCCGCTGCTCGGGGTGCCGGTCGCGGTCAAGGACGACACCGATGTGGCGGGCGAGCCCACCGCGTTCGGGTGCGCCGGCGAGTTCCCGTCCAAGGAGCGCGATGCGGAGGTCGTCCGGCGGCTGCGCGCGGCCGGCGCGGTCATCGTCGGCAAGACCAACGCCTGCGAACTGGGGCAGTGGCCGTTCACCGAGGGACCGGCGTTCGGCAACACCTGCAACCCCTGGAACCTCGCCCACACCCCGGGCGGCTCCTCCGGCGGCTCGGCCGCCGCGGTCGCGGCCGGGCTGGTACCCGCCGCGCTCGGCACCGACGGCGCCGGCTCGGTCCGGATCCCCGCCGCCTGGTCCCATCTCGTCGGCATCAAACCCCAGCGCGGCCGCATCTCCACCTGGCCGGACCCGGAGTCCTTCCAGGGGATCACCGGCATCGGACCACTGGCCCGTACGGTCGAGGACGCGGCGCTGCTGCTGGACGTGGCCAGCGGCAACCACGACGGCGATCTGCACCGGCCGCCCGCCATCGCGGCGCGCGAGGCCGCCCGCCGCGATCCGGGCCGGCTGCGCATCGCGCTGTCGTGGAAGGCCGCCTTCACCTTCACGCCCAAGCCGCTGCACCCCGACGTCCGGGACGCGGTGACCGGTGTGGCCCGCACCCTCGCCCGGCTGGGGCACTTCGTGGAGGAGGCGGAACCGGACTACGGGCTGGTCGGACTGGCCTTCGTCCCGCGCGCCACGGCAGGGGTGGGGGAGTGGGCGGACCGGGTCCCCGACCGCTCCCTCCTGGACCGCCGTACGCGCGAGGCGGCGCGGATGGGCCGACTGCTCGGCGGGCCCGTACTGCGCCGGGCGCGCGCCGTCGAGAAGCGCCAACAGCGCCGGATCGGCGCGCTGTTCGGCCCCTATGACGTCCTGCTGACGCCGACCACCGCCACTCCGCCCCCGCGCATCGGCACCCTCGCCAAGCTCAGCGGCTGGCGTACGGACCAGGCCATGATCGCCGCCTGCCCGTACGCCTGGCCGTGGAATGTCCTCGGCTGGCCGGGCGTGAGCGTCCCCGCAGGCTTCAGCGCCGACGGCCTGCCGCTGGGCGCCCAGCTGCTCGGCCCGGCCCATGGCGAGCCACGGCTGATCTCGCTGGCCGCCCAGCTCCAGGACGATCTGCGCTGGCACGAGCGGCGTCCGGCGGGGCATCCGGCACCGCTCGATGGCGTACGCCCCTGAGGCGTCCGGCCCCGAGGCGTACGCCCCTGAGCCTCAGCCGAGGAGCGCGAGGATCGCCTCGGTGGTGCCGGTCTCGCCCAGCCGCGGGAAGATCTTCTCCAGGCTGTTGCGGTGCGCGTCGGCGTCCAGGTCGGTCATCGCGTCGGTGGCGAGGGTGACGTGGTAGCCGTGTTCGTGTGCGGCACGGGCGGTGGACTCCACCCCGATGCTGGTGGCGATGCCGGCGAGGACGACCTGGGTCACCCCACGGCGGCGCAGCTCCAGATCCAGGTTCGTGCCGTGGAAGGCGCCCCACTGCTGCTTGGTGACGATGATGTCGCCGGGCTGCCGGTCGAGCTCGGGCACCAGCTCCGCCCAGTCGGCGGGCGGGTTGCCGGTGCGCGCCGCGGACTCCGTACGGCCCGGGGCGCCGCCCGTGACGTTCACCAGGACGACCGGGAGGTCGCGGGCACGGAACGCGGCGGCCAGCCGCGCGCCACGCTCGATGACCTCGGCGGAGGGCACCGGGGCGCCGGGCAGACCGGCGATGCCTTTCTGCAGGTCGATCAGTACCAGGGCGGTCGTGGCGTCGAGGGTGGTGGCGGGCACGGGGGCTCCTTGTGGGGTGACGGGTGGTGGGATTGCGGGTGTGGCGGGTACGGCCGTCGTGGCGGCCGGGGACCGGTGGCCGGGTTCAGCCGCCGGTCCCGGTGGCGCCGGGCCGCAGGCCGCGGTCGGCGAGGGTCAGGAGGAACAGCAGCAGGCCGAGCACGACGCCGATCAGCGCGATCTGGTGCAGCCCGGAGTCCGAGGCGCGCTGCCCGTAGAGCAGCCCGAGGAGGCCGGACGCGGTGATCGCGCCGAGGTACTGGGCGGTGCGCTGGAGCCCGGCGGCCGCGCCCACGCCGTCGGCCGGGGCCTGGGCGTAGACGGCGGCCTGATTGCCGGTGGAGGCCAGGCCCTGCGGGATGCCGAAGAGCGCCCCGGCACACAGCAGCGCGACCAGCGGGCCGGTGCCGTGCAGCAGGAGGAAGACCGCGCTGCCGACGGCGAGACAGGCCGCGGCGAGGGTCAGCGGAGCGCGGATGCCCTTCGTCCGGGCGCCCACGATCGAGCAGACCGCGGCCGCCAGGGACATCGGCAGCATGATCAGCCCGGCCTGGAGGGACGAGGCGCCGTGCGCCTGCTCCAGCCACTGGCTGAAGCCGTAGAGCACGCAGTAGATGACGAGATAGGTCAGCCCCTGCCGGAGATAGGTGCGCACCAGTGCGCCGTTACGGGCGAGCATCCGCAGGTCGATGAAGGGCGCCGGATGGCGCAGCTGCCACCACACCAGGACGCCCGCGAGCACTCCGGCCGGCGCCAACAGCAGCCACTGCGGGTCCGCCAGGCGCAGCAGGAAGACCATGGCGCAGGTGAGCGCCGCGGCGAACAGCGCGATGCCCAGCGGGTCGAGGGAGGCGGAGGCGGGCTCGCCGCGCCCCGGCCGGGCTTCCTTCCGGTCGGCCGGGAGCCAGGCGAGCGCGCCGAGCAGGGCGAGCAGCGCGAGCGGGATATTGACGGCGAATACCGCGCGCCAGCCCGCCGTCGCGGCGAGCAGTCCGCCGAGCGTGGGGCCGATGGCGGCGCTGCCCAGTGCGGCGAGCGAGAGCCGGCCGAGCACATACCGGGGCGTCGGACGGCCGGTCCGCGCCGACTCGGCGCGCAGCACCGCCATCGCGGCGGGGTAGGCGGCCGCGGTGCCGATCCCGAGCACGACCCGGGAGACGATCAGCAGCGCGAAGGTGGGGGCGAGCGCCCCGATGACGCCGGCCGCGCAGACGGTCAGCGCACCGGCCGCGAACACCCGGCGCGGTCCGACCCGGTCGGCGAGCCGCCCCATCGACGGCTGGCCCACCGCGCTGGCGAGGTACATCGCGGAGATGAGCCAGGCGGTGTCGGCGGCGCCGACGTGGAAGTCCTGGCCGATCGCCACCAGCGCGGTGGCGATCATGGTCGAGTTGATGGGGTTCAGCAGTGAGCCGAGCAGCAGGGGCGCCATCAGCCGGGCGCCGAAGGCACGGCCGGAACCGATGGCCGCGCCGGGAGCGGCGGGCGCACCCGTCTCCTGCGGGGTGGTGACGGCTGCCGGGGCCGTGGTGGCCTCCGGTGTGCCGCCCGGTCCGGGGGCGGAGAGGTTGCTCATTCCGGCATCAGCCGCCGTATCAGTTCGGTGGCCGACTCCAGGGTCCGCTGCTCCTCCGGGGTCAGCCGGCCGGCGATGGCCTCCGCCAGCCAGTTGTGCTTGGCCTGCCGTACGACGGCGAGCATCCGGCGGCCCTCCTCGGTGAGCGAGAAGACCACCTGCCGGCCGTCCGTCGGATGCGGGCTGCGGGCGAGGACGCCGTGCTCCTCCAGTGCCCCGACGGTCAGCCGCATCGACTGCGGGCGGACCAGCTCGGCGCGGGCCAGCGCGGCGATGGTGGCCTCGCCGTCGGTCTCGATCCGGCTGATCACCGCGCGCTGGGTCGGGGTGAGTTCCCCGTGCGGCGAGGCGGCGCGCAGATGGCGCATCAGCAGGGAGACGGTGGTGCGCAGCTCCGTCGCCAGGCGTTCCTGGTCCTTTTCCGGCATATCTCCAGCGTAAATCTCGACAGGAAAACTTGCAAGTTTCCCTGTCTATCTCGCGCGGGGGCCCCGGACGCGCCACGGAGAGATGGTCTTGCCACGGTGCATGGCGGGGCTTACGGTCGCCTCCACACGCGTAGATCCCGCGCGGGCTGCAGGCTGACGCATCGACAAAGGAGCAGCTCATGGCCGATGTTGTGCGTGCCGCACTGGTCCAGGCGACCTGGACCGGCGACACCGAATCGATGATCGCGAAGCATGAGGAGTACGCCAGAGCGGCGGCCGCGCAGGGCGCGAAAGTGATCGGCTTCCAAGAGGTCTTCAACGCTCCGTACTTCTGCCAGGTCCAGGAGCCCGAGCACTACCGCTGGGCCGAGCCGGTGCCCGACGGGCCGACCGTGCGGCGGATGCAGAATCTCGCCCGGGAGACCGGCATGGTGATCGTGGTGCCGGTCTTCGAGGTCGAACAGTCCGGCTTCTACTACAACACCGCGGCCGTCATCGACGCCGACGGCACGGTCCTCGGCACCTATCGCAAGCACCACATTCCGCAGGTCAAGGGCTTCTGGGAGAAGTACTACTTCAAGCCGGGGAACATCGGCTGGCCGGTCTTCGACACCGCCGTCGGCAAGATCGGCGTGTACATCTGCTACGACCGCCACTTCCCGGAGGGCTGGCGGCAGTTGGGCCTCAACGGCGCCCAGCTGGTCTACAACCCCTCCGCCACCTCCCGCGGTCTGTCCGCCTACCTCTGGCAGCTGGAACAGCCCGCGGCGGCCGTCGCCAACGAGTACTTCATCGCGGCGATCAACCGGGTCGGCGTCGAGGAGTACGGCGACAACGACTTCTACGGCACGAGCTACTTCGTCAACCCCCGGGGCCAGTTCGTCGGCGACGTCGCCAGCGACTCCAAGGAGGAGCTGGTCATCCGCGACCTCGACTTCGCCCTGATCGACGAGGTCCGGCAGCAGTGGGCCTTCTACCGCGACCGCCGCCCCGACGCGTACGACGGGCTGGTGCAGCCATGACCCATGCCCCCCATGACGCGACGAGCCTGCACGCCCGCCACCAGGCCGTCCTGCCCTCCTGGCTCAGCCTCTACTACGAGCGGCCCCTCGAACTCACCCACGGCGAGGGCCGCCACGTCTGGGACGCGGAGGGCAACCGCTACCTCGACTTCTTCGGCGGCATCCTCACCACCATGACGGCCCATGCGCTGCCCGAGGTGACCAAGGCCGTCAGCGAGCAGGCCGGCCGCATCATCCACACCTCGACGCTCTACCTCTCCCGCCCCATGGTCGACCTGGCGGAGCGGATCGCGGCGCTCTCCGGCATCCCCGACGCCCGGGTCTTCTTCACCACCTCCGGTACGGAGGCCAACGACGCGGCCCTGCTGCTGGCCACCACGCACCGCCGCTCCAACCAGATCCTGGCGATGCGCAACAGCTACCACGGCCGGTCGTTCTCCACCGTCGGCATCACCGGCAACCAGAGCTGGTCCCCGACCAGCCTCTCGCCGCTGCAGACGCTCTATGTCCACGGCGGGGTGCGCAGCCGCGGCCCGTACGCGGAGCTGAGCGACGCCGAGTACATCGCGGCCTGCGTCGCCGACCTGGAGGACATGCTCCAGCAGACCGCGGGCGGAATCGCCGCGCTGATCGCCGAACCGGTCCAGGGCGTCGGCGGGTTCACCATGCCACCGGACGGCCTTTACGCCGCCTTCCGCGAGGTGCTCGCCCGGCACGGCATCCTCTGGATCAGCGACGAGGTGCAGACCGGCTGGGGCCGCACCGGCGACCACTTCTGGGGCTGGCAGGCGCACGCCGACAACGGCCCGCCCGACCTGCTCACCTTCGCCAAGGGCATCGGCAACGGTATGTCCATCGGCGGGGTGGTGGCCCGCGCCGAGGTGATGAACTCGCTCTCCGCGAACTCCATTTCCACCTTCGGCGGCAGCCCGGTCACCATGGCCGCGGGCCTGGCCAACCTCGGCTATCTCCTCGAACACGATCTCCAGGGCAACGCCCGGCGGGTCGGCGGCCTGCTCATCGAGCGGCTGCGGGCGGTCGCGGCCGGCCTCGATGTCGTACGGGAGGTGCGCGGCCGCGGCCTGATGATCGGCATCGAACTGGTCCGGCCCGGCACCGACGAGCGCTCACCCGAGGCCGCCTCGCTGGTCGTGGAGGCCGCCCGGGAACGCGGGCTGCTGATCGGCAAGGGCGGGCAGGGCGGCGCCTCGCTGCGGATCGCACCCCCGATGACGCTGACCGTCGCCGAGGCGGAGGAGGGCGCGGATCTGCTCGCGGACGCGCTGCGGTCGGTGCAGGGCATGCCGGCCGCTTCGTAGCGGACACCGCCGGGGCGGGGGCTGCGTGGCGAGCGAGGCCCCCGCGCACCCGCGGTGGACCCGGCCTGCCTCACTCCGTCCCGGCGAACTCGCGCACCGTGTCGGCCAGCAGGGTGAAGAAGCGGGTGTGCGCGCGCCGGCTGCAGGGGGCCTCCGGGTTCCACGGCAGCAGCCGGGCCCGGGCCTCGATCGCGCGCCAGTGCTCGTCGGCCCGGAGTTCCTGGGGCCGGGCGGCGTTGGCCCGTACGTCCATGAGCACGATGTCCGGGTCCATCGCCGCGGCATCCGCCCAGCCGACCGTGGACCAGTTCACACCGGCGCCCGCGGCCGGTTCCAGCAGCCCGACGCCGTGTTCGGTCAGCGCCCGCAGATCCGGCCAGGAGCTGGGCCGGGCCAGATGCACCCGCTCCGGGCCCGCGGGCGACAGCGCCAGCGCCCGCGGCCGTACGGCCCCACCGGTCGCCTGCCGCAGGGTGTCCTCGGCGGCGTCCAACTCACGGGCGCTGCCGGGGGGTTCGCCCCGTCCGAGCGCACCGGCGAGCGCCGCGAACCGTTCGCGCACCTCGGCCAGGCTCCGGCCGGGGCCCACCGCGACGGTGGCGACCGGGACATGGGTCTCCAGCTCCAGCGCGGTCTTCTGCTCCAGGCCGTAGACCTGCTCGCCGTCATAGGTCACGGCCACCACGAGGTCCGGTTCGGCCTCCAGCAGGGTGTCCGGGTGCAGAGCACCCCCCGAACCCAGGTAGGGGATCTCCGCGAGCGGCAGCTCACCGCCCTTGGCGGCGTCGGGGGCGGCGCCGTCGTGCTGGGACCCGAAGAGCCCCACGGGACGTATGCCGTGGTCCCACAGCGTCGCCCCCGCCTGTATGTACGCCACGATCCGCAACGGCCGTTCCCCGGCCACCACGAGGCGCCCCCGGTCGTCGGAGAACTCCCACGGTGTGCTGTGCTCCATGCCCTGTCGCCTCTCTGCACCGTCCGCCAGGATGCTGTGGCGCTCGCGAGGACTGCCCGCCGGCACCGGCGGATATCTGCCCATCGCGCCACCCCGGCACCCCTCCGGCGCGTACCGCGCCCGCGGCGCCCGGCCGCCGCGTTGAACCGTCCAGCTGATCGTTGGCGCAACACGAACGTCTCCGCTGATTAACGGTCACGGTATTGCCACCTTGGGTGACATGCTTCTACGGTCTCCTTCTCGACCGCGATCTACGGGTGTAGACCGGTGGTGGCGTGGCGTCAGCGGAGCAGACCTGCCGAGGAGATGGTGCGCGTCGAGCTCCGCCTTCCCGTGCCGCCGATGTCGCTGGTGTGGAAGGAGCAGGGATGGTGAGCCGTACGGTCGTCCGGGGCGGACTGGTGATCACAGCCGCCGATGAGATCCACGCCGATGTCCTGGTGGAGGACGGCAGGATCGCCGCGCTCGCCGCGCACGGCAGCTCCATCGCCGACAGCTGGGGGGAGTCGGCGGACCGTATCCTCGACGCCACCGGCAGATACGTCATCCCGGGAGGCGTCGACGCACACACCCACCTGGACTTCCCCTTCGGCGGGACCTTCTCCTCCGACAACTTCGAGACCGGGACCCGCGCCGCGGCCTGGGGCGGCACCACCACCCTCATCGACTTCGCGGTCCAGTCCCGCGGCAAGTCGCTCCGCGCCGGCCTGGACACCTGGCACGCCAAGTCCGACGCCCAGTGCGCCATCGACTATGCGTTCCACATGATCCTCTCGGATGTGAACGAGCACACCCTCAAGGAGATGGACCTCCTGGTGGCGGAGGGCGTCACCTCCTTCAAGCTGTTCACCGCCTACCCCGGCGTCTTCTACAGCGACGACGGGCAGATCCTGCGCGCCATGCAGCAGTCCGCCGGCAACGGCGGTCTGATCATGATGCACGCCGAGAACGGCATCGCCATCGACGTCCTGGTCGAACAGGCGCTGGCCGAGGGCCGGACCGACCCCCGCTACCACGGCGAGGTCCGCCGCGTCCTGCTCGAAGCCGAGGCCACCCACCGCACCATCCAGCTGGCGCGGGTGGCCGGCGCACCGCTCTACGTCGTCCACGTCTCCGCAGAGGAAGCCCTGGCCGAGATCACCCAGGCCCGCGACAAGGGGCTGAACGTCTTCGGCGAGACCTGCCCGCAGTACCTGTTCCTGTCCACCGACAACCTCGCCGAGCCGGACTTCGAGGGCGCCAAGTACGTCTGCTCCACCCCGCTGCGGCCCCGTGAGCACCAGGCGGCCCTGTGGCGCGGGCTGCGCACCAACGACCTCCAGGTGGTCTCCACCGACCACTGCCCCTTCTGCTTCCAGGGGCAGAAGGAACTCGGCCGCGGCGACTTCTCCAAGATCCCCAACGGGATGCCCGGTGTGGAGAACCGGATGGACCTCCTCCACCAGGCCGTCGTGGAGGGCCGGATCAGCCGCCGGCGCTGGATCGAGATCGCCTGCGCCACCCCGGCCCGGATGTTCGGCCTCTACCCGAAGAAGGGCACCATCGCCCCCGGCGCCGACGCCGACCTCGTCATCTACGACCCCACCGCCCAGCAGACCGTCTCGGCCGAGACCCACCACATGAACGTCGACTACTCGGCGTACGAGGGCAAACAGCTCACCGGCCAGGTCGAAACGGTCCTCTCGCGGGGCGAACTCGTCATCGACGGGCGGGAGTTCACCGGGCACGCGGGCCACGGCCAGTACATCCCGCGTGGCACATGTCAGTACCTCATTTAAGGAGCGCCGCCGTGGACTTCGGAGTTGTTCTGCAGGCCGACCCGCCCTCCTCCGCCGTCGTGTCCCTGATGCGCCGTGCCGAGCGCAACGGCTTCCGCTACGGCTGGACCTTCGACTCGACCGTGCTGTGGCAGGAGCCGTTCGTCCTCTACAGCCGCATCCTGGAACACACCGAGCGGCTGATCGTCGGCCCGATGGTCACCAACCCCTCCACCCGCGCCCCCGAGGTCACCGCTTCCACCTTCGCCACCCTCAACGAGATGTACGGCAACCGCACCGTCTGCGGCATCGGCCGCGGCGACTCCGCGATGCGGGTGGCCGGGCGGCCGCCCAACACCCTCGCCCGGCTGGGCGAGGCGATCGGGGCCATCCGCGATCTGGCCGAGGGCCGGGCGGCGGACATCGGCGGCCACCAGGTCCGGATCCCCTGGATCAAGGACGGCAAGCTGCCGGTGTGGATGGCCGCCTACGGCCCCAAGGCCCTGGCCATGACGGGCCGGCTGGCCGACGGCTTCATCCTCCAGCTCGCCGACCCGTTCCTCACCGAGTGGATGATCAAGGCGGTACGGAAGGCCGCCGCGGACGCCGGACGCGACCCGGCCGAACTCACCATCTGTGTCGCCGCCCCCGCCTATGTGGGCGACGACCTCGCGCACGCCCGCGAGCAGTGCCGCTGGTTCGGCGGCATGGTCGGCAACCACGTCGCCGACCTCGTCACACGCTACGGCGAGCACTCCGGCATGGTCCCGGACGAGCTGACCGACTACATCAAGTCCCGTGAGGGCTACGACTACTCCCACCACGGCCGGGCCGACAACCCGGACACCGCCTTCGTCCCGGACGCCATCGTCGACCGCTTCTGTCTGCTGGGCCCGGTCTCCGCGCACCTCGACCGGCTGCAACAGCTCAAGGAGCTGGGCGTGGACCAGTTCGCGCTCTACGCCATGCACGACGCCAAGGAATCCACCCTCGACGCCTACGGAACCGAGATCCTCCCCGCGTTCGCCGACTGAACGGGCGCTGGTACGGGGCGGTGCACACCGCCTTCGGCGTTGCGGCCCGAGAGTGCCCCAGCGGTCGTGACGGCCGGCCGGCAGGCCGGTCGCCACACCGATGACACGCTGCGCCGCCCGGCCACCGGGCGGCCCGTACCCGGACGAAAGGCCCCGTATGTCCGCGACCCCCTCACCCGTGCCGCCGGAGCTCCCCATAGCGCCCCCGGGCCAGCTCACCGCCCCGGACGGCCGCGTCGAACCGGCACCGGACGCCATCCCGGCACACGGCCGGTACGTCAATGCCGACCTGCGCCCCGTACCGCTCTCCGAACGCCGCTGGACCACCTACAACTTCACCGCCCTCTGGGTCGGCATGGCCCACAACATCCCCTCCTGGACGCTCGCTTCCGGACTGGTCGCACTCGGCATGGACTGGAAACAGGCGGTCCTGACCATCGCGCTGGCGAACCTCGTCGTCCTCGTCCCGATGCTGCTCACCGGGCATGCGGGCCCCAAGTACGGGATTCCCTTCCCCGTCCTGGCACGGGCGTCGTTCGGGCTGCGCGGCGCCAATCTGCCCGCGCTGGTGCGGGCCGCCGTCGCCTGCTGCTGGTTCGGCATCCAGACCTGGATCGGCGGCCAGGGCATCTACATCCTGCTGGGCAAGATCGTCGGCGGTGAGTGGGCCAAGGCGGCATCCATCGGCGGCTATCCCTGGACCCTCTGGCTCTGCTTCCTGGCCTTCTGGGCCGTCGAACTCGCCATCATCCACCGGGGCATGGAGACCCTGCGCCGCTTCGAGAACTGGGCCGCGCCCTTCGTCCTGCTCGGCGCGCTGGTGCTGCTCGGATGGATGGCGGCCAAGGCGGGCGGGTTCGGCCCGCTGCTGGACCAGCCGAGCGCACTGGGCTGGGGCGAGCACTTCTGGCCGGTCTTCTTCCCGTCCCTCATGGGGATGATCGGCTTCTGGGCGACCCTGTCCCTGAACATCCCCGACTTCACCCGCTTCGGGGCCGGGCAGCGGGCCCAGGTCTGGGGGCAGTCCCTGGGGCTGCCGACCACGATGACGGCGTTCGCTCTGCTCTCCGTACTGGTCACCTCCGGCTCACAGGCGGTGTACGGGGCGCCGATCTGGGACCCGGTCGCGCTGGCCGGCAAGTCCGACAGCGTCTTCGGTCTGCTCTTCGCCCTGCTCACCGTCCTGATCGCGACGATCTCCGTGAACATCGCCGCCAATGTCGTCTCCCCCGCGTACGACCTGGCCCATCTGGCACCGAAGCTCATCAACTTCCGTACGGGGGCGCTGATCACGGGCGTCGTCGGCGTGATCATCCTGCCGTGGAAGCTCACCGCCACACCCGAGCTGTACATCTTCACCTGGCTCGGTGTGGTCGGCGGGCTGCTCGGTACGGTCGCCGGCATCCTCATCGCCGACTACTGGATCATCCGCCGTACCGTCCTCGACCTCGCCGACCTCTACCGTCCCGGCGGCCGCTACTGGTACACGGCCGGCTGGAACTGGCGGGCCGTGCTCTCCTTTGTCGTCGGCGGACTGCTGTCGGTGGGCGGCTCGTACTCACAGCCCGGCAAGGGCCCCTTCCCCGCCGACGGGCTGATCCCCTTCCTCAAACCCCTGGCCGACTACGGCTGGGCGGTGGGCCTGGCCGCCGCGCTGACGCTCTACACGCTGCTGATGGTCACGGGACCCGGGCGAGCCACTCGGGGGAACTGAACTTGCCCGCCGCCAGCTCGCGCGCCCTGGCCAGCTCCGCGTCCGAGACCGCGCCGTCCGACCCGCCGTAGCGCGCCCGGAACGACGCGATCATCCGCTCGATGACCTCGGCGCGGGGCAGCCCGGTCTGCCGCCGCAGCGGGTCCACCCGCTTCGCGGCGCTGGCGATTCCCTTGTCCGACAGCTTCTCCCGGCCGATCCGCAGCACCTCGACCATCTTTGCGGCGTCGATGTCGTACGCCATGGTCACGTGGTGCAGCACCGCCCCGGTGCCCGCGACGATGCGCTTCTGTGCCGCCCCCGCGATCTTCCCGGCGTCCGTGGCAATGTCGTTGAGCGGCTTGTACCAGGCCGTGATCCCCATATCGCCCAGCGCCGTCAGCACCCAGTCGTCCAGATACGCATAGCTCTCCGCGAAGGACAGCCCCTGCACCAGCGACTCCGGCACACACAGCGAGTAGGTGATGGTGTTCCCCGGCTCGACGAACATCGCGCCGCCGCCGCTGATGCGCCGTACGACCGTCACGCCGTGCCGCTCGGCGCCCCGCTCGTCGACCTCGTTGCGCAGCGACTGGAAGCTGCCGATGATCACCGCGGGCCGGTCCCACTCCCACACCCGCAGCGTCGGTGACCGCCGTCCCGCCGCGACCTCGCCGGTCAGTACCTCGTCCAACGCCATATGCAGCGCCGGGGGTTGCGGGCCCTCGTGAATGATCTGCCAGTCGAAATCGGTCCACTCGGCGGCCTCCGCGACCGCCCGCCGGACCGCGATGCCCACCGCCTCGCCGCTGAACCCGAGCAGCGTTGCGCCGGCGGGCAACGCCGCCTCGATCCGCGCCGCCAGGCCCCGCGCATCCGTGTCGGCCGGGGCTCCCTCCAGCGCACCGTTGATGGCGTCCAGCGCCTCGTCCGGCTCCAGGAAGAAGTCCCCGGCGACCCGGACCCCGCGCAACACCCCGTCCGCCACCACGAGATCGACGACCACGAGCTTGCCGCCCGGCACCTTGTACTCACCGTGGTGTGTGCCCCGCATGCCGCTCGCCTTCCCGCCGAAACCGCCGTCACCGTGTCTCATGCGGGCTCCGCCAGCCCCGCCAGCAGCCGCGGCAGGGCACTGCCGATCGGCTCGCGGATCACCTCGTCGGCGAGCTCGTCGTACGGTGTCGGCTCGGCGTTGACGATGACCAACCGGGCGCCGTGCTCCGCGGCCACCCCGGCGAGTGAGGCCGCCGGCTGCACCTGCAGCGTCGTTCCGACCGCGAAGAAGATCTCCGCCGCCTTCGCCACCCCCAGCGCCGTACCCAGCACCTCCGGGTCCAGCCGCTCGCCGAACATCACCGTCGCCGACTTCAGGATCCCCCCGCACACCAGGCACGCCGGATCGGCTTCGCCCGCGGCCACCCGGGCCAGGGCCTCCGCCATCGACGACCGCGCATGACAGCGGGTGCAGCTGACCGCCCGTACGGTGCCGTGCAGTTCGAGCACCTTGCGCTCGGGCATCCCTGCGAGCTGATGCAGCCCGTCCACGTTCTGAGTGATCACCCGCATCGGCGTCCCGGACCGCTCCAGCCGGGTCACCGCCTCATGCGCGGCATTCGGCTGCGCCCGGAACGCCGGGCTCTGCTGCCGCATCCGCCACGACCGCCGCCGGATCTCCGGATCGGCCATATACGTGTCGTAGGTGACGAGCTTCTCCGCCTCCGGGTCCCGCCGCCACAGCCCGTTCGGCCCGCGGTAGTCGGGGATTCCGGAGTCCGTGGAGATGCCCGCTCCGGTGAGGATCGCGACGAGCGGGCGCCGAGGAGGCTGAGCGGGGGGCGCGTCGGTGCCGGTCATGGGGCGAGGGTACGCAGCGGCGCGGGGGAGGGCGAGGAGGTTTGGGCGGAGGCGCGCAGGGTGCTGTGGCTGCTGCGGTGCGGGTGACGGTGCCGGGGGCTGCTGGGGCGGGGTCCGCCGTCGGTTCGCCGTTCCGACGGTGCGTCAGACATCGGTGTCCGGCAGCCAGCCGGGGGCGTGCTGCCGGGCGAGTGCGTCCCAGGCGGCGGCGCCGCCGGCCAGCGGCCAGCCGCGGGTGGGAGAGGAGCCGGACCCCGCGCGCTCCAGCTTCTGCGCCAGACGACGGCCCTCGTTTGCGATCTTGTTCGGCGCAAGCGGATCTCCGGCGTTCCGCTGCCGCTGGAGGTGGGCAAGGCGCTCCTCGTAGGCACGAAGGTCCGGTTGCGCAAGGGCGGTGTGCCACTCGGGGAGCCCCTCGCGGTCCAGCCGCAGCACGGGCGGACGGCCGTCCTCGGCGAGCGCGGCCGCGAGCCGGTCATGGCCGTCCAGCACCACCCAGGTGTCGAGCGCGCTGATCCCCCACAGCACCACGGGTGGCAGCACACCCTCGCGGTACTGGCGACGGCACGCCTTCACCCGCGGCGTGTCCGGTGCGGACAGCGGGCGCAGCGGCAGGATGTCGCGGCTGTCGTGCGCCGGGCTTCCGCTGAACCAGGCGATATGGCCGCGGTCCGGGTCGTGCCGGGCCGGCGTTTCCCAGTAGGCGTCGACGGCATAGGGGGACATGCCGGGCCGCAGCTGCCAATTCCCCTCGTGGAGCGGCCCGTTGCCGCTCTCCCGCAGTGCGGTCGCGAAGTGATGGGCCCAGCGGGCGCTCCAGGCGTCGTCATCCGTGCAGGCCTCCCGGTACCTGCGAGCCATATCGGCGCGCAAGGCAGGCACCGGCGACACATACCGGCCGGTGCGCGCATAGTGCACCCCGCGATGGGTGACGCGCTGCCGCGCCAGCAGCACCACCTCGTCCCCCTGGAGCAGCACCAGCCGCCGCCCGTCGGCGACTTCGGCCCGCAGCGGTGGGCGGGACGGTCCATCGACGCGCAGCGCCAGCCCGTCCCACCGGACGCCCGAGGCGGAGCGGGGGAGCGCGGTGCGGTGCATGGCCATGGCACGAGCCTACGGCCAGGGCGGACCGGGCGTCTTGCCCGGTGGTTGTATGGGGCATACGGTCTGCCCGTCTTCGCGGGCGGTACGCCCCTCCGCGAAGAGCCCGGCCGCCCGTCCGCCACGGCACCCACCTCACCCCCCGTTCACCGCCTCCGCTTCGCCCGTCGCACCCGCACCGCACCCCGCCAGACAGAGGAGTCCCCCGTGTTCACCACCCGCCCGACCCTCCAAGGCACCTTCGGGATGGCCTCCACCACGCACTGGCTGGCGTCCCAGTCCGCGATGGCTGTCCTGGAGGACTGCGGCAACGCCTATGACGCGGCCGTGGCCGCCGGGTTCGTGCTGCATGTGGTGGAGCCGCATCTCAACGGTCCGGCGGGCGAGGTGCCGATCATCCTGGCGCCCGCGGGCGGGCCCGTGCAGGTGCTGTGCGGGCAGGGCCCGGCGCCGGCCGGCGCGAGCGTGGCGCACTACACCGCGCTCGGCCTCGACCTGGTGCCCGGCACCGGGCCGCTGGCCGCCGCGGTCCCGGGCGCCTTCGACGCCTGGATGCTGCTGCTGCGCGACCACGGCAGCAAGTCCCTCGCCGAGGTGCTGCGGTACGCCATCGGCTACGCCGAGCACGGCCACCCCGCCGTCGAACGGATCGGTGAGACCGTCGAGGCGGTCCGTAGGCTCTTCGAAACGGAGTGGACCTCCTCCGCCGAGATCTACCTCCCCGACGGCCGGCCCGTCGCTCCCGGCGGGCTGCTCAGGAACCGGCCGCTGGCGGCCACCTGGCGCCGGCTGCTCGCGGAGGCGGAGGCCGCGTCGGCGGACCGTGCGGCGCAGATCGATGCCGCCCGCCGTATCTGGCGCGAAGGCTTCATCGGCGCGGCGCTCGCCGACTTCGCGGCCCGCCCGGCCATGGACACCTCCGGCGAACGCCACGCGGGCACCCTCACCGGCGACGACCTGGCCGCCTTCGCCGCCGGCTACGAGCCACCCGTCACCCACGACTGGAACGGCTGGACCGTCGCCAAGGCGGGCGGCTGGTCCCAGGGCCCCGCCTTCCTCCAGCAACTCGCCCTGCTGCCCGACGAGTTGCCCGCGTACGGCAGCGCCGACTACGTCCATCTGCTCATCGAGGGCTGCAAGCTGGCGATGGCCGACCGCGAGGCCTGGTACGGCGACGCCGACGAAGTGCCGCTCGGCACCCTCCTCGGCGACGGGTACAACGCCGCCCGCCGGGCCCTCATCGGGGAGCAGGCCTCCCACGAGCTGCGGCCCGGCAGCCCGGACGGCCGCACCCCGCGGCTGAGCAAGCACGCGGTGGCGGCGGCGACGGGGGAGGACGGCTTCGACGCGATGGGTATCTCCGGCAGCGGAGCCGGTGAGCCGACCGTCGCGCGCGGCGCCGCGGCGCAGGCCCCGGCCGGCGGTGTGCCGGCGGATATCGCGCCCGAGATCGACCGGAACGGCGCCACCCGGGGCGACACCTGCCATATCGATGTCGTCGACCGCTGGGGAAACCTGGTCTCCGCCACCCCCTCGGGCGGCTGGCTGCAGTCCAACCCGGTCGTCCCGGCGCTCGGCTTCCCGCTCGGTACCCGGCTGCAGATGGCCTGGCTGGAGGAGGGCCTGCCCAACTCCCTCACCCCGGGCCGCCGCCCCCGCACCACCCTCACCCCGTCCCTCGCACTGCGCGACGGGGTCCCCGTCATGGCCTTCGGCACGCCGGGCGGCGATCAGCAGGACCAATGGCAGGTCCACTTCTTCCTGGCCGTGGCGCTGCGCGGGGCGGTCCGCGGCGGCCTCGACCTGCAGGGCGCCGTCGACGCCCCGAACTGGCACAACGACTCCTTCCCCGGATCCTTCTTCCCGCGCGGAATGCGGCCGGGGAGCGTGACCGTGGAGTCCCGCATCGGCGACGGGGTCATCGACGAGCTGCACCGGCGTGGTCATCACGTCACGGTGGGTGACGCCTGGTCCGAGGGACGGCTCTGCGCGGTGGCGCGGGACCTGGAAACCGGGGTGCTGTCGGCCGCCGCCAATCCGCGGGGGATGCAGGGGTACGCGGTCGGACGCTGAGGGGCGCCGCCGGGCGCTGGGGGCGCGGGAGCCCGCCGGTGGGGCTGGACGGCTCCGCCGGGCGCTGGGGGACGGGCTGCCCGCTGTGGGGGCTGGACGGCTCCGCCGGGCCCCGGGGCGCCCTGACCTGCCGTCCTGCCCTGTGTCCTCCGCGGCATCCGGATTTCACCTTGAGTCCAGCTACCGTGTCAGTGGCTCGTGGTTCGATGGATACATGATCGAAGCACTTCGTACCCAAGATTCGGGAGATACCGCGATTACCCCGATTGCCCCCACCGCTGCCGCATCGGCCGCGCCCGCCGCTCCTGAGGCCACGCCGTTCGACCTCTCCGAGCTGGACCTGGCCGCCGTCGAGGCCGCCGTCCGCCGCGCCGCTGCCGACGAGATCATGCCTCGCTTCCGGCAGCTCGCCGCCGAGGAGATCGTCGAGAAGAGCGGGCCGCACGACCTCGTCACGGTCGCCGACCGGCTCGCCGAGGAGCACCTCACCGCCGCGCTCACGGACCTGCTGCCCGGCTCCCGGGTGGTCGGCGAGGAGGCGGTGCACGCCGACCCCGGCGTGCTCGACGCGCTGCACGGCGACGCCCCCGTCTGGATCGTCGACCCGGTCGACGGCACCCGCCAGTTCGTCCACGGCGACCCCGGCTTCGCCACGCTGGTCGCGCTCGCCCACCGCGGCGAGGTGCTGGCCTCCTGGACGTACGCCCCCGCGCTCGGCCTGATGGCCGTCGCCCGCCGCGGCTCCGGCGCCCGGCTCAATGGCGTACTGCTCCAGGCCGGCAGCCCGTCGTCCGGTGCGGTCCTCGATGTCGCCACCTCCCACTACGACTTCACCACCGACGACCAGAAGCGGGTGCTCGCCGCCCTGGAGACCGGCGGTATCGCCCCGCGCCCCTGTGGCTCGGCTGGCCTGGAATATCTGCACGTAGCCCGCGGCGAGATCGACGCCACGGCCTTCAGCTGGGAAAACGCCTGGGATCACGCGGCCGGGCTGCTGCTGGTCCACGAGGCCGGCGGCGCGAGCGGCACGGTCGCCGGGCAGCCGTTCCGTATCGAAGGCGGCAATGCGCTGCCCTTCACCGCGGCGCGGGACACCGCAACGGCGCGGCGTATCCTCGGACTGCTGGCAGCCGCCAACTGACCCTCACCGACGAGGGTCGGACTTGAGGGGAGTGGCGCAGGTGCCGAGGATGCTCGATGCCGTGGTGATCGGGGCGGGACCCAACGGCCTGACGGCGGCCGTCGAACTGGCCCGCCGCGGCATGTCCGTGGAGGTCTTCGAGGCCCGCGACACCATCGGCGGCGGCGCCCGCACCGAGGAGCTGACCCTCCCCGGCTTCCGCCACGACCCCTGCTCGGCGGTGCACCCCACCGGCGCCGGCTCGCCCGCCTTCTCCGCCATGCCGCTGGACCGCTACGGCCTCGAATGGCTGCACGCCGACATCCCCCTGGCGCACCCCTTCCCGGACGGCACGGCCGCCGTGCTCGGCCACTCCGTCGGCGAGACCGCCATGTCCTTCGGACCGCGCGACGCCGGCACCTACCGCAGACTCGTCGAGCCCTTCACCGGCAAGTGGGAGGCGATGGCCCACGACTTCCTGCGTACGCAGTGGCTCGGCCTGCCGCAGGACCCGCTGACCTACGCCCGCTTCGGCCTGGTCGCGGCGCAGCCGGTCACCCTCCTCAACCGCCGCTTCCAGGACGAGAAGGCCCGCGGCCTGATGGCCGGGCTCGCGGCGCACGCCAACGCCCCGCTCGGCAGCTTCGGGACCTCCGGCATGGCCCTGATGTTCGCGCTCGCCGCACACGCCAAGGGCTGGCCGGTGGCGCGCGGCGGCTCCCAGGCCATCTCCGATGCGCTCGCCGGTCTGCTGCGCGCCCATGGCGGCGTGGTGCACACCGACTTCGAGGTCAAGCGCCTGGACGACCTGCCGCCGGCCCGCGCCTATGTCTTCGACACCTCACCGACCGCGCTCGCCCGGATCGCGGGCCTGGGCAACGCCTACCGCGAGGTGAAGTACGGCCCCGGCGTCTTCAAGGTCGACTACGCCCTGTCGGGCCCGGTGCCGTGGACGGCCGAGGAGGCGCACCGCGCCGGCACCGTCCACATCGGCCCCACCAGCGGCGAGATCTCCGCCGCGCTGAACGCCGCCACAGACGGCCGGGCCCCCTCCGTCCCCTTCCTGATCACCGCTCAGCCCAGCCTGATCGACCCCACCCGGGCCCCCGAGGGCAAGCACACCTTCTGGGCGTACGCCCATGTCCCCAACGGCTGGGACGGCGACGCCACCGACGCCGTGGAGCGGCAGATCGAGCGCTTCGCCCCCGGCTTCCGCGACCTCGTCCTGGCCCGCGCGGTCGCCGGCCCGCCCCAACTCGCCGCCCGCAACGCCAATTACGTCGGCGGCGACATCGCCACCGGCTCGGCGGCGGGCCTGCGGCTGCTCATCCGCCCCAAGCTCGCCCGCGTCCCCTACGAAACCGCCCACCCTGCCGTCTTCCTCTGCTCCCAGGCCACCCCGCCCGGCCCCGGCGTCCACGGCATGTCCGGCCATTACGCCGCCAAGACGGTCTGGCGACGGCTGCGCGGGAACCGCCGCTGAATCGAGTGGCCGCGTCGTACGCCCCTCCGTAGGCTCGGACACCATGAGCCCCACACTCACCCTCATCCAGGGCGACATCACCGAACAATCCGTGGACGCCGTGGTCAACGCCGCCAACTCCTCACTCCTGGGCGGCGGGGGAGTCGACGGCGCGATCCACCGGCGCGGCGGCCCGGAGATCCTCGCCGAGTGCCGCGCACTGCGCGCCTCCCACTACGGCCGCGGCCTGCCCACCGGCCAGGCCGTCGCCACGACCGCCGGCCGGCTGCCGGCCCGCTGGGTCATCCACACCGTCGGCCCGGTCCACTCCGACAGCGAGGACCGCAGCGACCTGCTGGCCTCCTGCTACCGCGAAGCACTGCGGATCGCCGACGAACTGGGCGCCCGGACGGTCGCGTTCCCGGCCATCTCCACCGGCGTCTACCGGTGGCCGATGGAGGACGCCGCCCGCATCGCCGTCGAGACGGTGCGCGACGCGGACACGGCCGTGGAAGAGGTGCGCTTCGTCCTCTTCGACGAGCGCGCGTATGCGGCCTTCACCGAGCAGACGCGCTGACACCGGAGCCGCCGGGGCCGGAGTGCACGCGCCGTTGCCTGTGCTCCGGCGACCGGCAGGCGGAGACGGGGACGGGGACGGGGACGCAGGCGAGGACGACGACGGCGACAAAGCCGAGCCCGAAGAACGCGACGAAGGGCGACGGTGACGGTGAAGGTGAACCCGACGGCGAAGGCGGCCTGATGACGCAGCAGTACTCTCCGATCGAACCGCACGACACGGGCATGCTCGATGTCGGTGACGGCAACCTCGTGTACTGGGAGGTCTGCGGCAACCCGGCGGGGAAGCCCGCACTGGTCGTCCACGGCGGGCCGGGGTCGGGGTGCAGTACGGGCGCGCGCCGGTACTTCGACCCCGACCGCTATCGCGTCGTCCTCTTCGACCAGCGCGGCTGCGGACGCAGCACCCCGCATGCCAGTGATCCAGCCACGGACATGCGTCACAACACGACGGCCCATCTGCTCGCCGATATAGAGCAGTTGCGGGTGCACCTGGGCATCGACCGGTGGCTGCTGTTCGGCGGATCGTGGGGCTCGACGCTGATCCTGGCGTACGCGGAGCGGCACCCTGAGCGCGTGTCGGAGATCGTCATCCCCAGCGTCACCATGACCCGGCGTTCGGAGACCGACTGGCTCTACCGGGGTGTCGGCCGGTTCTTCCCGGAGGCGTGGGAACGCTTCCTCGCCGGTGCTCCGGGAGTGGGGCGGGACGACGACATCGTCGGGGCGTATGCCCGCCTGATGGCGGACCCCGACCCGGCGGTGCGCGAGCGCGCCACCGCCGACTGGTGCGCCTGGGAGGACACGGTGCTCTCCCTGGAGCCGTACGGCGCCGCCAACCCCTACGGGGACCGGCCCGCGGCGGCCCGGATGGCCCTGGTCCGGATCTGCTCACACTACTTCTCGCACGGCGCATGGCTGGAGGAGGGCGCCCTGCTGCGTGACGCCGGGCGGCTGGCAGGCATTCCGGGTGTGCTGATCCATGGCCGTCAGGACATGGGAAGCCCGCTGCACACCGCCTGGGAGCTGGCCCGCGCCTGGCCGGACGCCCGGCTGACCGTCATCCCTGACGCGGGGCACAAGGGGAGCGAGGCGACGCGTGACCAGGTGATCGGCGCGCTCGACCGGTTCGCCGGGAAGTGAATGCCGAGGGGCGGCCCGGGTGACCCGCGCCGTCCCTGGTGGCCCGATGTTGATGTCGGATTCTCGCCAGCCGGATGCCGCCGACTGAGCAATCCTGAGGTCATGCACACCGACACCGAGCGTTGTCTGCGCGCCGTGCAGTCCAAGGATGCCCGCTTCGACGGCTGGTTCTACACGGCCGTGCTCACCACCCGTATCTACTGCCGTCCCAGCTGCCCCGTGGTGCCGCCCAAGCCGGAGAACATGCGCTTCTACCCGAGCGCGGCCGCCGCCCAGCAGGCCGGCTTCCGGGCCTGCAAGCGGTGCCGCCCGGACGCCAGCCCGGGCTCCCCTGAGTGGAACGAGCGGGCCGACCTCGTCGCCCGCGCCATGCGGCTGATCGCCGATGGCATCGTCGACCGTGAGGGTGTCCCCGGGCTCGCGACCCGGCTCGGCTACAGCACCCGGCAGACAGAGCGCCAGCTGCTGGCCGAGCTGGGGGCGGGGCCGCTCGCCCTGGCCCGCGCCCAGCGCGCGCAGACCGCCCGGCTCCTGGTGGAGACCACCGCACTGCCGATGGCCGATGTCGCCTTCGCCGCCGGATTCGCCAGCATCCGTACCTTCAACGAGACGGTTCGGGAGGTCTTCGCGCTGTCCCCGACGGAGCTGCGGCAGCGGGCCAGGCCAGGGCCCCGCGCGGCGGCGCCCGGTTCGCTCGCGCTGCGGCTCCCCTTCCGGCAGCCGCTGAACCCCGACAACCTCTTCGGCCACCTCGCCGCCACCGCGGTCCCCGGGGTCGAGGAGTGGCGCGACGGCGCCTACCGCCGGACCCTGAGCCTCCCCTACGGGCACGGCATCGTCGCCCTCGCACCCCGCCCCGACCACATCGACTGCCGTCTCTCCCTCACCGATCTGCGCGATCTGGCCGGCGCCATTGCCCGCTGCCGCCGGATGCTCGACCTCGACGCGGACCCGGAGGCCGTCGACGGGCTGCTCCGTGAGGACCCGCTGCTGGCGCCGCTCGTCGACAAGGCGCCGGGACGACGGGTTCCGCGTACGGTCGACGCCGAGGAATTCGCGGTCCGCGCCGTCCTCGGCCAGCAGGTGTCCACGGCGGCGGCCCGCACCCACGCCGGACGGCTGGTCCGTGCGCACGGCGAACGGGTCGACGACCCGGGCGGCGGCCTCAGCCACCTCTTTCCGTCCGCCGCCGCGCTCGCCAGGCTGGACCCGGAATCGCTGGCGATGCCCCGTACCCGCCGGGCCACCCTCACCGGTGTCATCGCCGCCCTCGGCTCCGGCGCGCTGCAACTGGGCGTCGGCAGCGACCGGGACGAGGCCCGTGCCCAGCTCGCGGCGCTGCCGGGCATCGGCCCCTGGACCGTCGAATGCGTCGCCATGCGTGCGCTCGGCGACCCGGATGCCTTCACACCGACCGACCTCGGGCTGCGCCGGGCGGCCGCCGGGCTCGGCCTGCCGCACACTCCTGCGGCCCTCACCCGGCACTCCGCCCTCTGGCGCCCCTGGCGCGCCTACGCCGTCCAGTACCTCTGGGCGACCGACGACCACCCCATCAACCACCTTCCGACGAACTGAGGCCGCAGCCATGACAGTTCACGCCCCCGCGCCCGACGCGCCCCTCACCCACACGGTCCTGGACGACACCCCGGTGGGGCCGCTCACCCTGGTCGCCACCGGCGAGGCCCTCACCGGCCTCTACATGACCGACCAGCGCCACCGCCCGCCCCAGGAGACCTTCGGCGATCCGGCAGACCCCGGCGAGCCGCCGTTCGCCGCGGCGATCGCCCAGCTCCGGGCCTATTTCCGCGGCGAGTTGACCACCTTCGACCTGCCGCTCGCACTGCGCGGCACGCCCTTCCAGCGCCGCGTCTGGGCGGCGCTGTGCGCGATCCCGTACGGCGAGACCCTCTCGTACGGGCAGCTCGCCGAACGCCTCGGTGTCCCGACGGCGGCCCGCGCGGTCGGTCTGGCCAATGGCCGCAACCCGGTCGGCATCATCGTCCCCTGCCATCGCGTCGTCGGCGCCAACGGCAGCCTCACCGGCTACGGCGGCGGCCTCGACCGCAAGCGCCGCCTGCTCGCCTTCGAACGGACGGAGGACACCCTGTTCCCGGCGGAGGCCTGCGGGTGACGGGCCACAAGGGGTGACGTGGGCGCTGGCGGCACGGGCCGGGCGGACCGGGGAGGGAGACTCCTCAGGGCCTGCGGTCCGACGCCGGTGGGGCGGAGCCCTGCGGGGTGACCGGCAGGCGGCCCCCTCGCGGACTGTCCGACGCCGACGGGGGAAAGCCCTGGGGGTCACCGGCAGGGAAACCCCTCAGGGCCTGCTGTCCGACGCCGGCGGGGTGAGGCCGTCGAGCAGCGCCCGTACGGTCTCCGTCGCGAAGTCCTCCTCGTCTTCCGGAAGCAGGGCCCCGGCCGGTGCCTCGGCGCCGAAGAACAGGTCGAGGAAGGCACGGTGGAAACAGGCCCCGATGAGCAGCGTGGCCGCCGCGTGCGGATCGATGCCGGACGAGACCCGGCCCAGCGCCTGCTCGGCCGCCAGGTAGCCGGCCAGATGCTGGGTGGCGTTCTGCGGCCCGGCGGTACCGAGCTCGTGCAGTTTGCGGCGGTGTGTCGCCAGCAGCTCGGGGCTGGCGAACAGCGACCCGGCCATCGGGAAGGCCCGGCGGTAGAACCGGACGGCGGCCAGCGCCACCGCGGTGAGGTGCTCGGCCGGCCCGCGCTCGTCACCCGCGCAGCCCGGCAGCTGCTCCAGCACGTCCGAGAACTGCGGTACCCGCTCGTGCAGCACCCGGACGAAGATCTCCTCCTTGCTGCGGAAGTGCTTGTACAGCGCCGCCTCGGAACAGCCCGCCTCCCTGGCGATCTGCTTCGTCGTCGTACGGGTCAGGCCCACGGTCGTCAGCAGCGCGGCGGCGGCGTCGAGGATGCGGGAGCGCGTCAGGGCGCCTCCGGTCAGCGGAGCGGTGGCGTCTCGGGTCATGGCCCGAGTCTACGTTGACAGGTGAGTGAACACTCACCCACACTTGTGGGTAAGTACTCACTCACCTCTTGCCGTTCCCTGGAGAGATCATGAAACTCACCGTTCTCGGTGCGTCGGGCGGCGTCGGCCGACAGCTCGTCACCCACGCCCTGGCCGACGGCCACGAGGTGACCGCCGCGCTGCGCAGCCCGCAGAAGCTGACCGAGCGGCATGAGCGTCTGACGGTCGTCCGCGCGGACGCGCTCGACGCCGCGTCCGTCAAGGCGGTGGTCGGCGGCGCCGACGCGGTGCTCTCCGGCATCGGCCAGGCGGGCCGGCACGACCCGCTGCGGCCCGCCTCCACCTCGGCCCGCGCACTCGTCGAGGCGATGACTGCCACCGGCGTACGGCGTCTTCTCGTGGTCAGCGCGGCCCCGCTCAACCGCACCGGAACGGGTCAGTCGTTCCTCACCCGCCGGCTGTTCGGCCCCCTTCTGTGGGCGGCTCTCAAGGAGCTCTACACCGACCTGGAACGGATGGAGACCGTACTGCGCGACAGCGCTCTCGACTGGACGGCGGTCCGCCCGCCCCGCCTGCTCGACAAGCCCGGCGAGGGCCGCTACCGCCACGCCGTCGAGGCCGGCCCGGCCGGTGACGTCATCACCCGCGCCGACGTGGCCCGCGCCATGCTCGACTTCGTGAACGACCCGCAGACCTACGGCCATGCGGTCGGCATCAGCCGCTGAGGAAGCCCGTCCCCGCTGAGGAAGCCCGTCCCCACTGAGGAGGCCCGTGCGGAGCCCGTACGAAGGCCCGTAAGGGAGGTCCCGTACGGGAAGGTCCGTACGGGTAGGCCCGTACGGCACGTGCTACCCCCGCCGGGTCGTCCCCGGCCTCAGCCCTCGACGACGCCCCGCACCTCGTCCACCAGCTCCGCCGCCGTCTCCCACGAGCGCTTCAACTCCGCTTCCCCGCACCCGAGATCACCGGCGCAGGGCCTCGGGGTAGGCACGGGTCTCGTGGCGGAGACGGGCCAGTTCCCCGCCGATGTCGGCGAGCACGCGGCCCCGCCGTTGACCCACGGGCCCCACGCGCCCGGCCCGTACACCTCCACGGAGCCACCGGTCACCTCGCCGGCCAGCGCCTTCAGGGCCGCGAGATCCGGCTCGCCCCGGTAGTAGACACCCAGATCCCAGTCGGAGTCGGGCCGATGCGTGCCCCGTGCCCGGCTTCCCCCGAGCATCACCCCGACCACTCCCGGCACCTGGGCGAGCTTCGCGGCCATGTCATCCATGCCGCCAGGCTAGGCCGCGCTGACCGTCCGCCGCCCGGATTATCCGGACGTACCGTCAGCCCCGGGCGGCGGCACGCCGTCCTCCAGTTCCGCCGGTCCGGAGCCGTCCGCGAGGGCCTTCAGGGCGGCGCCGATACGCAGGGCCATCTCCCGGTTCACCAGGGTCTGGGCCTCGTCCCAGTGCACCATGCGCCAGGAGAGCAGCTCCTCCTCCTGGACGCGGATCGCGGACAGCTGCGCGGCGTCCAGCACTCCGCCGTCGTAGAGGTACGACACCAGCGGCGGCCGGTCCTTGCCGCGCACCCAGTCGATGGTGAGCAGCGCGCCCGGCTCCACGTCCAGACCGATCTCCTCGGCGGTCTCGCGACGGGCGGCCTGACGGGGCGACTCACCGTGGTCCGACTCGACCGTGCCGCCCGGCAGGATCCAGGTGTCGCGGTAGTTGGGCTCCACGAGCAGCAGGCGGCCGTCCGCGTCGCGGAAGATGACGCCCGCGCCCGCGAGCACGCGGGGCAGGCCGGCGAGGTACGTGGCGTAGTCCATGGTGGTCACGGCGCGAGCCTAGACGGAACGGGTCCGGGCCACGCCGGGACGGTGGATCTTGGCGGCGCACCCCGGGGGCGCTCGGCAGCGCCCCGGACCGAAGTGCCCTGTTCGCGGGGCCCCCCGCCGGATAAGGTCACAACGGCGCGACTGCCAGTTCGAAAGCAAGGGGAAACACGGTGGCGGACGCAGCAAGGACACCCACAGCACATGTGCTGATCGCCGCGGACAAATTCAAGGGTTCGCTCACGGCCGTCGAGGTCGCCGAGCATGTCAGCGCCGGTCTTCGGCGTGTGGTCCCCGGCCTGGACGTCGCTGCCGTCCCGGTCGCGGACGGCGGCGACGGCACGGTCGCGGCGGCACTGGCGGCCGGCTTCACCCGCCACGAGGCACGAGTCACCGGCCCGACCGGTGCGCCGGTGACGGCCACCTTCGCGCTGCGCGTGGGGGCACCCCCAGCGGCAGCTGGGGGAGGCACCGCGGTGGTGGAGATGGCGGAGGCCTCCGGGCTCCAGCACCTCCCGGAGGGCGTCTTCGCGCCCTTGACGGCGACCACGTACGGCACCGGCGAGCTGCTGCTCGCGGCCCTCGACGCGGGCGCGACCTCGATCGTCTTCGGCGTCGGCGGCAGCGCCACGACCGACGGCGGCGCCGGCATGCTCGCGGCGCTGGGCGCCCGGTTCCTGGACGCGGACGGCGAGCCGGTCGCCCCCGGCGGCGGCCCGCTGCGCGACCTGGTCACCGCCGATCTGTCGGGGCTGGACCCCCGGCTGGCGAAGACCACGATCGTGCTCGCCAGCGATGTCGACAACCCGCTCACGGGCCCGAAGGGCGCCCCGGCGGTCTACGGTCCGCAGAAGGGCGCCAGCGAGGCGGACGTGGCCACTCTGGACGCCGCGCTGGTGCACTATGCCGAGGTGCTGCGCCGCGCGGTGGGCCCGAAGGCCGCGGAAGACTCCCTGGCGCCCGGCGCGGGCGCCGCCGGCGGGATCGGCTACGGCGCGCTGGTCGGCCTGGACGCGACGTTCCGGCCGGGCATCGACGTGATGCTCGACGTCCTGGGCTTCGCCCCGGCGCTGGCGAAGGCCACCTTCGTCATCACCGGTGAGGGCTCGCTCGACACACAGACACTGCACGGCAAGGCGCCGGCCGGGGTCGCCGCCGCGGCCCGCGCGGCCGGCCTGGACGTGGTCGCGGTCTGCGGCCGGCTCCAGCTGCCGCAGGAGGCGCTCGACGCGGCCGGCATCCGGCGGGCCTACGCCCTGACGGATCTGGAGCCCGACCCGGCCCGCTGTATGGCCGAGGCGGGCCCGCTGCTGGAGCGGGCGGCGGAGCAGCTGGCGCGGGACTTCCTCGTCTGAGGCACGGTGCGGCCCGCTGCGGGCCGTACACACCACCACGCCGCGGGCCCCGAGCGAAGAGTTCGCTCGGGGCCCGCGGCGTGGTTTTCGTTGAGGCTAGGGGAGCTGTGCGGCGCGGGACTCGGCCCGCGACTCGCGGCGGTTGTCGCGGAAGGTGTTGACCCTCCGGGCCGTCGCGAACAGCGGGATCATCGCGCCCATGACCACCTGCAGGGCGCAGCCGGTCTGCAGCAGCAGCTGGCCCCCGGGGGCGTCCAGCGCCCAGGCCGTGAGCATGCCCATGCTGAGCACGATCCAGCTGAGCACCGCCACCGCGAGCCGCCCCCGCGGCTTGGGGTACTCGACCCGGCTCACCATCAGCCAGGCCACCCCGACGATCGCCAGCAGCGTCGGCACGAACGGCAGCTCCAGCAGCACGATCGCGACGACGGTCAGGGCGCCGAAGGGGCTCGGCATGCCCTGGAAGATGCCGTCACGCAGTGTGACGCAGGAGAACCGCGCAAGCCGGAGCACCACCGCCAGCAGCACCACGACCGCGGCGACCACCGACACCCGCTGATGTGCGTCCTGGGCGACCATGCCCCAGGTCACGACGAAGTACGCGGGCGCCAGGCCGAAGCTGATCAGGTCGGAGAGGTTGTCGAGCTCGGCCCCCATCGCCGAGGCCCGCAGCTTGCGCGCCACCAGTCCGTCGAAGAGGTCGAAGACCGACGCCAGCAGCATCAGGATCACGGCCATCGCCGCACTGTGCCGGGCCATCCCGCCGTCATCGGTGCCCGTCAGATGCGGGATGAGGACCCCGGTGGTGGTGAAGTACACGGCCATGAAGCCGCAGATCGCGTTGCCGAGGGTCAGGGTGTCCGCTATTGACAGCCGCGTGGACAGCGGCATGTCGTCGTCGTCCTCGTCGGTCTCGGGTGCCCAGCCCGCCTGTGTCTCGGGATCAATCACGGTCAAGACGAGTCACCCCCGCGGTGGTCGCCTGGCCGACCTCGACCGCCACCTCGACGCCCTCCGGGAGGTAGACGTCGACGCGCGAGCCGAAGCGGATCAGGCCGATCCGCTCGCCCTGCTCCACCTTGGTGCTCTCGGGCACGTAGGGGACGATACGGCGGGCCACCGCGCCGGCGATCTGCACCATCTCGATGTCGCCGAGCTCGGTGTCGAAGTGCCAGACGACCCGCTCGTTGTTCTCGCTCTCCTTGTTGAACGCCGGGACGAACCCGCCGGGGATGTGCTCCACGGACGTCACCGTGCCAGCCAGCGGCGCACGGTTGACGTGGACGTTCAGCGGGCTCATGAAGATCGCGACGCGGGTGCGTCCGTCCTTCCACGGCATGATGCTCTGCACCACGCCGTCGGCCGGGGAGATGACACGGCCCTGAGCGATCTCCCGCTCCGGGTCGCGGAAAAACCACAGCATGCCCGCCGCCAGTGCGGTGGTGGGCACGGCAACGGCGGCCCAGCGACCCGACCGGCGGGAGCGGACGAGGCTGACCGCTGCCGTGGCAACGGTCGGCAGGAGCCACGGCGACGCTCCGCGCGCGAGGCGGACGCGACCGCGTTGTGCAGAGGATTGGCTGTGGGGCATGGATGACCTTCGTAGCGGAGGATGCCGCGTATGGATACGGGGGACGGCGGCTTTCCGGGGATGCTATCGGTTGCGAGCGGCAACTGGCCAAGAGCCAGAGCCAATCCGTGGCCGAAGAACGATGACGGGGTGTGATCTTCGTCTAGACCAAAGCAGCCCAAACCGGATGTTCACCCCTGGATCCGGTACTCCTCGAGTAGCCGTCGCCCAATGATCATTTTCTGGATCTCGGCGGTACCTTCGCCGATCAGGAGCATCGGGGCCTCGCGGTAGAGCCGCTCGATCTCGTACTCCTTGGAGAAGCCGTAGCCGCCGTGGATGCGGAAAGCGTCTTCCACTACCTCCTTGCAGTACTCGGAGGCCAGGTACTTGGCCATGCCCGCCTCGAGGTCGTTTCGCTGGCCGGAGTCCTTTTTGCGAGCGGCGTTAACCATCATCGCATGCGCCGCCTCGACCTTTGTCGCCATTTCCGCCAGTTTGAACTGGATGGCCTGGTGCTGGGCGATCGGCTTGCCGAAGGTGTGTCGCTGCTGTGCGTACGAAACACCCAGCTCGAAGGCGCGCTGGGCGACACCGCAGCCGCGGGCGGCTACATTGACCCGGCCGACCTCGACGCCGTCCATCATGTGATAGAAGCCACGTCCGGTCTCCCCGCCGAGCACCCGATCGGCCGGGATCCGCAGCCCGTCCATGATCAGTTCGGTGGTGTCGACCCCCTTGTAGCCCATCTTGTCGATCTTGCCCGGAATGGTCAGGCCGGGCCGCACCTCACCGAAGCCGGCCTCCTTCTCCACGAGGAAGGTCGTCATCGACTTGTGCCGGGCGGTGCCCTCCGGGTGGCCCTCGTCCGTACGGCACAGCACCGCGACGAGCGTCGACGAACCGCCGTTGGTGAGCCACATCTTCTGGCCGTTGAGGACGTAATCGTCGCCCTCCCGCACACCCTTGGACGAAATGGCCGATACGTCCGAGCCGAGTGCCGGCTCCGACATCGAGAAGGCGCCGCGGATTTCACCGGCCGCCATCTTCGGCAGGAAATAGTCCTTCTGCTCCTGTGTGCCGTGCTGCTTGAGCATGTACGCCACGATGAAGTGGGTGTTGATGATGCCCGAGACGCTCATCCAGCCGCGGGCGATCTCCTCCACGGTCAGCGCGTAGGTGAGAAGGGACTCACCCAGACCGCCGTACTCCTCGGGAATCATCAGGCCGAACACGCCGAGTTCCTTGAGGCCCTCGACGATCTGCGAGGGATATTCGTCGCGGTGCTCCAGCTCCGTGGCGACCGGCAGGATCTCCTTGTCCACGAAGTCGCGGACGGTGGAGAGGATTTCCCGCTGGATATCGGTCAGGCCCTCGGTCTGCGCGAGACGGGTCATGGCTACTTCTCCTTCTTGGCCGGAGGGGCCTGCAGCTCCGGGCGGCCGGGCTGCTCGCCGCCGCGCTCCTTGATGTAGGTGGCCGTGGGGACCATGACCTTGCGCCGGAAGACGCAGACCAGGGTGCCATCCTGCTTGTAACCCTTGGTCTCGACGTGCACGATGCCGCGGTCCGACTTGGAACGGGACGGCGTCTTGTCGAGCACGGTCGTCTCGCCGTAGAGCGTGTCGCCGTGGAAGGTGGGCGCCACATGCTTCAGCGACTCGATCTCCAGATTGGCGATGGCCTTTCCGGAAACGTCGGGCACCGACATGCCCAGCAGCAGGGAGTAGATGTAGTTGCCGACGACGACGTTCTTGCCGAAATCGGTGGTCTGCTCCGCGTAGTTGCTGTCCATGTGCAGCGGGTGATGATTCATCGTGAGCAGACAGAAGAGGTGGTCGTCGTATTCCGTGACGGTTTTCCCCGGCCAGTGCTTGTACACATCGCCGACGGTGAACTCTTCATAGGTACGGCCGAACTGCATGGTGCTTATGCCTCCGGGGCCTCGAACTTGGACGTGCGGGTCATGCCGGCGGCCCGGCCCTTGCCGGCGACGACCAGCGCCATCTTCCGGCTCGCCTCGTCGATCATCTCGTCGCCGAGCATCGCGGAACCCTTGGCTCCGCCCGCCTCCGAGGTGTGCCACTCGTAGGCGTCCAGGATCAGCTCGGCGTGGTCGTAGTCCTCCTGGGAGGGCGAGAACACCTCGTTGGCGGCCTCGACCTGACCCGGGTGCAGCACCCACTTGCCGTCGAAGCCCAGGGCGGCGGCGCGGCCGGCGACCTCGCGATAGCCGTCAACATTCTTGATCTGAAGGTACGGTCCGTCGATCGCCTGCAGATCGTAGGTACGGGCGGCCATCAGAATGCGCATCAGGATGTAGTGATAGGCATCCGCCCCATAGCCGGGCGGCTGCTCGCCGACCACCAGCGACTTCATGTTGATGGACGCCATGAAGTCGGCCGGGCCGAAGATGATGGTCTCCAGGCGCGGTGAGGCGCCGGCGATCTCGTCGACGTTCACCAGGCCCTTGGCGTTCTCGATCTGCGCCTCGATGCCGATCCTGCCGACCTCGAAGCCCATGGTCTTCTCGATCTGCGTCAGCAGCAGGTCCAGCGCCACGATCTGCTGGGCGTCCTGGACCTTCGGCAGCATGAGGCAGTCGAGGTTGGGGCCCGCGCCCTCGACGACCGTGATGACGTCCCGGTACGTCCAGTGCGTCGTCCAGTCGTTGACCCGCACGACCCGGGTCTTGCCGGTCCAGTCGCCGTCGTTCAGCGCCTCGACGATGTGGTGCCTGGCGCCTTCCTTGGCGAGCGGCGCGCAGGCGTCCTCCAGGTCCAGGAAGACCTGGTCGGCCGGGAGCCCCTGGGCCTTCTCCAGGAAGCGCGGATTGCTGCCCGGGACCGCGAGACAGGAGCGCCGCGGGCGCAGACGGTTCACCTGGGTCATGCGGGGACCTCCAGAGGGTCGAGCTGGTTCGCTTTCCGGATCTCGTCGACGATACGGCCGATGATCTCCGTAATACCGAAGTCCTTGGGGGTGAACACGGCCGCCACTCCGGCTTCCCGGAGCGCGGCAGCATCGGCGGAGGGGATGATGCCGCCGACGATGACGGGCATGTCATCCACGCCGGTGCGGCGCAGCCGGGCCAGTACGTCCGGCACCAGCTCGGCGTGCGAGCCGGACAGGATCGACAGACCGACACAGTGCACGTCCTCGGCGACCGCGGCCGAGACGATCTGCTCCGGGGTCAGCCGGATGCCCTGGTAGATCACCTCGAAGCCGGCATCCCTGGCCCGTACGGCTATCTGCTCGGCGCCGTTGCTGTGCCCGTCCAGGCCGGGCTTGCCGACCAGCAGGCGCAGCTTGCCGCTGCCGAGTTCGGCCGCGGTCTTGGCGACCTTCTCGCGGACCGCGGCGAGCGGGCTGCCCTCCTCGGCGGCGACCGCCAGGGGAGCGCTGGAGACGCCCGTGGGTGCCCGGAACTCGCCGAAGACGTCCCGCAGCGCCCAGGCCCACTCGCCGGTCGTCACACCCGCACGGGCGCACTCCACGGTGGCCGCGAAGAGATTGCCGTCGCCCGCCGCGGTCTTCTTCAGGACCGACAGCGCCTCCTGGGCGCGCGTCTCGTCGCGGTTGTCCCGCCAGTCGTGCAGCCCCTGGACCACCCGCGCCTCGTTGGCCGGGTCGACGGTCATGATGGCCGTGTCGAGGTCCGCGGTGAGCGGGTTGGGCTCGGTGCCCTCGAAGCAGTTGACACCGACGATCTTCTCCTCGCCGGACTCGATCCGGGCCCGCCGCTCGGCGTGCGCGGAGACCAGCTGCGACTTGAGATAGCCGGACTCCACCGCGGCCATCGCGCCGCCCATCTCCTGGATCCGCTCGATCTCCGCGAAGCATTCGGTGACCAGCGTGTCCACCTTGGCCTCGATGACATGCGAGCCGGCGAAGATGTCCTCGTACTCCAGCAGATCGCTCTCGTGCGCCAGGACCTGCTGGATCCGCAGCGACCACTGCTGGTCCCACGGGCGCGGCAGCCCCAGCGCCTCGTTCCAGGCGGGGAGCTGCACGGCCCGGGCCCGGGCGTCCTTGGAGAGCGTGACGGCCAGCATCTCCAGGACGATCCGCTGGACGTTGTTCTCCGGCTGCGCCTCGGTCAGACCGAGCGAGTTGACCTGGACGCCGTAGCGGAACCGGCGCTGCTTCTCGTTCTCGATGCCGTAGCGCTCACGGGTGATCCGGTCCCAGATGCGGCCGAAGGCACGCATCTTGCACATCTCCTCGACGAACCTGACACCGGCGTTCACGAAGAACGAGATACGGGCCACGACATCGCCGAACTTCTCCGCCGGCACCTGTCCGGAGTCCCGCACCGCGTCCAGCACCGCGATGGCGGTGCTCATCGCATACGCGATCTCCTGGACCGGCGTGGCGCCCGCCTCCTGCAGGTGGTAGCTGCAGATGTTGATCGGGTTCCACTTGGGGATGTGGGCCACCGTGTACGTGATCATGTCGGTGGTCAGCCGGAGCGAGGGGCCGGGCGGGAAGACGTGCGTCCCGCGCGACAGGTACTCCTTGACGATGTCGTTCTGTGTCGTCCCCGACAGCTTGGAGATGTCGGCGCCCTGCTCCTCGGCGACCACCTCGTACAGCGCCAGCAGCCACATGGCCGTCGCGTTGATGGTCATCGAGGTGTTCATCTGGTCCAGCGGGATGTCCTGGAACAGCCGTCGCATGTCGCCGAGGTGGGACACCGGGACCCCGACCCGGCCGACCTCACCGCGGGCGAGGACGTGGTCGGGGTCGTATCCGGTCTGCGTCGGGAGGTCGAACGCGACCGACAGGCCGGTCTGGCCCTTGGCGAGGTTGCGTCGGTACAGCTCGTTGGACGCCTCGGCGGTGGAGTGGCCGGCGTACGTCCGCATCAGCCACGGACGATCCTTCTGACGCTCAGTCATATCAGGCTCGAATCTTCGTGGTCCGGAAGTCCGAGTTGCCTCAGACGTTCCGGAACCGGTTGATGGCGTCGAGGTGCTTTGCGCGCATTTCTTCGTCGCGCACGCCCATCCCCTCCTCGGGGGCCAGTGCCAGCACGCCGACCTTGCCCTGGTGGAGGTTGCGGTGCACGTCGTACGCCGCCTGCCCGGTCTCTTCGAGGCTGTAGGTCCGCGAAAGGGTCGGGTGGATCTTGCCCTTGGCGATCAGGCGGTTGGCCTCCCACGCCTCGCGGTAGTTGGCGAAGTGCGAGCCGACGATCCGCTTCAGCGACATCCACAGGTAGCGGTTGTCGTACTCGTGGTTGTAGCCCGAGGTCGAGGCGCAGGTGACGATGGTGCCGCCCTTGCGCGTGACGTAGACGGACGCGCCGAAGGTCTCCCGGCCGGGGTGCTCGAAGACGATGTCCACGTCCTCGCCGCCGGTCAGCTCGCGGATGCGCTTGCCGAAGCGCTTCCACTCCTTGGGGTCCTGGTTGTGCTCGTCCTTCCAGAACTTGTAGCCCTCGGCGTTACGGTCGATGATCGCCTCGGCGCCCATCTTCCGGCAGATCTCCGCCTTCTGGTCCGAGGAGACCACACAGATCGGGTTGGCGCCGCCGGCCAGCGCGAACTGGGTGGCGTAACTGCCGAGTCCGCCGCTCGCGCCCCAGATCAGGACGTTGTCGCCCTGCTTCATCCCGGCGCCGTTGCGGGAGACCAGCTGGCGGTACGCGGTCGAGTTGACCAGACCGGGCGACGCCGCCTCCTCCCAGCTCAGGTGCTGGGGCTTGGGCATCAGCTGGTTGGACTTGACCAGCGCGATCTCGGCCAGGCCGCCGAAGTTGGTCTCGAAGCCCCAGATGCGCTGCTCGGGGTCGAGCATGGTGTCGTTGTGGCCGTCGGAGGACTCCAGCTCGACGGAGAGGCAGTGCGCGACGACCTCGTCGCCGGGGCCCCAGGCGTTGACGCCGGGCCCGGTGCGCAGCACCACACCGGCCAGGTCGGAGCCGATGACGTGGTACGGCAGGTCGTGCCGCTTGGTGAGCGGGGAGAGGCGGCCGTAGCGCTCCAGGAACGCGAAGGTCGACATGGGCTCGAAGATCGAGGTCCAGACCGAGTTGTAGTTCACGGAGGAGGCCATCACGGCCACCAGTGCCTCGCCCGGTCCCAGCTCGGGAACCGGCACATCCTCGATGTGCAGCGACTTGCGGGGGTCCTTCTCCTTGGTTTCCAGGCCTGCGAACATCTCGGCCTCGTCCTTGTGCACGGTCACCGCGCGGTAGGACTCGGGGATGGTCAGCGCGGCGAAGTCGGCGCTGGTGGTGTCAGGCGCAACGATTGCGTCCAGGATTTCGTTCACGGTGTGCCTCCGGCGAAGCGCGTTGAGGAACGGCTTGAGGGAACGTCGGGGGTGGTGCGGAGGTGGTGCCGTCGGTTCGGCCGGGTTGGCTCCGTTGCCGTCGCCTCTGCGGGGATCGCAGAGCCGTCGGCCGCGGTGCCTGGCAGCGCTGGTGAGCGCGGTGCCCAGCGGCAGCTGGGAAGTGCCTGTGACGCAGGCATCCGGGCGGCCAGCCACGTGGGGCTGGTGGGACAGCCGGCGTGCGTGGGTTTTCAGCACGCCGGCCGCCCGGACACCTTCAACGTATGACACCGCGTGCCAGGCGACAAGACACTGAGTGCCAAGAATTTCTCTCAGATGTCATTCAGGCGGCACGCATGAGCGAAAGAGCCCCGATGGGAGGCCTGCGGATCACGCAAAGAAAGGTGAGGTGTGCGCAGCGTGCGCAGGGAGGGCGTTACGCCATCCGTGTCGCGGCCCGGTCGGTGCATGGGTGCCGGGCCGCGCTCGTGTCCGGTTCCGGCCGGAAGGCCGTTACTTCCGTTCTTTGATCGCCTTGCGGATGGTGCGCATGACCTCGTCCAGCGGGGCGTCCGTGCGGGCCACCGCGACCAGCACCTCGCCCTCGCGCGAGACGGCCGCCGGGGGATTCTCCCCGCCGCTGGTGCGGCCCGCGCCGATGCCGGCGCCGAAGGTCTCCCGGACGATCTCGAAGGCATGGTCGAGCTGTGCCTCGACATCGCCCTCCGCGCCGGCCCGCAGCCAGCGCCGCAGCACGTGGTTGTGCGCGGTGACCACGGCGGACGCCGCGACCTCGGCGAGCAGCGGATCGTCGTCGCCCTCGCGGTGTGCGCCCTCGTCGAAGTGGCCCAGGAGATAGCGGGTGAACAGCCGCTCGTAGCGGGCCACCGAAGCGATCTCGGCCTCACGCAGGGTGGGGACCTCGCGGGTCAGGCTGTAACGGGCCACCGACACGGCCGGGGAGGCCGCATACATCCGCATGACCTCCTTGATGCCGCGGCAGACCGTGTCCAGCGGGTTCTCGTGCGGCGGAGCGGCGTCCAGGACGGCCTCCGCGCGGACGAGGGTGTCGTCGTGGTCGGGGAAGATCGCCTCTTCCTTGGAGCGGAAGTGGCGGAAGAAGGTACGCCGGGCGACGCCCGCTGCGGCCGCGATCTCATCGACCGTCGTCGCCTCATAGCCCTTGGTCGCAAACAGTTCCATCGCCGCCGCCGACAATTCGCGGCGCATTTTGAGCCGTTGCGCAGCCGCCCGACGGGTACCGGGAGTGTCAGGGGCGTCTGAGGGTTGCGTGCGAGCGGGCTGGGACATGTGGGGACGGTACTGCATATTTACGCGGCCTGCGGCATGAGGTGCAGCCTTTGCCCCCGTGAGCGGGGGTGGACCGCCGTCAGGTTCCAGCAGTCCACCCCACCCTCCCCCGGCCGGGCCGGGGTGCCGCCACGCGTCAGCGCCGGGCGTACTCACGGAAGCCGCGGCCGGTCTTGCGGCCGAGGCAGCCCGCGGCGACGAGGTGCTCCAGCAGCGGCGCCGGGGCCAGCCCGGGGTCGCGGAACTCGGCGTGCAGCACCTTCTCGATGGCCAGGGACACGTCCAGGCCGACCACATCGAGGAGTTCGAACGGGCCCATCGGGTACCCGCCGCCGAGCTTCATGGCGGCGTCGATGTCGTCCAGGGTCGCATAGTGCTCCTCGACCATCTTGATCGCGTTGTTCAAGTACGGGAACAGCAGCGCATTCACGATGAATCCGGCCCGGTCGCCGCAGTCCACCGGGTGCTTGCGGACCTTGGTGCAGACCGCCCGCACGGTGGCGTGGACATCGTCGGCCGTCAGGACCGTACGCACCACCTCTACCAGCTTCATGGCGGGCGCCGGGTTGAAGAAGTGCATCCCGATGACGTCCTGCGGGCGCGAGGTGGCGCGGGCGCAGGCCACGACCGGCAGCGACGAGGTGGTGGTGGCCAGGACGGCGCCCGGCTTGCAGACCTTGTCCAGCGTCGTGAACAGCTCCTGCTTGACCGCCAGATCCTCGGCCACCGCCTCGACCGCGAGGTCCACGTCGGCGAACGCGTCCAGCGAACCGGCCGGGGTGATCGCCGCCAGCGCGGTGTCCCGGGCCTCGGCGCTCATCCGGCCCTTGTCCACGGAGCGGCCCAGCGACTTGGCGATCCTGGCCTTGGCCTTCTCGGCCTTCTCCAGGCTGCGGGCGGCCAGCACGACCTTGAAGCCCGCCTTGGCGAAGACCTCCGCGATACCGCTGGCCATCGTCCCGGAACCGGCCACGCCGACGCCGGTGACCGTACGCCCGCCGGTGAGCTCATCGGCGGCCGCCGGGCTCTCCGCGTCCGGCACGACCGTGCTGCTGCCCGGGGCGTCGTACGTGTAGAAGCCGCGGCCCGCCTTGCGGCCGGTCAGCCCCGCCTCGGTCAGCTGGCCGAGGATCGGCGCGGGGGCGTGCAGCCGGTCCTGGGAGTCGGCGTACATCGCCTCCAGGACCGTGCGCGCGGTGTCCACGCCGATCAGGTCGAGCAGCGCCAGCGGGCCCATGGGCAGACCGCAGCCGAGCCGCATCGCGGCGTCGATGTCCTCGCGGGTGGCGTACTTGGCCTCGTACATCGCCGCGGCCTGGTTCAGGTACCCGAACAGCAGGCCATCGGCGACGAAGCCGGGGCGGTCACCCACCGCGATCGGGTCCTTGCCCAGGTGGTGGGCGAGCTCCGTGACGGCCGCGACCGCGGTCGGCGCGGTGAGCACGGAGGAGACGACCTCGACCAGCTTCATGGCCGGTGCGGGGTTGAAGAAGTGCACGCCGAGCACTCGCTCGGGGCGCTGCGAGTCGGCGGCCAGCCGGGTCACGGACAGCGCATTGGTGCCGGTGGCCAGGATGGTCTCCGGCCGCACCACGGCGTCCAGCTCGGCGAAGACCTGCCGCTTGAGCTCGTAGTCCTCGGGCACCACCTCGATGACGAGATCGGCGTCCGCGGCGGCCTGCACATCGGTGAAGGTGCGGAACCGGGCCAGGATGTCCTGCCGCTCCCGCTCCGTGATCCGCTCGCGCTGCACCGCGCGGGCGGTGGCGGCTTCGAGGGCCGAGACGGCATGCCGGGCCGCGGCTTCGTCGGTGTCGATACCGATGACCTCGCGGCCGGCCCGCGCCAGCACCTCGGCGATACCGGTGCCCATGGTGCCCAGGCCGACGATGGCGACGGTGGAAAGAGACAGGGGGGAGGCTTCAGTTGAGAGATCAGGGGTGGACTGAGGGCCCATCGCGAGACTCCTGAGGGTGTTCCCCTGAATACAGGGGAGAAGTGACGACTGAGGGGTATCCGCGCGGCGCGATACCTGACCTGCGCAGCGGCAGAGAAGCGGCGGTGAGCCGCGGGAGCCGCAGCGCTGCGGGAGCGCCGGCGGGGCGGGAGGCGCGGCGAGCCCTGTCCCGGGGCCGTGCCGTGTTCTCCGTACTGAGGTCGTGCTGTGCCGAACCGACTTCACTCTGTGGCGGCTGCGTCACCAGGCCGCCCGAGCAGTGGTGCTGCTCGTTCCAGCAGGTTAACCGGTGAGTAACCAGAGCGCCAGGGGTAGCGGGGGTCATTAGGCTGTGGTGCAGGCCACGTCGCGGGAGCCGGGGCGGCCCGGTGGGAGGGGATCGGCAAATGGAAGAGGAATTCCACGAGTTGACGGACCGGGTGCGCGCCGAACTCCGCTCCCCACAGGATCTGGTCGCTTACGAACGGTTGCTGGGGCTGGCCCGCAAGAACACCCCGGCCGGGCGGGAGGAACTGGCCCGGATGCTGGTCGCCGTCGAACGTCCGCTGTGGGCCAGGGAGATCGCCGCCTTCATCCTCGGCTGCGCCGGCGACAAGCGGGCCTTCGAGACACTCGTCCTGTTACTGAACTACCGCGACCCGGTGCGCTGCGCCACCGCCGCGCACGCCCTGGGCCGCCTCGGCGACCCCCGTACCGCCCGCGCCGCCGCCGCACTCGCCACCAATCCGCTGCGCACCGCCTACGCCCTGCACCCGGTCAGGCTGCTCGCCGAACTCCGTGCACCGCAGTCCGTACCCGCGCTGATCGCGACCCTGGAGCGGCTGCTGACCCCGCACAACCCCTACTGGCGGGTGGCGCTCGCCTGTGTCGAGGGGCTGGGCGCGCTGGGCGACCGGCGCGCGGTTCCCACGCTCACCGCGGCCGTCGCCCATCCCCGGCTGGCGGCCGCCGCGGCGGCGTCACTGGCACGGCTGGGGGTGCACGAGGACGAGACGGCGCAGGCCGGACCCGAGGTGACGGAGGACGGGCCGGACGGCGCGGCAGGCGGCGATCGGGGTCAGGGCTCCGAGCGGGGTGAGGGGACCGGTGGCGGCGGTGCCGGTTCCGGTGTCAGCGAGCGCCGGTAGCGCAGCTCCGGGACGCTGCGGCCGCCCACCTCGAACGCCTCCTCGGCCCCGTCCGGCACAAAACCGGCCCGTTCGTAGAACCGCTGGGCGCGGGTGTTGCCGCGAACCACCCACAGATACAGCGCGCGGTAGCCGCTCGCCCGTGCGCGGGCGGTGCCGGCGGCCATCAGGGCACGGCCGACGCCGGTGCCGATCAGGCAGGGCGCCACATAGAGGGCGAGCAGCTCACCCGCGGTCGGCGCCGGTGCGGGCAACTCCTCGGCCCCCGGGGCGATATCGGGGTCCCGGGCCGGTCCGACGCACGCCCAGCCGACGACCTCACCGTCCCACTCGGCCACCAGCTCCGACACCTCCGGCGACCGGCGCGCGAACCACGACCGCCGTCGCTCGGCATCCGCCGACACGCTCATCGTGTCCAGATACTCCTGCGGCATCAGCCCGCGATACGCCGTCTGCCAGCCGTGGACCCGTACCGCCGAGACCGCGTCGACATCGGCTTCGGTCATCTCCCGTACGCGTACCCGGTGCGGTGGCTGTGCCCGGCTCCGTTCATCAGACCCCTCCATGCAGGAGAGGGTAGGAGGCCCGTCAAGGAGTTTTCCCGTGCGAGGACCGGGGAGCCGCTTGACCTTGTCCCAGGTGTCAGGGTTCGAGACTCCCGGCATGGAACGCACCACGTACGCCGGGCCGGATGCGCCCGGAACGGACAGCAGAGTCGTGATCGTCACCGGGGCCGGTACCGGGATCGGACGTGCCACCGCCCATGCCTTCGCGGCGGAGGGCGCGCGCGTCCTGGCGGTGGGCCGTCACCCGGCTCGCCGCGCCGTCCGCGTCGTTCGTGACCGGGGTGATCCTCCCGGTCGACGGGGGAGCGGTGGTCGGCTGACGGGCACGGCCGCGGGGCGGTCCGTGCGGGGCGGGCCGGGCCGCCCGTCACCGCCCTGGTAGAAACGCTGGCGGACGGGGAGGTGATCCGGTGCGGATCGGGGAGCTGGCAGGGCTCACGGGGGTGTCGCCGCGCGCGCTGCGCCACTACGAACGCGCGGGGCTGATCGCCTCGGAGCGGGCGGCGAACGGCTATCGGCGCTACGACGAGTGCGTGGTCGTACGGGTCCGCAACATCTGCCACCTCCTGGCGGCCGGGCTCACGCTCGCCGACGTCCACTGCTTCACCCACTGCCTGGACGGCGACATGTCCAGCGCCCCGCCGTCGGCCGAGGGCCTGCGCATCGCCCATGAGCGGCTCGCCGTCATCGACGAGCGGATCAGGGTCCAGACGGAGGCGCGCAACCGTCTGGCGCGGGCCCTGGCGGCGGCTCCGGCCCCCTCGGCCTGACCGCTCCGGCCGCCTCGGCCTGACCGCTCCGGCCGGGTCAGATCAGGGTCAACTGGGTTGGTTCCGCGGGCGCGTGGGGTCCGTCACCGAGGGGTGCACCGGCCGGTCCGGGGCCGGCGTCCGCCGGTGGGATCTTGCGACCCGCGCCGGGGCGGGAGGGCCCGATGCCGTACTCCGCGGCGAACTCGTGGACCTGGCGGGTGATGCGGCGCTGGTACCACGTGGGGGCGTAGGCGCCGTCCCCGTACATCGTCCGGTAACGCCGCACCAGATGCGGGTAGTGGCGCTCCAGCCACGCCATGAACCATTCACGGGCGCCGGGCCGCAGATGCAGCACGAGCGGGGTCACGGAGCCGGCCCCGGCCTCGGCGATGGCGCGCACCGTGGCCCGCAGCTGCTCCGGTGCGTCCCCGAGGAACGGGATCACCGGCGCCATCAGCACACCGCACGGGATGCCGTGCGCGGTGAGCGTACGCACCACGTCCAGCCGGCGCTCGGGGGCGGGCGTGCCGGGCTCGACCGTGCGCCACAGCTCGCGGTCCAGGAAGCCGACGGAGACGGAGATACCGACGTCGGTGACCTCGGCGGCCTGCTGCAGCAGCGCCAGGTCCCGCAGGATGAGCGTGCCCTTGGTGAGGATCGAGAAGGGGTTAGCGTAGTCGCGCAGCGCCGTGATGATGCCGGGCATCAGGCCGTAGCGGCCCTCGGCGCGCTGATAGCAGTCGACGTTCGTGCCCATGGCTATGTGGTCACCGTGCCAGCGCCGCCCGGCCAGCTCGCGGCGCAGCAGTTCGGGGGCGTTGACCTTCACCACGATCTGCGAGTCGAAGTCCTGCCCGGTGTCCAGGTCGAGATAGCTGTGCGTCTTGCGCGCGAAGCAGTACACACAGGCATGACTGCACCCCCGGTAGGGATTCACGGTCCATTCGAACGGCATCCGCGAGGCGCCGGGCACGCGGTTCACGATCGAGCGGGCGCGCACTTCATGGAAGGTGATCCCGCGGAATTCGGGGGTGTCGATCGTCCGGCTGACGACGTCCGTACCGAACAGCGCGGACGGGCTTTCGCCGAGATTGTCCCAGCGCATCGGGCCTCCTTCTGGATCCTGCAGGGCCCCCCGGGCGCCATAATAGAACACATGTTCCCTTGAGGCTCGGCGGCCCTGAATTTGGGCGCGCCGCCGTGGGGTGGTTGGCTTGGCGGCGCATCGCAGGACCGGCAGTCGAGTACTGGAGGAAGACACATATGGGTCAGGTCGAGGCCATCACGGAGCGCGAGATCGCGGCAGACCCGGAGGACGTGTTCGACGCGCTCGCCGACTACTCCGGCACGCGCCGGCAGCTGCTGCCCGAGCACTTCAGCGAGTACGAGGTCCGTGAGGGCGGCGACGGCAAGGGCACCCTCGTCCACTGGAAGCTCCAGGCCACGAGCAAGCGGGTGCGCGACTGCCTGCTGGAGGTCGACGAGCCGACCGACGGTCAGCTCGTGGAGAAGGACCGCAACTCCTCGATGGTGACCACCTGGGTCGTCACCCCGGCCGGCGAGAAGCGCGCCAAGGTCGTCGTCACCACCACCTGGCAGGGCGCCGGCGGTATCGGCGGTTTCTTCGAGCGGACCTTCGCCCCCAAGGGGCTCGGCCGGATCTACGACAGCCTGCTCGACAATCTCGCCGCCCACGTGGCGAAGTGATCGGCGATCACACCCGTCACCCTGAGCGCATGCCTTCACACTCACCGGTTCGGGTGGTTTCCGGTGAGTCGAAGTGTCCGGGCCACCGGAACGCTTCCGTACGGAAAGCCCTGATGGGAGCCCAATAGGCGCCCCGGGCAACGTACTTGATGCCCCTTCCCACCCCGCACGCACCCTTTCGCCGCGGTTGATCGGTGTTGTCGCCCAATGCGAGAGATTGGGCGGCAACAGGCGTGACGAGGGGAGCAGCACGTGGGTGGCACCATCCTGAGCGAGCGGGTCGAGTGGATCGGTCCGCCCGTCCCCGGCGCGACAACGGCTCCGGCCGCCAACGACGGACCGAAGGGCCCCGCCCCCGGTGCCCCGGTGCCGCTCGGCCCCCGCCGGGTCCGCATGGTCTTCCTCGGCCTGATGCTGACGCTGCTGCTCGCGGCCCTTGACCAGACGATCGTCGCCACCGCGCTCCCCAAGATCGTCGGCGAGCTGCACGGCCTGGGCGAGATGTCCTGGGCGGTGACGTCCTACCTCCTCGCCTCGACCATCGGACTGCCGCTCTACGGCAAGCTCGGCGATCTCTTCGGCCGCAAGCCCGTCTTCCTCTTCGCCATCCTCGTCTTCACCGTCGGCTCGGCGCTGGCCGGCTGGTCGCGGACCATGGACGAGCTGATCATCTTCCGGGCCGTCCAGGGCGTCGGCGGCGGCGGCCTCATCATCGGCGTCCAGGCGATCATCGCCGATGTCGTCCCGCCGCGGGCCCGCGGCCGCTACCTGGGCCTGATCGGAGCCGCCTTCGGACTCGCCTCCGTGGCCGGGCCGCTGATCGGCGGCTTCTGCACCGACCACGCCTCCTGGCGCTGGTGCTTCTACCTCAACGTCCCGTTCGGCGCGCTGACGCTCGTCGTCATCGCCTGCGTGCTGAAGCTGCCCCGGCCCGCGCGCCGCGCCCGACTGGACGTCGCGGGGGCGCTGTTGCTCGCCGCGTTCTCCACCTGCCTGGTCCTGCTGACCAGTTGGGGCGGCACCGAGTACGCCTGGAACTCGCGGGTCGTCCTCGGCCTCGGGGCCGGTGCGCTCGGCTGTGCCCTGCTGTTCCTCGCCGTCGAGCACTTCGCCGCCGAACCGCTCATCCCGCTGCGGCTGTTCCGCGACTCGATCTTCAATCTCACCGGCCTGATCGGCGCCGTCGTCGGTGTGGCGCTCTTCGGCGCCGCCAGCTACCTGCCGACCTTCCTGCAGATGGTCGACGGGGCCACGGCCACCGAGTCCGGGCTGCTGATGCTGCCCATGATGGGCGGCATCGTCCTCGCCTCGATCGTCTCCGGTCAGCTCATCAGCCGCACCGGGCACTACAAGGTGTTCCCCGTACTGGGCTGCGCGGCGGCCGCGGTGGGGATGTGGCTGCTGTCGCGGATGCAGCAGGACACCCCGCGCGAGGACTACAGCCTCTGGATGGGCATCCTCGGCCTCGGCATCGGCTTCGTCATGCCGGTGCTGGTGCTCGCCGTGCAGAACTCCGTACGCACCGCCGACCTCGGCACCGCGACCAGCGCCACCAACTACTTCCGGCAGATCGGCGGCAGCGTCGGCGCGGCCCTCTTCGGCACCCTCTTCGCCGACCGGCTGGCCCGCCAACTCGGCGACCGGCTGCCGGAGTCGGCGCGGCTGCCCGACCCGGAGTCGATCACCCCGCAACTGGTGCGCGCACTGCCCGCCTCGCTGCGCGACAGCTATGTCGCCGCGTATGCGCACGCCATGCCGGGGATCTTCTTCTACCTCGTGCCGGTCCTCGTCCTGGGCCTTGTGCTCGCCTTCTTCCTGAAAGAGAAACCCCTGGTGTCCCACGCCTCTCCTGCTCCGCAGGCCTCCCCGACCCCGCAGGCTCCGTACGGCGATCCGGCCGACCCCGCCGCCGTACCCCCGGCACGTTCCGCCGCGGACGCGACCGCCCCCCACTCCCATGGCAGCCAACCGACGTACTCCCGTGCACACGGCTACGCCTCCACCGGACACCCCACCGTCACGGCCGGCGTCCCGGTGTGCGGCACCGTTCAGCACCACGACGGCAGCATCGTGCCGCGCGCCGCGCTCACCCTCATCGACGTCGCCGGCCGCCAGGTCGGCCGCGGCGCCACCGGCGACGACGGGCGGTATGCGCTGAGCACGCCGGGCGCCGGCTCGTATGTGCTGATCGCGGCGGCCGGCGGGCACCAGCCGCAGGCCGTCAGTGTCACCGTCGGCGAGCGGCCGGTCGAGCTGGACGTGGTGCTCGGCGGCGCGGGGCGCCTCGCGGGCACCGTCACCACCGCCGACGGCACGCCCGTACGCGATGCCATGGTCACCCTCACCGACGTCCGCGGCGAGGTCGTCGCCACCACCCGCAGCGGACGCGAAGGCGGCTATGTCATCGGGGAGTTGGTGGCCGGCGAGTACACGCTCGCCTCCAGCGCCCCCGCTTTCCGCCCCGCCGCGCTGCCGGTGACCGTGCAGGCGTCGCGGGAGACCCGCCAGGACGTCGAGCTCGCCGGCGGTGCGGTGCTGCGCGGGACCGTACGGGCCGGCGGCGGCCGCCCCGTCGAGGATGCCAGGGTCACCCTCCTGGACGCCGCCGGCAATGTCGTCGACACCGCGACCACCGGCCCCGACGGGCTGTTCCGCTTCGTGGATCTGTCGGCCGGCGAGTACACCGTCATCGCCGCCGGATACCCGCCGGTGGCCACCGTCCTGCGGATGGCGGGAGGCGGCCGCACGGAGCGCGACCTCCAACTGGGGCACGAGGACTGAGCTCTTCGCGACGGCTGCGGCGGACGGTGCGCACGGTGCGCGGACGCACTCCCTCTTCGGGGAATGCCGCCCGCCGCACCGTGCCGCGGTCGTACCGTGGTGGGGGTGGTGCACGGCCGGTGTACGAAGGAGCAACCACCCATGGAACGTGGCCTGTTGAACGGCGACGACCTGACCCTCGCGGCGCCCCGGGCGGCCGCACCCCGGGATGCGGCGCCCGGACGGATTCCGCTTGCGGTCGTGGTGGTGGATGCGGACGGCCGGATCTCCCACTGGAGCAACGGTGCGCACCGGCTCTTCGGGCCCGCCCGTGAAGAGGCGGTGGGCGCCCCCGCCGTCGATCTGATGCCGGTCACGGGTGCGCTCGGCGACAAGGGGTGGGGTGAGCGCACGCACGGCCCCGAGCTGAGCCATGGCTTCGAGGAGCACCACAGCCCTGACCGGCAGGCCTCGTCGGGCGGCGGCGCGTCCTGTCCCACGGCCGGCCGGGCCCGGATGGCCGCGGCCGGCACCCGCTCGGTGGACCTGCTGTGGTGGGCGTACCCCCTGGTGGGTTCCGGCGCCGGACGGATCCTCGTACTCGCGGCGGACGTCGGCCTGTTACCCGGTGAGAGCAACAAGGAGCGCGGCGCCGGACACGAACGCTTTGCGCCCGCCTTCGCGCCGCACACCGACATCCCCGGCGCCGGAGACCTGGCCCGCAGGCTGCCGGAGATCCTGCCGGGCATAAGCCCCCAGGAGAGCGCCCGGATCGTCTCCCAGGTCCTGGAACTGGGCTGTCCGGTGCTGGAGGTCAGCCTCCAGGAGCGGTTCCCGGTGACCCTGGACTGAGCGGCGTGCGCCCTACTGCCCTGCGGCCCGAGGCATCACACGCGATCAGCGGGGAGTATCCCGAGCGGATCGCGGAGCGGGTGAACGCGTTTCTCCAGGAAGGGTGAGATCCCCACGAGCCGTCGGAGCCGTGCGGCCCGCTGCACTCACGCGGTCCGTCAGGGCCGAGGGGCCAGCCGGGCGGGCGCCGAACCGAAATGCAACCGGGTGATGAGCGGGCGGTCCCCGCGGAGCAGGGGCAGGGCCGCGGCGCGGGGCGCGAGATAGCCGAGGACACCACGGCCCGCGGGGAGCGGAACGTCGGCCACTTCGCTGATGGCCGGATGGGCGCTGAACAGCTGCTCCCGCCCGACCGCGTCCATGCCCCAGGGCATCGGGGGCAGATGATGGCCGCCGGGCCCCTTGGCGCCGGTGCGGGTGCGGGCGCTGAAGCGCCGCGACACGGTGTCGAACACCATCGAGCCACCGGGAAACGCCTCGGCGCAGGCGGCGATCAGCTGGGTCACCTGCGCGGGCTGGAGATACATCAGCAGGCCCTGCGCGGTCACCAGCACACCGCGTGCGGCGTCGATACCCGTCATCCATTGGGTGTTGCGGGCGTCGCAGGCGATGAGCCGCTGCCGATCCCCGTGCGGCAGTACACGCCGGCGCAGCGCCAGCGGGTCGCTGAGGTCGACGGTGACCCAGTGGGCCCGGCCGTTGTCCACCCGCCAGAACTGTGTCTCCAGGCCCTCGCCGAGAGCGATCACGGTGCCGTCCGGGTGGGCGGCGAGGAATGCACGCACCACCCGGTCGAATCCCAGGGCCCGGAGGGCAATGGCCTGCGCCAGCCATGGCCGGGTGCCGCCCAGCCGTTCCACGAAAGGGAAGTCCACTTCGGAGATGAGCTGTACGGCGCGTGGATCGGGCAGCACCGTGTCCGGGCGGGCGGCTTCGGCGGCGCGGTGGTAGAGCGTCCACAACGCCGTTTCGGGAACTCCCTTGAGGTCTGCCTTGACGCGGCCTGGCACCGAGTTCCTCCCAGAGTGCGGTGTGGCGGTGGGCCGGCGGCGTGACACCTCTCGGCCCACCGGATGCACTGCCTCGATCCGGCGTTGATATCGCCACTCCCGCCCCGCACGGGGCCGTTCGGGGGGCCGGTCACCCTGGGGGGTGCTTAGTCGTACCTTCGGTCCGGAACACCTGCCCGCATAACTCGGCACCTGCTAACGTAAGTTGGCATGTGCTGGAGTGTGAGTCTGCCGTGAGAGACCCGACGCCGACCGGCGATGAGCTCGTTCGCCTGCTGGCGACGCTCTCCAACCCTCATCGGATGCGGGTGGTCGCCGCGCTCCAGGCGGCGCCGAACTATGTCAGCCAACTGGCGCGTGAGCTGGGCATCTCCCGGGCGCTGCTGCAGGTCCATCTGAAGAAGCTGGAGACGGCCGGTCTGGTCTCCTCGCGGATACAGGTGTCGGACGACGGGAAAGCGATGAAGTTCTACGAGGTGACCGCCTTCTCGGTTCACCTGACCCCCGAGTGTCTTGCGACCGCGGCGAAGACGCTGACCATCGAGAAGGGATCCCCGTGATGAACTATCACCAGTGGCAGGAAGTCATCGGCACCATCGGGATCTTCGTCCTGCTGACCGCCGTTCTCGTCACGATCATCTGGCAGGTCGCGATCACCCGGCGGGCCACGGCGCAGCTGGCGCGCGAGGACGCGTACAGGAAGCTCGCCGGTGCTGCTGTCGAGGGGCAGGAGCGCATCGCGCGGGAGCTGACAGCCATCACCGGTCAGGTCGCGGATCTGCAGGGCCGTACCCGAACGATCGAGAGGGTCCTCAAGGACGTCGAATAGCCCCTGTATGCCGGTAGGCCGTCGAGCGGCAACTCGACGGCCCACGAACGGCACCGAACCACCTCGCCATCGGCGAGTTCCACAGGATCGATTCACCACGTAGAGGAGAGCAGCTCATGCTGCCCAAGAGCAAGTCGCGGCCGGGCCGGATCGCGGCCGTCGCCGGCTGGTCCGCACGGCATCGCACGGCGGCGGTCGCCGGATGGCTGGTGCTGGTCGTACTCGCCGTACTGACGGGCGCGATGACCACCGGAGAGGGCGCGTCCGCCGTCGACCCGGGGGAGGCCGGGCGCGCCCAGCAGCGGATCGACGCCCGGCACGGTGGCGACTCCTACCGGGAGAACGTGCTGGTGCAGAGCCGGGATACCGGTGACCGGCGCCGCTTCGCGCAGGACACCCGGCGGGTGGCGGCCGCCGCGGACCTGGTGACCGAGCTGCGCCGGGCCCGGGAGGCCGTGACGGATGTCGGCTCACCACTGGGCGCGGAGGGCGGCCGGTGGGTCTCGCGGGACGGCAGCTCGGGGCTCGTCACCTTCGAAGTCCGGGGCCCGGATGAACAGTTCGCCCGCCATGCGGCCCGGGCGAGGAACGCTGTCACGCTGGTGCAGAAGCGGCATCCCCGCGTGCGGGTCCTCCAGGCCGGGGACGGCAGTCTCTCCGAAGCCGTCAATGACGGGATCAAGGGCGATCTGCAGCACGCCGAGACGATCTCCCTCCCGCTCACCCTGCTGATCCTGCTGGTCGTCTTCGGCTCACTGACCGCCGCCGGGATCCCGCTGTTGATGGCGGGGACCACCGTGGCGGCCGCGTTCGGACTGCTTCAACTGGTGGGCCGGTGGGTGCCGTTCAACAGTGCGGCCTCGGCGATCGTGCTGCTGATCGGGATGGCCGTCGGCATCGACTACTCACTGTTCTCCCTGCGCCGCGTACGCGAAGAGCGGGCCGCCGGCCACGAGTTGCGCGAGGCATTGCGGATCACGGCGGCCACCTCGGGACACGCCGTGGTGGCATCCGGCGTGACGGTGATGGTCTGCATGACCGGGCTGCTGTTCACCGGTGTGGATGTCTTCAAGGGACTGACCGTGGGCACGGTGCTGGTGGTCGGCCTGGCCGTGCTCGGGTCCGTCACGGTGCTGCCCGCGCTGCTGTCCGCACTCGGCGACCGGGTCGACAGGCCCCGCGTCCCCTGGCTCGGCCGGCGACGGGTCATACCGAGGGAGTCGCAGGTCTGGGGGCGGGTGGCGGCGATGGCCGTCCAACGGCCCCTGTTGGCAGGCGTGTCGATGGCTGTCGTCCTCGTGGCCATGGCACTGCCGGCGCTCGGCATGCGGCTGCAGGACGCGGCGGTGACGGCCAGCCTTCCGCCCGGTGCCTCGCTCGCGGTGGATGCCGCACGGGAGATGCAGCGGGCGTTCCCCGGGGCGGCGACCGCTGCGCGGGTCGTCGTCGACCGGCCGGACGGGGCGTCGGCGGACACCCCTGAGGTACGCAGGGCCGTTGACGGTCTCCACCGGCGGGCGGCCGCGAGCGGGGGAGCGCTCCGGGAGCCCATCACCGTGGTGCCGGTCGGCGGGGCCCTGGTGGTCCGGGTGCCGCTGGAAGGCGCTGTCACCGATCCTGCGGCGGATCGTGCCCTGGCCACCCTGCGGGAGCGTGCGCTCCCGGCCACCCTCGGCCCGCCGGCGGGCGTTCGCTATGCCGTCGCGGGGAAGACCGCGATGCCGCACGACTTCGCCCGACAGGTCACCGCCAGGACACCGCTGGTCTTCGGCTTCATCCTCGCCCTGGCGTTCGTCCTGCTGATGGTGGTCTTCCGGTCGTGGACGCTGCCGCTGGTGTCGATCCTGCTGAACCTGCTGTCCATCGGGGCCGCGTACGGGGTGCTGGTCTGGGTCTTCCAGGACGGCCATCTGGAAGCGGCGCTTGGCTTCACGTCCTACGGCGGCGTGGTCAGCTGGCTTCCGCTGTTCATGTTCATCGTGCTGTTCGGGCTCAGCATGGACTACCACATCTTCATCCTGAGCCGGATCAAGGAGAGGCGGCTCGGCGGCGCCGCACCGCGGGACGCCGTCGTCTCGGGCATCGCCGGCAGTGCCGGTGTCGTCAGCAGCGCGGCGCTCATCATGACCGGGGTCTTCACGGTCTTCCTCACGCTGTCGGCCGTCGAGTACAAGATGCTCGGGCTGGGGATGGCACTGGCGGTGCTGCTCGACGCCACCGTGATACGCGGTGTCCTGCTGCCTGCGGCGATGGCGCTGCTGGGCGAGCGCGCCTGGACGCTGCGGCGGGGCGGACGGCCGCGGAGCTGAGGGAACGCCCTGGAGCCGGCCCTCAGGCGCCGTTTCCGGGGCGGTGACGACGCCCGCTGGACGTCACCGCGTCAGATCGCGGTGGACGACCCGGGCGGTGCCCTCGACGGTGTCCACGCCGTAGTCCATGGTGTGGTTTCCGGTGGAGAGGACGGCCATGCCGTAGTCGTGACCGCTGCCGGTGAAGGTGCCGACGCTGTTCACCCGCCAGCCTCCGGTGTCGCGCGGCAGCCAGCCGTTCTTGACGTGGACGGCTGCCGTGGCGGGGGCGCCGGCCGGAACTCCCCAGCGCTGGTCGGGGGCGACCCGGTGCATCAGGTCGAGGGCGTAGCCGCGGGAGGCCGCGGTGAGCACCGTGTTGTCCGTGGTGAGCAGCTGCATCAGCTGGAGCTGGTCGCCGGCGGTGATCTGGGTGAGGCCCCACGCCCCGCCCGCGCCGGGGACGGTGTGCCGCATACCGGCCAGGGACAGGAAGCGCTTGATGCCGGCGGGACCGATCTGGTGCCAGAGCGCGGACGTCGAGGCGTTGTCCGACTTGGTGATCATGGCCTTGGCCAGCTTCATCTCGTGCGGGGTCAGCCCGCGGTGCGCCTCCTGGGCCTGCCGCAGCAGGGCCCCGAGCACGGTGACCTTCACCACGCTCGCCGAGTCGAAGTGGGTGCCGGCCTTGAACTCACAGCGGGTGTGGGTGTGCCGGTCGTAGATCGCCAGCGCCGAGGCGCCCTCGCGCCCGTGGAGGGCGTTGGCGATGTCCTGGGACAGGGCGGGCGCCAGGCCCGGCTTCTGCGAACTGCACACGACCTTGGAGCCGCCCACCGGCGTGCTGGCGGTGCTGGCCGAGGCCGAGGTCGCCGTGGTGAGCGCCGTGAGCAGTGCTCCGGCAGCCACGGCCGCGGCCAGCCCGCGGCGCGTGCAGGTCGAGAGGCGTGATCCGTGCATGAAGGTGGTGTCCTGTCCCGCTGTGTATCGGAGGCCCGCTATGGGGCGGCCGGCCTCGGGCGACCGACGCTGCACCGGGTCTCCGCGGCCGTGCTGCGGCCGGGGTCCCGGTTGAAGGGTCACGGTGACGATACGTGGCGGGGGGTGGGACACCTCGGACAGTTGGGGTGATATGTCCGTATTTGGGCGGTGTCTGGGAGTGTGACTTTCGACAAATCGGACGGCGGGCAGGAATGCGTGGGTGGGGGTGGATGTGGGTGGGGGAACGGGTTCGTGGAGTGGGTGTCGCGGGGCGACGCGGGTGGTTTCTAGGGGCGCGGCAGGGCCTTGCGGGGTTTGGCGGCGGCGCGCGGGCGACGGGTGGCGGCCGCGCGCCGCCGTCGTGCGCCGGCCATCAGCTGGCGGCTGCGGAGTGCCATCTCGATCTCGAAGCGGGTGCGCGGGTCGCGGAGGCGGGCCCCGAACAGCTTCTCCAGCTGGCGCATCCGGTAGCGCACCGTCTGCGGATGGATGCTGAGCGCCTTGGCCACCTCCGGAGCCCCCATGCCGCCGAGCCACGCCAGCAGGGTGGCCTCCAGGCGCTCACACCGCTCCGGCGTCAGTCCCGCGAGCGGGCTCAGATGGCGGGCTATCAGGGTGCGGGACAGTGATTCGTCCTGGAGGAGCAGGAGGGACGAGAGGTGGTCGTCGACGAACACCACGCCGGCCTCGGGGCCGTCGTGCGGGGAGGCCAGGTCCAGTAGCCGGGACGCGGAGCGCACGGACGCGGCGGCCTCGTGCGGCGACACCGCATGACCGACCACGGCGGCGCGATGCCGCAGTACGCCCTTCAGCCTGGCCCGTCCGCTCTTGCCGTCGGCGAGCTGGGCGGGGATCAGCAGGCCCGGTGCCTCGCCCGGCGCACTGACCAGACAGTCGCCCAGTGCGGACGCCACGAGGTGGATGTCGGTGTCCGTGCGCAGCATGATCGCGCGCACCTTTTCGGGTAGCGGCCGGCCGCGTCGAAGTACCTCCTCGATCAGGCGGGTGACCTGCTGGTGACCGCCACGCTCGATGACTTCCCGGAAGCCTGGATTGCGATCGCAAAGCGTTTGAGCGATCAGTTCGGTCAGGATCGCGAGTTGGTCGTCTTCGCTATGGGCCGGGATGTCGCGTAGCGGTAAGGCGTCGTTGAGGGCTTCGCTCACCATTCTGCCTCTGTTTCATCGCGCGGGAAGCTGGTCCAGCCTGTTCTACCCCACCTGGCACGTGCCGTCGGCAGCTGACAGAACTCGTTCGGAAGTCCTTACGGATTCCGTCAGAAGTCCTTCCGCTTTGCGACAGAAACTGTGTGAGATGCGGCGCCACAAGAGCGTACCCCCAGGTTCCGGTTGGAAGGAATCGTGTTGCTGTGACGAAGAAACCGTGATGTCGCCGCCAACGGAACCGTTCTGGAAGGTCTCGGACGGGGTGTCAGTCCGACGGCCCTGGTTAGGCTGGGGCGGCTGTTCGGCCCCTCCGAACGAGATGTGAACGAGTGATGTCAGGAATCGTGCGTACCGCCTCCTAGCTGCGACAGGACTGGTGAATGTGAAGATCCTCATCTCCGCCGACATGGAGGGCGCCACCGGCGTGACCTGGCCCGCCGATGTGCTGCCCGGCACCCCCCAATGGGAGCGCTGCCGCCATATGTTCACTTCCGACGTCAATGCGGCGATTGCCGGATTCTTTGACGGTGGGGCCGACGACGTACTGGTCAACGAGGCGCACTGGACGATGCGCAATCTGCTGCTGGAACAGCTCGACGAGCGGGCGCAGATGCTCACCGGGCGACATAAATCACTCAGCATGGTCGAAGGCGTGCAGCACGGTGATGTCGACGGCATCGCGTTCGTCGGCTACCACACCGGGGCGGGCACCGAAGGCGTCCTCGCGCACACCTACCTCGCCAACACCCTCACCGGTGTCTGGGTCGACGGCACCCGCGCCAGCGAGGGCCATCTCAACTCCCTCGTGGTCGCCGAGTACGGCGTACCGGTGGTGCTGGTCACCGGCGACGACCGCACCTGTCAGGACGCGCTGGGCTACGCCCCGCAGGCGCCCGGTGTGGCGGTCAAGGACTATGTGTCGCGCTATGCGGCGGTGTGCCGGCCGCCGGCCCGTACGGCGGCCGAGATCCGGGCCGCGGCCTGCAAGGGAGCGGCGCTCGCGGTGCGCCATGAACCGTCCCGGAGCGGGCCGTTCCGGGTCGAGTTGGAGTTCGACGCCGAGCATCTGGTGGGCGCGGCGACCTGCGTACCCGGCGTGGAGCGCACAGGGGAGCGCCGTGTCGCGTATACCGGTCAGGACATGTACGAAGCCATCCGGTGCTTCAAGGCGGTCACCACCGTCGTGTCGTCCGCCGTGGAGGAACAATATGGCTGAGCGTGAGAAGGGCGGGGAACCGGGAACTGAGCAGGCCGTCGGCGTGGACCGGCAGGCGCTCGACGAGGTGGTGCGGTTCACCTCCGAACTGATCCGGATCGATACCAGCAACGCCGGTGACGGCGCCTGCCGGGAACGGCCGGCCGCCGAGTACGTCGCCGAGCGGCTGGCCGAGGCCGGGCTGACGCCGACGCTGCTGGAGCGCAGCGCGGGCCGTACGAATGTGGTCGCCCGTATCGACGGCACCGACCCCGGGGCCGACGCCCTGCTGGTGCACGGCCATCTGGACGTGGTCCCCGCCGAGCCCGCCGACTGGAGCGTGCACCCCTTCTCCGGGGAGGTCCGCGACGGCGTGGTCTGGGGCCGGGGCGCCATCGACATGAAGAACATGGACGCGATGGTGCTCGCCGCCGTACGGCAGTGGGCCCGCAGCGGGGTGCGGCCGCGGCGTGACATCGTGCTGGCCTTCACCGCGGACGAGGAGGCCAGCGCCGAGGACGGCTCGGGTTTCCTGGCCGACCGGCACGCCGAGCTCTTCGAGGGCTGCACCGAAGGCATCAGCGAGTCCGGAGCCTTCACCTTCCACGCGGGCGGCGGGATGCGGCTGTACCCGATCGCGGCGGGGGAGCGCGGCACGGCCTGGCTCAAGCTGACCGCCCAGGGCCGGGCGGGGCACGGCTCGAAGGTCAACCGCGACAACGCCGTCAGCCGGCTGGCCGCGGCCGTGGCCCGGATCGGCGAGCACGAGTGGCCGGTCCGGCTCACCCCGACCGTGCGGGCCGCCCTCCGCGAACTCGCCGCGCTGCACGCCGTCGAGGTGGATGTCGACTCGCCGCGCTTCGATGTCGATGCGCTGCTCGGCAAGCTCGGCCCGGCCGCCAAGCTGGTCGAGCCGACCGTCCGCAACAGTGCCAATCCGACGATGCTGTCGGCCGGTTACAAGGTCAATGTGATCCCGGGATCCGCCGTCGCCCATGTGGACGGCCGGGTGGTTCCCGAGGGCGAGGCGGAGTTCCGTACGACCATGGACGAGCTCACGGGACCCGACGTGCGCTGGGAGTACCACCACCGCGAGGTCGCGCTGCAGGCCCCGGTCGACTCCCCGGCCTATGCCGCGATGCGGGCCGCGATCGAGCGGTTCGACCCCGACGGCCATGTCGTGCCCTACTGCATGTCCGGCGGCACGGACGCCAAGCAGTTCTCCCGGCTGGGCATCACCGGCTATGGTTTCTCGCCGCTCAAAATGCCCGAGGGGTTCGACTACCAGGCGCTCTTCCACGGCGTGGACGAGCGTGTGCCGGTCGAGGGACTGCACTTCGGCGTCCGGGTGCTCGATCACTTCCTGCGCACGGTCTGACCGGCCGGCGCCTCGTCCGACGGTGGAGGAGAGGAACTGCACATGGTGACCACAGCTCCGTACGGCAGCTGGGCATCCCCGATGGACGCCCGGACGGTCGCCGCGCACGACGGCCGGCCGGCCTTTGTGGGTGTGGTCGGCGACGAGGTGTGGTGGACGGAACCGCGGCCCGCCGAGGGCGGCCGGCGGGCACTGGTCCGCCTGCGGCCGGACGGCGCCGAGGAGTCGGTGCTGCCCGCGCCCTGGAACGTCCGCAGCCGGGTGCTGGAGTACGGCGGCCAGCCCTGGGCCGGCACGGTCACCGAGCACGGACCGCTGGTCGTCTTCAGCAACTTCGCCGACCAGCGGCTGTACGTCTGCACGCCGGACAGCGGCGACGCCCCGCGCCCGCTCACCCCGCTCTCCGGCGCCGGTGCCGGACTGCGCTGGGTCGATCCGGTGCTGCGCCCGGAGCTCGGCGAGGTGTGGTGTGTCCTGGAGGAGTTCACGGGCGACCGGCCGACCGACGTGCGCAGGGTGATCGCCGCCGTGCCGCTCGACGGTTCGGCCGCCGAACACCGCGCCTCCGTAAGAGAGTTGAGCGATGACCGGCACCGCTTTGTGACCGGGCCGCGGATCTCGGCGGACGGGCGACGGGCCGCATGGCTCGCCTGGGACCATCCCCTGATGCCCTGGGACGGCACGCTGGTGATGGTGGCCCGGATCACCGGCAGGGGCGAGTTCGAGGACATCCGGCCGCTCGTCGGCGACCTCGGCACCGGCGCGGCGGACGGCGGCGCGAGCGGCGAGTCCGTCGCGCAGATCGAGTGGGCGGCCGATGGCTCGCTGCTCTTCGTCTCGGACCTCAGCGGCTGGTGGGAGGTGCAGCGGATCGATCCCGACGGTGGGGGGCGCCCCGCGCGAGCCAGGCCGAGTGCGGGAAAGGCGCCGAGGCCGGGGGAGGACGACGTCGTGGTGGCGAGCCGCGGCCTGTGCCCGTCCCGGCAGGAGGAGTTCGGCGGGCCGCTGTGGAACGTCGGGCAGCGCTGGTTCCTGCCCCTGGAGAACGGCACCCTCGCGGTGATCCACGGCCGCGGCTCCACCACCCTGGGCATCCTCGACCCGGTGAGCGGCGAACTCGTCGACTCCGCGGGCCCGTGGACGGAATGGGCGCCCACCCTCGCCGTGCACGGCAGCCGCGTCCTGGGCATCGCCGCCGGCCCGCACAGCTCGTACGAGATCGTCGAGCTGGACACCTGCACCGGACGCACCCGGGTGATCGCCTGCCGGCACACCGACGTCCTGGACCCGGCCTACCACCCCCGGCCGCAGAGCCGTACCTTCACCGGCCCCGACGGGCGGGACATCCACGCCCACATCTATCCGCCGCACAGCCCCGACCACCGGGGGCCCGACGGCGAGCTGCCGCCGTTCGTGGTGTGGGCACACGGCGGCCCCACCGGCCATGCCCCGCTGGTGCTCGACCTGGAGATCGCCTACTTCACCTCACGGGGCATCGGTATCGCCGAGGTCAACTACGGCGGTTCGACCGGCTACGGCCGGGAGTACCGCGAGCGGCTGCGCGGCCAGTGGGGTGTGGTGGACGTCGAGGACTGTGCGGCCGTCGCCGCCGCCCTGGCCGACGAGGGCACCGCCGACCGCGCCCGGCTGGCCATCCGCGGCGGCAGCGCCGGCGGCTGGACCGCCGCCGCCTCGCTGACCGCCACCGACCTCTACGCCTGCGGCACCATCAGCTATCCGATCCTGGACCTGACCGGCTGGGCCACCGGCGAGACCCATGACTTCGAGTCGCAGTATCTGGAATCGCTGGTCGGTCCGTTCGCCGAGGTGCCCGACCGCTACCGCGAGCGCTCGCCGCTGCACCGCGCGGACCGGATCGCCGCACCGTTCCTGCTGCTCCAGGGCCTGGACGATGTGATCTGCCCGCCCGTGCAGTGCGAACGCTTCCTCGCCGAGGTCGCCGGGCGGGGTATACCGCACGCCTATCTGGCCTTCGCCGGGGAGGGGCACGGATTCCGCCGGGCGGACACCATCGTGCGCGCCGTGGAGGCCGAACTCTCCCTCTACGCCCAGGCCTTCGGCCTCGCCCGCAGCGATGTCCCGGTGCTGGAGCTGCGCGGATGACGGCGGCGGAGCCGGTCCGGCCGCCGCGGCTGCGGCCCGGCGACCGGGTGGCGGTCGTGGCACCCAGCGGTCCCCTCGCGCCGGAGCGGCTGGACCGCGGGCTGGACGTCCTGCGGGGCTGGGACCTCGACCCGGTCGCTGCGCCCCACGCCAGGGACACCCACACCACCCTGCGCTACCTGGCCGCCTCCGACGAGGAGCGGGCCCGCGACCTCCAGGAGGCGTGGTGCGACCCCCGCGTCAAGGCGGTGTTCGCGGCACGGGGCGGCTATGGCGCCCAGCGGATGGTCGAGCTGCTGGACTGGGAGGCCATTCGGGCCGCGGCGCCCAAACCACTGATCGGCTTCAGCGATGTGACGGTGCTGCACGAGGCGTTCGCGGTGCGCGCCGGGGTGTCCACCCTGCACGGGCCGGCCGTTGCGGGTGAGGTCTTCCTCAAGGACGACGCCACCCGCGAGCATCTGCGGCGCACCCTCTTCGCACCGGAGACCGTCCAGGCCCTGGTAGCGCCGTCCGCCCGACCACTGGTGCCCGGACGGGCCCGCGGGATCACCCTCGGCGGCTGTCTGACCATGCTCGCCACCGAGTTGGGCACCCCGCGGGCCAGGCGCGGCGCGGCGGGCGGCCTCCTGCTGCTGGAGGACATCGGCGAGCCGCCGTACCGCCTCGACCGGGCGCTGACCCAACTCCTGCGCGCCGGCTGGCTGGACGGTGTGGCCGGCATCGTGCTCGGCTCCTGGGCCCGCTGCGGTCCCTACGACCAGGTGCGCGCGGTGCTGACGGACCGGCTGGGCGGGCTCGGGGTGCCGGTGGCCGAGGAGTTCGGATTCGGGCACGGCGAGTCCGCGCTGACCATGCCGCTGGGCGTCCGCGCTGAGCTGGACGCGACGGCCGGCACGCTGACCTTCGAGGGGCCGGCGACCGTGTGAGCAGGCGGCGGGGCCGGTATCGCCGTGGGTGACCGGCCGCGCGCCATCGATGGCCGCCCGTCCGGGGCGCACCGGTCACCAATGCTTGAACTGATGCGTCGTCATGAAGACTCCCGTCAGGGCGGTTTGAGGTGCAGACCGCACCGCACCGCCCGGGAGACGGCGCTGAACTGACGTCCTAACAGAGACTCGCGTCAGGTCCGTTGACATCCCGATACCCGTGTCACAGCATGAGCGCGCCGCTACCGACTGGTTGGTACGACGTGTGTGGAGGTCTTCGTGCCCAGCGTGTCCCGAGGCGGGTCCCGCCCCGTACTCCGCATGTCCCTCGCCCTGCTGGCCGGCTCCGCCCTCGCCGCCCCCCTCGTCCTGAGCGCCCCCGCGGTCGCCGCCGCCGACCCGTACACCGTCACCGCACTGAAGGTCACCGTCCGGGCCGGTGACCGCAAGTGCACCCTCGACACGGACGTCTACCGCCCGGCCGGCGCCGACGCCGCCCACCCGGCGCCCGCCGTGCTGACCACCAACGGCTTCGGCGGCAACAAGGCGGACGGCCCGACCGACGCCCTCGCCAAGGCCTTCGCCGCACGCGGCTATGTGGCGCTGGCCTACTCCGGACTCGGCTTCGGCAAGACCGGCTGCCCGATCTCCCTCGACGACCCCAGGATCGACGGTCAGGCGGCAAGCGGGCTGGTCGACCTGCTGGCCGGTGCCCGTACGGCCGATGACGGGACGCGTATCGACTACGTCGCCAAGGACGGGACGGGCGATCCGCGGGTCGGCATGATCGGCGGGTCCTACGGCGGGGCGGTGCAGCTGGCCACCGCCGCGGTCGACCACCGGGTCGACGCGCTGGTCCCGCTCATCACCTGGAACGACCTCTCCTACTCCCTCGACCCCAACAACGCGGGCCGCACGCACGGCGTCACCGGACCGCTGCCCGGTGCGTACAAGTGGCAGTGGACGGACGGGTTCTTCCTGATCGGCGAGGCGCAGGGGCTGCTGCATCCGGGCCTCGACCCGTCACGGACCGGCGGTGCCGGCTGTCTGCACTTCGTCGCGCGGGCCTGCGACACCAAGCGGCTGCTGGATTCCGGCAGATACCCGGCCGAGCGGACCCGTGCCGTGCTCACCTATGCGCGCAGTGTCTCCCCGGTCTCGTACCTGGCGTCGGTCAAGGCGCCGACGCTGCTGGTCCAGGGGCAGGACGACACCCTGTTCAACCTCAACGAGGCCGCCGCCACCTACCGGACCCTGGCCGCACAGGGCACCCCGGCCAAGATGATCTGGCAGGCCTGGGGCCACAGCGGCGGGATGAAGAAGCCGGCGCAGGGCGAACTCGACCTGGCGCGGGGCAACCTGGACAGCAGCTATGCCGGGCGGCGGATCCTTGCGTGGTTCGACCGGTATCTGCGCCACCGGACGGCGACCGGCACCGGCCCGGCCTTCGCTTACTACCGGGACTGGGCGGCCGGCGGGTCCGCCTACGCCACCTCGCCCCGCTTCCCGGTGGGCGGCAGCCGGCGGCTGTACCTCTCCGGGGACGGCAAGCTCGTCGGCCGTCGCAGCGAGGTGGCGCGCGGCAGCCGGGAGTACCGCAATCTGCGGATGGCCACCAGCCACTCGGAGAGTTCGCTGACCGGGCTGCTCGGCCTGCCGGACGCGGCGCCGTACGACGCCAGGGGCACCTATCTGGACTGGACATCGGCGCCGGTGGCGGGCGGGCCGGTGGATGTGGTGGGTGCGCCCGAGGTGACGCTGAAGGTTTCCTCCCCGCAGGCCGAGCGGGTGCAGAACTCCTCGGACGCGGCCGACAAGCTGGTCCTCTTCGCCAAGCTCTACGACGTCGCGCCGGACGGCAGCAAGACGCTGGTACACCGGTTGGTGGCCCCGGCCCGGGTGCCCGATGTGACCCGGAGGTTCACCGTGGAACTGCCGGGCATCGTGCACCGATACGAGCCGGGGCACCGACTGCGCCTCGTCCTCGCCGCGAGCGACGACGCCTATGCGGGCAATCGAGGGGAGAAGCCGGTGACGGTCAGCAGCACGCCCGAGGACACCGGAGTACTCGAACTGCCCGTCACACAAGGGGTGTTGCGGTAGCGGATGGGGTGGATGCCGTAGGGGCAAGAAGGAGGGCGGAGGGTGCCGGGCGCGCCGCGGGCGCCGGGTGTCAGCCGGGAGCCGCGCGCGTCAGCCGGGTCGTCCGCGAAGGTGGTGGCTCAGTCGTCCGTGACCGTGATGGCCTGCACGGGGCAGGCACGGGCGGCCTCTCGCACCAGCGGGTCGCCCGCGCCGTCCTCACGGCCGGGCAGCAGGGCGCTGAAACCGTCGTCGTCCTGGGTGAACACTCCCGGTGCGGTCAGGGCGCACTGGCCGGCGCCGATACAGGTGTCGGTGTCGATGGTGATCCGCATCCCGGACCCCTTTCGTTCGTCTGCCGTCCTGGCTGCTACCAGGCCAGCGGCAGTTCGATCATTCCTTGCAGTGTGTCGCCCGGCTTGAAGGGGACCTCGGCGGCCGGGACGGCGAGCCGCAGGTCCGGGATCCTGGTGAACAGCGAGCGCAGCGCGATCTCCATCTCGGCGCGGGCGAGGTTCTGCCCCAGACACTGGTGGATGCCGAAGCCGAATGCCACGTGGTGGCGGGAGGAACGGTCGAGGTCCAGCTCGTCCGGCGACGGATAGGCGGCCTCGTCGCGGTTGATCAGCGACGTGGGGAACAGGACGCCGTCGTCGGCGCGGATGAGCTGTCCGCCGATCTCGATGTCCTCCTTGGCCACCCGCAGCATGCCGTCCGCGATGGACAGGAACCGCAGCAGCTCCTCGACGGCGGTCGGCATCAGGCCCTCCTCGGCCTTCAGCTGCGCCAGCTGCCCGGGGTGTTCGAGCAGCGTGAAGGTGCCGAGCGAGATCATGTTGGCGGTGGTCTCATGGCCGGCCACCAGCAGGATCATGGCGAGCCTGACCAGGTCGTCATGGGCGAGTGCGCCGGCCCGCAGCCGCTCCTCGATCAGTTCGTCCAGCAGTCCGTCGCCCGGGTTCTTCTCCTTGTGGGCGATCAGCTCGGTGAAGTACTCCTCCAGCTTGATCCGGGCGTCCTCCGCCTCCTTGGCCGTACGGCTGCGCAGGAGCCGGCGGGATTCCCCCTCGAAGAACTCGTGGTCGGAGTACGGGACGCCGAGCAGCGAGCAGATCACCATCGAGGGGACCGGCAGCGCGAACGCGGCGACCAGCTCGGCGGGCGGGCCCTCGGCCAGCATCCGGTCGAGCAGCTCGTCGACGATCCGGTGGATCTCCGGTCGCAGCGCGGCGACCCGCTTCACGCTGAAGCTGGGGATCAGCATCCGGCGCTGGGTGTTGTGCTCCGGGTCGTCGACCCCGATCAGCGGGGTCCTGACCTGGCGGATCGCGGCGAAGCGCTCGACCGGCATCGGGAAGGCCGGGTTCTGCCGGTCGGAGGAGAGCCGCTGGTCGCTCAGCAGCGCCCGCGCCTCGCTGTGGCCGGTTACGGCCCACACCTTGCGGCCGTCGTAGAGCGCGACATGTGTCAGCGGGCCGGTCTCCCGCAGAGGCTGATAGCCGGTGGGCGGGTGGTAGGGGCAGGTGCGGTCCTGAAAGTAAGAGATGGCTTCGGTCACGGAATTCCTCCCGTACGAGGAGCTCAAGTGGGTCGAGCTGCTCGGATGTGAGATGTCAATGCTGAAGCGCGCCGTGTTCGCCGCGCCGATCTCACCTCATGCCTCCGATGCCAGGCACGTCTACGCGCAGTTCGGCCAATTTCGCTCAGGTTCGCTCATTTTCGGAACCATCACCTCCGTTCAGCGGCCGTACGAGGGTCTCGATCACCCCGTCCAGATAGCGGTCGCGCGCGGCGCCGGCCGGCAGGCTCTGCGGGACGGCGTGCCCGAGCTGGGTGTGCCCGAGGTAGGCGGTGTACGCCAGCAGGCCGCGGTGACCGGCCTCGTCCTCGGGAAAGCCCAGCTCCGCGAAGAGCGTGGCGAGATAGCCGATGCGCCGGGCGGTCACCCGGGCGAGCGCGGCGGCCACCCGCGGGTGGGCGGCGGTCGCCAGCAGCGAGACGTCCCGCGGGTCCGCTGCGGACCAGCTCGTGGCCCGCAGGAGCAGCCGTCGCAGCCGCTCGCCGGGGTCGGGTTCGGCCGCCACCTCGGTGATCACGGCCTCCGTGCCGACCTCTTCCCAGCGCTCCAGCGCGGCCTCGATCAGCGCGTCCCGGTTGGTGAAGTGCCAGTAGAAGCTGCCCTTGGTGGTGCCCAGCCGGGCGGCCAGCGGCTCCACGGCCACCGCGGCGAGCCCGCCCTCGCCCATGGCCGTCAGCGCGGCATCGGCCCAGTCCTGGGCGGTCAGCCGCTGTCGTGCGCCGCTGTTGCGGGGTGCCTTCGCTCGCTGTGGGGCCATATCCATACGGTACCGTACGGTCAAACATACGCCACCGTATGGAGGTGCCCCGTGCGTGCCGTTCGTGCCGTCCGTGCCGTCAGAGATGTCCATGCCCGCACCGTCCCCGCCCCGGCCGCGACCGTCGGGGCCCTGCTCGACCGGCTCGGCGGCGAGGACGATCCGCTCTTCCCCACGCCCGCCTGGCCGCCGATGCGCTTCGACCGCCCGCTGGGCGTCGGCGCCGACGGCGGGCACGGTTTCGTCCGCTACCGCGTCGCCGCATACGAGCCGGGCAGACGCCTCCGCTTCGACTTCACCGACGGAGGGACCGGATGGCACGAAGCCACCGTGCATCCGCTGGGCCCCGGCAGCTGCCGGGTGGAACACGTCCTGGAGAGTCAACTCCCGCTGTTCCGGCGTCTGATGTGGTCACTGGTGATCCGCCCCGTGCACGGCACGGTCGTGGAGGAGCTCCTCGACAACATCGAACGGGCGGCCACCGGCCGGGTGCCGGCCCCGGCCCGCCGTTCCTCCCGGGTACGCCTGCTCCACCGTCTGCTCTGGGATCGGCCCCGGGCCGTCCCCCTCCCCGGCACGGCTCGCCTGGCGCACGGCGCCTTCCCGCGAACGGACTTCCAGGACGCCTGGCAACTGGAGCTGCGGCCCGGTATGCCACCGGAACCGGAGGCCTGGCAGGGCGTGCTGCGCGGGGCCGCCTTCCCCGTCGTCGGGCGCACGGACCACGAGATCCTGCTCGGTGGCGACACCCGTCAACTGGGGTTCCGCGCCTCGATACATGTCGCGGACGGCCGGGTCACGCTCGGCACCGTCGTCCGCCTCCACCGTGCGGGCGGCCGCCTCTACTTCGCCGTCGTACGCCGTTTCCACCCGTTCATGGCCCGCCTGATGCTGCGCCGCTTCCACCGCCGACTGGCGCTCGCCGCACCGAGCGCGGGGGAGCGGGAGGCGCCGCGGGCATGATCCGGGCCCCGTGCCACACTGCCGCGATGGGGCAACGACACGGCGGTGGGCGCGGCGGCGGTACGGACCTGGCCTGGGCGGCCCTGGCCGGCGACCCGGCACTGACGCAGCGGATCACGTACGGCGGTCCCCCCGATTTGCTGCCGGCCCGGCTCCCGGTCATGTCGCTGGCCCGGTCCACGGTCGCGGTCTGCGCGCTGGCCGCGGCCGAACTGACGGCCCGGCGCACCGGCGGTCCGGTGCCCGCCGTACGGGTCGACGACGGCGCGGTGGCCACCGCCTTCGTCAGCGAGCGCCATCTGCGGGTCGACGGCCGTGCCTGCTCGGCCTTCGCACCGCTCTCCCGCTTCTGGCGCACCGCCGACGGCTGGGTACGGACTCACGCCAACTACCCGCACCACCGCGCCCGGTTGCTCCGCGCGCTCGGCCTCCCCGAGACCGTCGAGGCGGCCGGCGTCGAGACCGAGCTGTCCGGCCGCCGGGCCGAGGAGATCGAGGAGACGGTCTGCGCCGCGGGCGGGCTGGCCGTCGCCGCCCGCACCCCCGAGGCTTGGACCGCCCACCCACAGGGCGCCGCCGTGGCCGCCCACCCGCTGCTGACCCTCGCCCCCCTCGGCGACGCATCCGCCCGCCCGCTGCCACCGCTCGTCGGCACACCGACTCTCCCGGCCGCCGGGCTGCGGGTGCTCGATCTGACCCGGGTGATCGCCGGGCCGGTCGCCACCCGCACGCTGGCACTGCTCGGCGCGGACGTCCTGCGGATCGACGCCCCGCAGCTGCCGGAGAGTCAGGACGCCCACAGCGACACCGGCTTCGGCAAGCGGTCCGCCGCGCTCGACCTCGGCTCGCCCGCCGGCCGCGCAACCTTCGCGGAGCTGCTCTCCCGCGCGGACGTGGTGGTGACCGGCTACCGTCCGGGCGCACTCGACCGCTTCGGCCTCACCCCCGAGGCGCTGGCCGCACGCCGCCCGGGTCTGGTGGTGGTCCGGCTCTCCGCCTGGGGCGACGACGGGCCCTGGGGCGGCCGGCGCGGCTTCGACAGCGTGGTGCAGGTGGCCACCGGGATCGCCGACCTCGAAGCGGACGCGGACGGCACCCCCGGCGCACTGCCCGCCCAGGCGCTCGACCACGGCACCGGCTATCTGCTGGCGGCGGCCGTGTTCCGCGCACTGACCGAACAGTCCCGGACCGGCGGCTCGTTCCTCGCCACCCTCGCCCTGGCCCGTACCGCACGCTGGCTGATGCACGACCTGGCGGCCGACGGCGAACGGCACACCGCCCCCGGGACACCCGGACCGGAACCGGAAACACCCGGCGCCTACGACCCCGCGCACCACCTCCGTGAAACCGACGGCACCCTCGGCCTCCTCCGCCACGCCCTCCCACCCGTCTCCTTCGACGGCGCACCGGCCACCTGGGCAACCCCGCCCGGCCACTGCGGCACGGATGCGCCGGTGTGGCGGTAGGGCCGGCTCATGGCCGGTGTGGCAGGAGGGCCGTTCTTACGGGCCAGGCGGTACGGGGCGCGGGCAAACCGCTGGCTCCCCGCCCGCCCCCTCCGTACGATCTTCCGGTGACGACCAACGACCGCTACCTCGCACGTGGCCCCCGGGTGGGCATCCGGCACTTCACCGCCGCCGACCGGGAAGAGTTCACCGCGTTGGCCCGGGAGAGTGCGGAGCTGCACCGGCCCTGGCTCTTTCCGCCGGCCGAGGACGCTGCCTACGACGGCTATCTGCACCGGCTCCAGGAGCCGGAGCGCGAGGGTTTCCTGATCTGCGAGCTCACCGACGGCCGGATCGCCGGCTACCTCACGATCAACAACATCGTGCACGGCGCCTTCCGCTGCGGCGCGATCGGCTACGGCGCCTTTGCGCACGCCGCCGGGCGGGGGCTGATGAGCGAGGGGCTGCGGTTGGTCCTGCACCATGCCTTCGGGGCGATGGGGCTGCACCGGCTGGAGGTCAATGTCCAGCCGGCCAACGAACGGTCGATCGCCCTGGTCAGGCGGGCCGGGTTCCGGCTGGAGGGGTTCTCCCCTGACTTCCTCTTCATCGGCGGCGCCTGGCGCGACCACGAACGCTGGGCGATCACCGCCGAGATGGTCGCCGGGGAAGGCGTGTGATTCCCTGTCCGCCATGGACATCGTCTTCCGGCGCACCGTGCCGGTCTTCCGGATCTTCGACGTGGCCAAGGCCCATGAGTTCTATGTCGACTACCTCGGCTGCACGGTCGACTGGGAACACCGCTTCGAGCCCGGAATGCCGCTCTACACCCAGGTGTCGCGCGGTGACCTCGTGCTGCATCTGTCGGAGCACCACGGCGACGCGACCCCCGGCTCCACGCTCTACACGGAGCTGAGCGGGGTGCGCGCGCTCCATGCCGAGCTGGCCGCCAAGGCCTATCCGTATCTGCGGCCCGGACTGGAGCAGGACGAGATCGGGACCTCGCTCACGCTGACCGATCCCTTCGGGAACCGGCTGCGCTTCAACGAGCCGGACGCCGGCGCGCAGCCGTCCGACGGGGCCCGGGTTCAGAGCCTGTCTCTTTGAGCCGGCGCTACCCATCTGCCATGACGGAAACCGTGAAGGGCCCCGCCGGCTACTTTCCGTCGATCGAGAAGAAGTACGGCCGGTCGAGAGCCGAGTGGAAGGACCTGTGATCACCAACTGGGCAGGCCCATCCGATCAATTGACCAACCCTCCAAAGAGACACGCTCCAGGTGGGCAGGGCCACCGTCGCGTCAGTCATCCCGCCACCGACCGGCCTTCTGCCGCTGGTTCGGGAAGGCTTGCGGCGAGTGCGGCGGGCTCGTTCTTTTCCCGTGCCTCCCGTGCCTCCCGGTGCTTCCGCTCGATGCGCTGCCCCCATCCGGCTCCTACGAGGATCAAGGCCGCACCCATCACGCCGTAGAGCCCCAGGCGGTCGCCGCCGAGGAGGACGCCGACGAGGAGCGCCCAAATCGGCTCGGTGCCCAAGAGCAAACTGACACGGGACGGCGAGGTTTTCCGCACTGCCCACATCTGGACGAAGAAGGCGAAGACCGTGCCGATCAGGGCCAGGTACAGCAGGACGAGCCAGAGACCGGGGTCGAGCCGGGAAGCCACCGTCCACGCGGAGTCCCCCACCAGCGGACTGATTGCGCAGAACAACACTGCCGCTGTCGTCATCTGCACATAGGTGAGGTTGAGCGAGTCGTACTGCTTTCCGGCCGACCTCCGGTGCATCACCGTGACATGAACGGCACGTGCCGCCGCTGCGGCCAATACCAGCCAGTCCCCTGCACTTGGGGGGCGCAGCCCGGTTCCGGAGGCCAGGAGGCCGACGCCGACGACTGCCGCGGTAGCGGCGATGAAGAACTGCGGCGGAAGCCAGGACCTGCCTACGGCGCTGTCCAGGATGGGGGTCATGACAATGGTGAGACTGATGATGAGCCCAGCGTTTGTCGCACTGGTGTGCGCGATGCCGAAGGTCTCGAATAGGAGGACCACCGCCAGGAGGACACCGAGGAGTATCCCTGTGGCCACTTCGTCACGTCTGGCGGCGCGCAGCCTACGGAGACAGACGGGCAGCAATGCCACCACCGTCACCGCGAAGCGGAGCGCCAGAACCGCGATCACCGTGCTGGGTGTGACGAGTTCCTTCGCGGCGAGGTAGGTGGAGCCCCAGACGGCCGCGACCGCCAGCAGAAGGATGTCCACCACCCGGATGCGTGATTGGTTTGCGAGCATGGTTGTGCTCTTTCATGAATGGCACCGGTGCTCCTGAGCCGCGAACCAGCGGGACGGCCCTTAGCTCGGGAGCTCGGGCGTGATGGGGAGGTGCGGCTGGGGCCTGGTCGTCGTTGGCCACCAGGCCCCAGCCGCACCGGGCAGAAGCTCAGACGAGCTGATACGGCGCGTGCTCCACGTGGATCGAGAACTTCTCCCAAGCCTCGCGATCGCGGAGATAGCGCGGCTCATCGGCGGTGATCGAGCGGGTCTCGGCCCCGCCAGGAGTCAGCCTCCACCGCACGTATCCACTCACCCGCACCGCACAGATGTCGATGAAGGACTGAAGCGCCTGGTGCAGCTCACCGAACCAGCGGCCTTCCAGCGATTCACGCACCCAGAGCTGTTCCAGATGCATCTTCTCGCGCATCGTCTCGGCCTCCAGGGTGGCGGATTCCAGATGCCGGTAAGTGCGCAGCAGCAGCCAGGCCGCCGGCATCTCCCGGATTTCCAGGACCTTTTCGCCGTTGTCGAGATGCTCCAGACCGCTGTAGCGGCCGATCCCGTACGCCCCTACGCGGGAATTGAGCTCGGCGATGAGTTCGAGCAGGGGCAGCTCCACCCCGTCGACACTCACAGGTACGCCCTCACGGAAGTGCACTTCGAGGGTCTCGCCGGACATCTCCGGCTGCCTGGCACTCCACTGATACATGTGCTCAGGCACCGCATGGTCTTCGGGATCGTCGAGGATGCCGGATTCGAACTCACGGCACCACAGGTTCGAGTCGCCGGAGACGATGCGCTCGCTCATCTGGTCCAGGCCCACAGCCTTGAGTTCCTGGATCTTCTGGTCGCGGTCCACCGGGTCAAGATCGTAGGGGCTGCCGTACTGCCCGGAGTAGCCCAGCAGCGCGAGGGCTCCGTTCAGCCGCCGCAGCGTATTCTGCGAGCGGTTCGCGGTGTGCAAGAGGGCTACGGCCCCAAGTTCTTGAGCCAGTCCCACGGCGAGACGGGCGATAAGGGGGCGGCTCAATGTCGAACTGACCGGGTGAGTGTCGAGGTAGACCGCCTGGGCTGCGATAGCAGGCCGGACGAATTCCTCCACGAACGCCTGGCGTCCGTCAATGATGTGCAGGCGGGCGCCGAGTTCGTCCGCGATGCGCTGCTTGTGTTCGCTGCTCTCGTCTTCGCCGAGATTGACGCTCACCGCGTGAATGTCCCGGTACCCCGCCTGCTTCAACCGGAGCAGCAGGTAGGTGCTGTCCAAGCCGCCGCTGAACAGGGTGACGACGGGCCGGTCCGGATCCAATACCCCAGGTGTGAGCTGCCGGAAGGAACGGATGATCTGTCCTTGAATCAAGGTGGTTCCCTGGTCAGTTCTGGATACGGGTGAACATGGCGATAAGAACGTCCCGGTGGCCTCGGCCGCCGGCGACGGATGGGCTGAGCGGAGTCACGCTGTGCAGAAGCCGCTCGTCGTCCGCGAACAGGAACTCGCCCGGCTCGGACAGCACGACCTCCTCCAGGCACTCTTGAGTCTTCGCGTCATAAACCGCGCTGGCTCCGCCGTTGATGGAATTCCGGTCGATCAGCAAGGTCAGCACGAAGTCGACACCGTCACGGTGCATCCCCTCGGGCGTGGGCTGTCCGTCTTCATCACTCCGGGCAAGGATGCGGTTCTGGAAGGTCTGAATTTTCCAGGTGGCTTCTCCCACGGTCTGCGACAGCGAGCCGGCGCACCATTGGAAGACCGACCGCAGGACGGGGCTGTCTGCGACATGCGCTTCGAAGGGGTCGAAGTGCCGCTCGATTCCCCCGTTCAGGTAGTTGACCTCCATCGTCTGCGAGTAGGGCACGTGAGCCAATAAGGCCATGCTGTCGTCGGCGGTGTCGTACGAGAATTCCGAATAGCGGCGCTCACGATAGGTGCCGCCATCGGCCATGTAGCCGTCCTGGCTCAAGTTGTTCCAGCTGTCAGCGAATTGCTTCCACTCGGCGCTCTGCAGGAGCTGTGCATCGAGCACCGTGCTGAGCTTCCCGTGGATGTACCCCTGACTCTTCAGGGACATCACGGGCGTGGGAGTGACGGGTTCGTTCATCGTTGATCCTCTAATGGCAATACCGGTGATTTAGGTTGTTTTCCGGCTGGCAGGTCTGGTCTTGGTCGGGCCGACCAGCGTCGCGCGGGGAGTGTCCGGCCGAGCCGGG
>NZ_JBICXQ010000025.1:0-155151 GCF_043200375.1 Streptomyces sp. NPDC048434 | reverse complement strand
TCAGCGGAGGGAACGGCTGACCGGGGGAGCCCGGGTCCGCCGCGGCGGGCACTCGCCCGCCCCGCTTCCCCCAACCCCCGTGCACCGCCCACCCCACCACGGTGCCGGGCAGGACCGGCCGTTGGGCCGCCCTGCCCGCCCCCGTTCGCTCAGTCGTCCCGGTCCGTGAAGGACGCGTACTGCTCCGGATGACGCAGCAGCGCGCCGATATGGGCGGCGGCCGTCGACAGGCGGCGGCGGGACTCCTTCAGCTGCCCGGCCGTGACGCCGTGATCGCGTGCGGCGTCCCGCAGATCGTCGCGGAAGCGGTCCAGCAGCCGGTCGAAGTCGCGGGCCGGGTCGTCGCCGGCCGGTTCCTCCGCCCACTCCGGGGCCGGCGGAGCCTCCGACGCCGGGCCCTCCCCGGCGTCCTCCTCGGCCAGGTCGACGCGCTCGACCGTCACCCGGGTCCCGTTGTCCGCGCCGCCCCGCCCGGCCCCGTCCGGCTCGCCGCCCCGCCCGGTGCCGGACGGGCCCGCGGTGAAGCGGCCGACCTCGCGGGACACCTCGGACAGCGCCTCGCGCACCGCGCCCGACCAGTCGCCCGACCGCACCGCCCCCTGGGTCTGCTCTTGTACGCGCTTGATGACCCGCTGGACCTCCTCGCGCGCGAACACCTGGGCGTCCCTGGCCTGCTTACGGGCCCGCTGGGCGTCCTGCCTGGCGCGCCGGCTCTCCTCCTTGGCCCGCCGGGCCTGCTCCTTCCACTCCTCCCTGGCGCGCCGGAACTCCTCCTTCGCCTGCCGCCAGGACTCCTTGTCACCGAACGCGGCGTCGAAGTAGCCGGAGGCCTCCGGGACGGGCCGCCCGGCCGCGTGCTGCCGGGCGTCCGTCGTCCCGTCGCCGTTCCGGCCGGCCTTCCCGGCCCTTCCCGCGTCCTTGCGGGCCTGCTGGGCGGCCTCCCGGATCTCGCGGCGCAGATCCCGCGCCGAGCCGCTCACGTCCTCCCGGATGTCGGAGGCCAGCGCGGCGACCGACTCCCGGATCTCCAGTTCGAGATCCGCCAACTCGCCCCCGCGGTCGGCGAGTTCGGCCCTTCCGGCGTCGGTGATCGAGTAGACCTTGCGGCCGCCCTCGGTCGCATGCGTCACCAGGCCCTCGGCCTCCAGCTTGGCCAGCCGCGGGTAGACCGTGCCGGCAGAGGGGGCGTAGAGGCCCTGGAAGCGTTCCTCCAGGAGGCGGATGATCTCGTAGCCGTGCCGCGGGGCCTCGTCCAGCAGCTTGAGGAGGTAGAGGCGGAGGCGGCCATGGGCGAAGACGGGGGGCATGCTCAGAGCACCTTCTTCCCGGCGGGCGGGTCGGTGGGGGAGTCCTCGTGCGGACCGGGGGCGTCACCGGGGGCGCCGGGCCGGCTGCCCTCGTCCTCGAAGGAGGGGCGGCGCAGCAGGGCCAGAGCGCCGGAGAGGGTGGTGACCCTGAGCCTGCCGGTGCCCGCGCCCAGCGAGCCGGTGATCTTCTTCGCGCCCCACTGGCCGCTGACCCGCAGATCGTCGAAGGCGTTGGAGATCGTGCCGCTCGTGGTGTTGGCCTCGACCTTGGTGTCGGTCGGGTCGGGCAGCCGGATGGCGACTTCCCCGGAGACCGTCGTCAGGGTGATGTCGGCGCCCGTGGCGGGGTCCAGGTCGAGAACCATGTCGCCGCTGACGGAGTCGGCGTGCACCGCACCGCCCGCGCCGTCGATGACGGTCAGATCCCCCGAGACGGAGTTGAACCGCAGATCGCCGGTGACCGACTGCACCTCGACATTGCCGGAGACGGTGTCGGCCCGCACCCTGCCGGTCAGCCCGACGAGCGTGCTGTCACCGGAGACACCGCGGACGTCCGTCCGCCCCGAGATACCGGAGACCACCGCGCTGGCGCCGATCACACCGACCTCGACGCGGGTGCCGGCCGGCACGGTCACCGACACCACCGCGCTGCGGTTCCACCCCTTGCGGTCGAGGAACTTCAAGAAGCCCTTCCAGGGGAGGTCCTCATAGGCGAGCGACAGGGTGCCGTCCTTGCACGAGACGGTCAGCGGCGGGCCGTGCAGCTCGCTGATCTCCAGGCGGGCCGGGCCGCCGTCCGTGGTGCCGACGACATTGACGGTGCCGTTGACCACGCGCACGTTCAAGGCGTCGAGCGGGTCGGTGATCTCCAGCGTGCGTGGTTCGGCCACCTGCATCGGATTCTGCGACCACTCGGTCCGGGCTGACATTCCTGGCCTCCCCTGGATAGCCGTACAACGCAACATATCGCGTCTCCTGTAGACACGATATATCGCGGATTGCGGAAGTCAAGCGCCCCTGTCCCGGAGCTTGCCCCTATGTGCCGGCGATGCGTCCCCTAGGGCGTGCCCGCACAGTCCCGTCGTCCGCCCGCAGGCCGGGCGGGACTGTGCGGACATGCCCTGGGCGTCTGCGGCGGACGGCAGCCTTCTGCGGCCGGACGGCGGCCCGTTGTCGTCCGCTCGTCCGGCACCTGCCTGCCGTGGGACGGACGGCCCTGCCTCGGCCTACTCGTCCTCGTCCTCGTCGTCCAGGCGGGCCAGCCAGGTGGCCAGCCGTTCCACCGGTACCTCGAAGTCCGGGTTCAGGTCGACGAACGTACGCAGCTGATCGGCCACCCACCCGAGGGTGACCTCCTCCTCGCCGCGCCGGTTCTCCAGTTCCTCGATGCCACGGTCAGTGAAATACACGCGCTCTCCACCAGGGGTCATGGGTCATTCCCGGCCAGGATAGGCAGGCTCACGGACCTCTCGCGCCACAGGCGGCCGAGGGCTAGCCTGATCACCTGTCAACGGTCCTGCGGCAATGGGGGAATTGCCGCCCACGGGGAGCAGGAGGCCGTGATGCAAGATCGCGCGCAGCGGATCGAGCTGCCCGACGGTACGGAGGTCTGGGCCAGGGTCTCCCGGCTCGACGCCCCAGGGCTCGACGGGCCGGACGACGCGGACGGGACCGACGGCGAATTCGAGGACGTCGGCGCCTGGGACGCGCTCGGCGCCCGGGTCGAGGGGCTTCGCGAGGTGATCGGCGGAGTCGCCGCCAGCGTCCGCCAGGCCGCCGAGCGGGTTGCGCCGCACGAGACCAGTGTGACCTTCGGCGTGGAACTGTCGGCCAAGCCGGGCAAGGCCGTCGCCCTGCTCGCGGACGGCGAGGCGAAGGCCAATCTCTCCGTCACGCTCACCTGGCGGCGCGAGGACGGGACGCCGTCGGCGGCGGAGCCGCACGGGGGGCGTGCGGCCGGCCGCCGGGAGCCGGATGATGCGAGCCGCTGATGACGACTTCCGAGGGTCGCGCCACCGGCCGCGGTGACCGCGCCCACTACGCACAGCTCCTCGACCACGCCGGACGCACCACCGTCGGCCTGCGCGCCGCGCCGGGCGCGACCGCGGGACGGCTGTGGGGCAGCGGGGTGCTGATTGCCCCGGGATGGGTGCTGACCTGCGCTCATGTACTCGCGGCGAGTGACGGGCGGCGCCGCGGCACGGGCCCGGACGGGGTCATCGGGGTCGCGCTCGGCGGGCGGGTGGTGCCCGCGCTGCCCACGTACGACCTGAGCCGGCCCGACCCGCACGCCGGCCCCGGCGCCGCCCGCGCCGACCTCGCCCTTCTCCGGCTGCTCGACCCGGAGGTCGAGCACCCCTGCGCCTGGCTCAGCGACCAGCCGGCGACGCTCCTGGAGGACGCCTATATCTTCCGTGGGCACGACCAGCCGGGCGGGGGAGCGGACGGGGACGGAGACGCGGACGGGCGCGGGCACCACGGGCACGGTGGCACGCGCGGGGGCGCGGCCGCGGCCGGGGGCCGGTCCGGGAAACGCGTAGTACGTGAGTCATCTGACGGCGGCGGCGCAGGGAACGAGGGTGCGGAACGCGACGTGCACGGACCGGGCGACGGGCGCGGACTGCGCGAGCCCGGCGAGGGGCACGGCATCCATGGACCGGACGGCGGGCCCGGCGGGAGTGGGCCGGGTGACGGGCGTGGGCCGGCCGAGGGCCGTGGTGTGCACGGCGCTCCCGCCGCCCCGCGGGCTCCCGTCACCCCCGCCGCCCCGCGGGCTCCCGTCACCCCCGTCGACCCTTTCATCGCGGTCCGCTTCGGTGCCCGCGACGCCCGGGGGCTGCAGTTCGGCAGCGATGTGCGGGTCACACCCGGCGCCTCCGGCGGGCCGCTGATCGACTGCGACCGCGGCGAGGTGGTCGGCATCGTCAAGGGCCGCCATCAGCAGGACCACGTCGGGCTCGCGGTGCCGGTCACCGCGCTGCGCGGGCTGGGCCCCGAACACCTGATTCCGGGCGCCGAAGGCCTGGGTCCCGAGCCGTATCACGCGCTGATGAGCCTGCACGACCGCTGGCACTGGGCCGGTCAGGACCTCGGCCGCACCACCGGGCCCACCTGGTTCGACGCCCAGCACGCGATCATGTCGGGCCGGGGCCGCCTGTGGGGCGTACAGGAGCGGCTGCAGGCGCTGGACCTGCTCGCCCGTCTGCCCGCACCCCGCGATCCGCTGGTCGTGGAGGCCGCGGTCGGCGAGGTGCTGGAGCGCGGGGACCGGCCCGGGGCCTGGTCGCTGCGTAGTTGGCGGGACGGCCACGGCGCGCTCTACCAGGGCAGCGACCCGTACACCGAGCTGCGTGCCTTTGTGCACTATCTGCGGATCGTGGCGCAGCTGACCGCCGACGAGGTGCGCGACGTACCCGGCGAGCAGGCCGCGGCGGTGCGCGAACAGGCGACCCGCCTCGCGGAGTTCGTCCAGGCCAAGGCGGTGGTGCTGCAGCCCCAGGACCGCCGCAGGATCGGACCGGTACGCCGCAGCCCGCGCTCCGTACTCGTCGAGTTCGAGCCGCTGTTCTACGACGAAGGCGGCCAGGAGCTGTTCAACTGGTCGGTCAGCGAGGGCTACGGACAGGGGCAGTGGCTGCGGGTGGACGTCCAGGAGTCGGCCGGCGGGGTGCCGTTCGAGCAGGCGCGGGAGCAGGTGCTGCGACAGCTCGGCGGGCGGCTGCTGCGGGCCGACGGTGACGCCGGGCCGGGTGCCCGGGTACGCCTGGAGGTCGCCGTCCCCGAAGGCCACTGGCACACCGCCGCGGGCCAGTGGGAGGTCGCGGCCTCGACCCGGCGCACCGCCCGGCTGCGGCCGGTGGGCCCCGGGCGCGCCGTGATCCTGCGCGACCAGGGACGGCGCGAGCAGGTCGACCCGGCCTGGCTGCGCCGCTGGCAGGGCCTGGCCGCCACCCGTGAACTGCAGGCACTGCGCATTGCGCCGCGCACGGGCGACGGCGCCCGGCCAGGCTCCGCCGAGGCGATCTGGCGGCTGCTGGAGACGGCCGGCGAGGGCGCGCTGCCCGCGCTGTGCCATACGGTCGCCGACGGGTTCGGGCGGGATGCGGTCGGTGTCGTCCTGGACACCGGCTTCCCCGCCGGACTGTGGCCGGCCGGCGGCCACGGCGAGGAGCGGGACTGCGATGCCGGATGCGAGGAATTCCACCGCGGGGTACGGGAGTTGCTCCAGGGCTCGGGCGGGGTGGCCCGGCTCCCCGAGCTGGTACGGCAGCTGCGCGCCAAGGCCGCCGAGGCCGCCGAGGAGGGCGCGCACTGGGCCCGCGATCTGGTGCTCCTCTACGACGACCCGGAGGACCCGATTCCGCCGCTCTTCACGGACCGCCCCCAGCTGTCCCCGCGATGAGCGGAGCCCGGAGCCGCCCCCTCGACGGTCCGGGCGCCGCGCACGCCCCCCTGCGCCTCGCACGCGCCCGGTGCCCACCCCGGCCGCTTCCGCCCCTCGTGCGGCAAGTCGCGCCCCGTACAGGGCACTTGGCCGCCCGTGATGCCCCGGTGGGAGACCGGAAACCGCCCCGTGCGCTTCCGTCCGGCTGGGTACTGTCATAGCGTCGTGGAAGACTTGTGCGTGATGGCGCGAGTGCGTGATTGCGGGTGGCGGACGTGGGGGAGGCCGGGGTGGACGATGCCGACGCCTCCGGTGATCCGCCATGACCATCGCTCCTGACCGAGGCCTGGCCGGCGACGAGGAGTTCCGACGTGAGCGACTGGCTCATCTATCGTGGCGCGGGGGCACCGCACGACGGAATTGAGCACCTTCCGCCGCCACCCCCGTGGCGCGATTTCGACGGCGGCCCCCTCGTGGCGCCGCCGGCCGCCCTCGACCCCTCCTCCGAGCGCAGGCTCGGCGTGCAGCACCGGGAAGCCAGCCACCACCGCCCCGGCGAGACCGAGCGCGAGCTGGTCAACGCCGCCCTCTATCTGCGCCGTCCGCTACTGGTGACCGGCGCGCCGGGCAGCGGCAAGAGCACCCTGGCGCATTCGGTCGCCTATGAACTCGGCCTCGGCCGGGTGCTCGGCTGGCCGGTCGTCAGCCGCAGCACGCTCCGCGACGGCCTGTACGACTACGACGCCATCGGCCGCCTCCAGGACCTCCAGATCGCCCGCGCCGCCCCGACCGCGGAGGACAGCGGGGCGGCGTCCGGCGCGGACCCCACCGACGAACCCGGCGGCGGCATCGGCCGCTACATCCGCCTCGGCCCGCTGGGTACGGCCCTGCTGCCCGCCACCCGGCCCCGTGTCCTGCTCGTCGACGAGCTCGACAAGAGCGACATCGATCTGCCCAATGACCTCCTCAACGTGCTGGAGGAAGGGGAGTTCCGCATTCCGGAGCTGGAGCGGCTGGCCGGATCCGCCCCCGAGGTGGAGGTGCTCAGCGACGACGGCGCGCAGGTGACGGTGCGCGACGGCCGGGTGCGCTGCCATGCCTTCCCCTTCATCGTCCTCACCAGCAACGGCGAGCGGGACTTCCCGGCGCCCCTGCTGCGCCGCTGTATCCACCTCCACATCCCGGTTCCCGACAAGGAGCGGCTCGCCGCCATGGTGCGGGCGCACTTCGGCGAGGGGGCGGCCGAGCGCTACGAAGCGGTGATCGACCGCTTCCTGGACCGCGAGCCCGGCGATGTCCGCGCCGTCGACCAGCTCTTCAACGCCATCCACCTCACGCAGAAGGCCGGCTGGACGGACGAGGACGAGGAAGAGACCCGACGGCGTCTGACGGCGGAGCTGATGCGGCCTCTTGATCGGACGAGGTGAGTGCGGTGCCCCTCGGGGAGCCCGGCCCAGGCCCCCTCGACGAACTCGTCGGCCGGCTGACCGCGGCGGGGCTGCCGGCCGACGCCCGCGGGATGGCCGACGCCCTCTGGCTCGCCCAGTGGATCACCCCGGACGCGTCACGGGCCGACGGCTCCCCGGAGCCCGCGCCCACCCGTGCGGAGGGGCCCGACGGTAGAGATCCGGCCACATTCCGGGTGGGAACGGCCGTATCGGCGGATCCCGATGGCGCCCGCGGAACACCACCGGCCGACGACGGCCCCGGTGCGGCCGACACGGACCCGTCCTCGTCCGCGCTCAGGGACGGCGCCCGGCGCCGTGTCGCGGAGCTGCTGCCCACCCGGGACGAGCGGCTCCCCGACCATGACCGGCAGCGCCTGGGCGAGGTCGCGGTCCCGACCGCCTCCGCGTTCCCCGGGCTGCTGCCGCTGCAGCGCGCGCTGCGGCCCATCCAGCGCTACCGCCCGCCGGTCGCCCCGGTCCGCCGGAAGCTGGACGAGCCCGCCACCGCCGAGCTCTCCGCCCATGCCGAAATGATCATCCCGGTGCTGCGCGGGGTGCACCGCCGTGCGGCCGCACTGCGGCTCCTGATGGACGGCTCGTCCTCGATGGCCGTCTGGGAACAGATGCTGCACGACCTGCGCCAGGTCTGTGAACGGGTGGGCGCCTTCCGCGATGTGACGGTGCACTACCTCCACCCGCACGGCGCGGACATCGGCGTCGCGGCGGCCCCCGGCCCCGGCCGCCCGCTGCGCCCCGCCGACCAGCTGCACGACCCGACGGGCCATCACCTCACCCTCGTCGTCAGCGACTGCGCGGGCCCCCTCTGGCGGGACGGCCGGATGCAGCGGCTGCTCTACCGCTGGTCGGCCGACGCCCCGCTCGCCGTGGTCCAGCCGCTGCCGCAGCGGATGTGGGCGCGCACCCTCCTGCCCGCCGTCGCCGGCACCCTCGTCCGCCGCCAAGGCCCCTACCAAGCCCTCGGATTCCGGCCGGCCCGCCGTCGCCGGCGTCCCGCCGGGGCACCGGGAGCCCGGCCCGAAGTGCCCCGCGAACGCGCCATTCCGGTCCTCTCCGCCACCCCCTCCGCCCTCGGCTCCTGGGCCCGGCTGGCCGCCGCCGACGCCGGTCTCTCGCTGCGCGGCGCGGCCTCCGTCGTACGGGCCGACCACGGCGCCGGGCAACCGGCCGGACCGCCGCCGGCCCCCGAGCGCGCCGCACCGGCCCGTATGGTCCGCGAGTTCGACCAGCAGGCCTCCCCCGCCGCCCGGCTGCTCGCCGTCCATCTCTCGGCCGTCCCACTCGCCCTCCCCGTCATCCAGCTCGTCCAGCGCGCGATGCTCCCGCAGACCGGCCCGGCCGAGCTGGCGGAGGTGCTGCTCAGCGGCCTGGTCACCCAACTCCCCGCGGAAGAGCGGGCACCGGGGGAGCAGGCCGGGGTGAGCGGCCCGTGGTACGACTTCGTGCCGGGCGTGCGCGACGAACTCCTCGGCCGGCTCAGTGCGGGCGAGGCCGCCCTGGTCCTCAAGCACTGCTCGCTCTACATCGAGCGCACCTTCGGCCGCAGCGCCCGCAACTTCCCGGCCGTCGCGGTCGCCATGCTCTCCGGCAGCGGCCGTGAGCCCGAGACCGGCCAGCGCGCCGTGCCCGAACCCTTCGCCCGGGTCTCCGAACGCGTGCTGCGCCGCTTCGAACCGGCCCTGCGCCCGCCCGTCCGGCGGCCGTATGCGTCCGACGGTCCCGCCGCGGAAGGCGCGGCCCTCCTGGAGCGCTACGAACAGGACCGCGCCGTCCGGGATCTGATCGAGGCCGTCCGGCTGCTGCGCGCCGCCACCGAACGGCTGCCGGTGGCCGGTACCGACCTCGCGCGCGCCCTGCTGCACGCCTGGGCGAAGTGGCGCCAGCCGGACGCCCTGGAGGAGGCCCAGCGCGCGGCACGCGCCGCGGAACGCGCCACGGCGGAGGGGGCCGCCGACGACCAGGAGGCCGCCACCGCCGGCCGGGAGGCCGAGCGCACCCGGGCGCTGATCGTGCTCGGCCGGGTCGGCCACGCCCGCGCCCAGGAACGCCGGACCGCCGGCACCACGGCCGAGGAGCGCACCGCGCTCGCCGACGCGGCCCGTCATCTGCACGCCGCCTGCGGGCTGATGAGCCTGCTCGACCCCCGCGTCCTGGAGAGCATGGTGCTCCGCACCGAGGTCCTGCGCCGCCTCGCCGGTCTGCCCGCAGACGACGGACTGCCGGGAGCCGGCGAGCTGCCCGGGGCCGACGACCTGGCCGCCGACGACCCCCTCGACGAGGCGGAAAGTTCCCTCACCACCCTCCTCGACCAGTGGCCCAGCGGCGAGCAGGTACCCGGCGAGGTCTACGCCGCCCGGGGCGGTGTCCTGCTCGACCAGGCCCGCCGGGCCGCGCGCAGCCGCGAGGAAGGGACGCGCCCCGCCGAGGCGCTCGCGGTACGCGCCGCCGACGACCTCGACACCGCCGCCGTCCTGCTGCGCCGCCGCGGCAGCGCCGCCGACCGGCTGGTCTGCGAGACGCTGCTCGCTCTGGCGGCGGCCCGCCAGCTGAACGGCGGCGCGGGGCTGCCGTCCGTGCTGCCCACCCTCGAACGTGCCCGTGCGATGGCCCGGGAACTCGACGACCCGGCCCTGGAAGCGGACGGCCTGCGCCGTACGGCCGCCGTCCAGCGCGCCGTACACACCCGGACCGGCGCCCTGACCGCCCTGGACGCCGCCATCGCCGCGCTGGCCGCCGCGCTCCGTCTGACCACCCCCGATTCGCCCGAGCACAGCGCACTGCTCGCCGAGCGCGGCGCGGCGCTGCTGCTGCGCGCCCGGCAGGAGCCGGCCGACGGACCGGGCAAGCGGCTGGCCAACGAGGCGGTGCACGTCCTGCGCGAGGCGCTGGGCCGGGCCGGGCCGCAGGACCCCGACCTCGGCCACCACCGCCTGCTGTTCGGCCGCGCCCTGCGGCTGCGCTACGAACGCCAGCCCTCCCTCGCCGATCTGCACGAGGCCGACTGGATCCTGGAGCTGGCCGCCCGCGGCGTGGACGTACCGGACGCGGTGTCGGCCGAGGCCTGGCTCGAAGTGGGCGACATCCAGCTGCTGCTGGACCGCCGCTTCGACTCCCGCGAGCGCCACGACCGGGCCGCCGCCTGCTTCCGCCGCGCCGCCGCGGCCGCCCGGCGGGCCGACAGCCCCCTGCTGGCCGCCCGCGCCCACCACCGCCGCGGCGAGGTCCTGGAGGTCACGGCCGGTCCCCGTTCCGCGTTGCACGCCTACCGCGAGAGCTGGGAACAGTGGCAGCGCGCCGCGGAGGAGACCGGCGCCGAGGCCCAGCGCACCCGCGCCCGTATGCGCGCCCTGGAAACCACCGGTTGACCGCCCCGAGCGCCCGTCCGGCTGCCTGGCCGTCCGCACCGGAACGTGTTTCTGTGGACGGGAGTTCGGGAACACACCCGTCCAGCCGGCCAGAGGAGAGCAGCGTGGCGACTACCCCCCGCACCGAACCGGCGGTGGCTGCCCCGCCGGGGCCGTCGCCCGAGCGGCTGCCGGATTTTGCCGGGGTTGACGTGGGCGTTCTGGCGGCGCGGACGGATCACGCGGTGCTGGGAGAGGTGGCGGCACTGCTGCTGCGCAACTGGCCGGCGGCGGACGACGCCGTGGCGTATTACGAGGACGGCCCGGAAAAAGCCTTGCATTGACAGGCAAGAACGATTGTTTTTGGGCAAACGTGCAAGGGAACCGGCCAGTTGCTGGGGGAATTCGGTTCCATGATTGAGACGGGAGCCATGTACCAGTCAACGGGCGGGAGTTGACGATCCCGCACCTCGACGCAGGCAGACGAGTGCAGGGGGCGACGCCGTGGCGGGGGAGAAGACCGGCCGGACCGCCGTCGTGCCCTTCCAGCAGTTCGTCCTGAAGGTCCACAGCCGCTGCAACCTCGCCTGCACCTACTGCTACATCTACGCCGGCCCCGACCACAGCTGGCGCACGCGCCCGCCGACCGTCCCGGCCGCCACCGTCCGGCAGACCGCCCTGCGCATCGCCGAACACGCCCGCACCCACCGGCTGCGTGAGGCCCGTATCGATCTGCACGGCGGAGAGCCGCTGCTCACCGGCCCCGGGCCGCTCCTGGAGCAGGCCGCCGCGATCCGCGCCGCGCTGCCCGCCGACTGCACCGCCGATTTCGGCGTACAGACCAACGGGACGCTCCTCACCCGGGACATGATCGACACCCTCGCCGCCGCGGGGTTCCGGCTCGGCCTCAGCCTGGACGGCGGCACCCCCGGCCTCAACCGCCGCCGTATCGACCACGCCGGGCGGTCCTCCTGGCCCGCGGTCTCCCGCGCCGTACGCCTGCTCCATGACCGGCCCGACGTGTTCGCCGGCATCCTGTGCACCATCGACATCACCGCCGACCCCGCCGCGGTCTACGGCTCACTGCGCGCCATGGACCCCCCGATGGTCGACTTCCTGCTCCCGCACGCCAACTGGTCCAGCCCGCCGCCCGCCCCCCTCGGGCCGGCCGGCCGCACCCCGTACGGCGACTGGCTGTGCACCGTCTTCGACCTGTGGTGGGACGGCAGCCCCGGGCCCCGGGTGAGGGTGTTCACCGAAATCCTCGGTCTCCTCCTGGGCCGCCCCAGCTCCAGCGAGGCGGTCGGTCTCTCCCCCGTCGTCGCCCTGGTCGTCGACACCGACGGCGCCATCGAACAGGTGGACTCGCTCAAATCCACCTATGAGGGCGCCGCCGCCACCGGCCTCGACGTCTTCCACCACACCTTCGACGAGGCCCTGGCACACCCCGGCATGGCCGCCCGCCGCAGCGGCCGGGAAGGCCTCGGTGCACAGTGCCGCGGCTGCGCCCTGGTGGAGGTGTGCGGCGGCGGCAACTACGCGCACCGCTACCGCGCGGAGGCCGGCGGATTCGCCAACCCGTCCGTCTACTGCGCCGACCTGGAACGCCTGATACGGCACATCGCGGCCCGGCTGGACGCCACGGTCGCGCTCAACTGACGTGCCTTCAACATGACCTGACGCACTGTCGTCATATCGGGGGACACTTGGGCTATCGTGCCAAAGAGCCAGGGCGTGCCTGATGAGACAGCCTCTGCACGCGCGCACCATCGCATCTCAGGGAGACGGTCGCATGGTCGATCAGGCCACCTTTTCCGGTCCCACCGGCTCCAGCGAGCACATCACCATCAGCTATGCGGGCTTCACCCGGCCCTGGGCGGCGTGGATCTCCCATCAGCTGGAGCAGCAGGGCCATGGCACGACCCTGCTGCGCTGGGACCCCCAGGTGGACACCGCGCTGGTGGAGGAGCTGTCGGGGCTGCTGGCGGCCGAGGGCCGGCTGCTGATCGTGCTGGACGACTGGTACTTCCGGCTGGGCCCCAAGACGCAGGAGGAGTGGACGGCCGCGCTGCGGGAGGTGGTCTCCCCGCACGCCGACCGGTTCGCCGCGGTGAGCGTGGCCACCCAGAGCCTGCCCGCCACGGCGTCCCTGCTGCGGCCCGCCGACCTGCGCGACCTGGACGCCCACGAAGCCAACCGCCGGGTGCTGCAACGGCTCGGCATCGCCGGTCCGGGCCGGGCCGTGGAGGAGGAGGAGGCGCCCGGCGCGCCCCGCTTCCCGAACAACCCGCCCGAGGTGTGGAACATCCCGCGCCGCAACAACCGCTTCACCGGCCGCGACAATGTGCTCGAAGAGCTGCACGGCAAGCTGGCCGGCTCCGGGGCGGGCGCGGGCCCGCCGCTGGAGACCCGTATCGCGCTGTACGGCACCTCCGGCGTCGGCAAGAGCCAGATCGCCGCCGAATACGCCCATCGCTTCGGCAATGACTACGACGTGGTGTGGTGGATCAGCGCCACCAACCGCGGCGCCGCCCGTGAACAGCTCGCCGAACTCGCCACCCGCCTCGGCCTGCCCGTGGGCCGGGAGCTGGGCGACCGCATCCGCGCCGTCCACGAAGCGCTCCGCGTCGGCCGCCCCTACCGCCGCTGGCTGCTGATCTTCGACAGCGCCGACGACATGGAGCAGATCGAGGACCTGGTCCCCGACGGCCGCGGCCATGTCCTGATCACCACCCTCACCCGCGACTGGTCGGGCTCCGGCAGCGCCCAGGAGATCGAGGTGCTGCCCTTCGACCGCATCGAGAGCGTCGCCTACGCCCGGCGGCGGGCACCGCGGCTGACGCCGATGGAGGCCGATCTGCTCTCCGACGCCGTCCAGGACCTGCCGCTGCTGCTCGCCCAGACCGCCGCATGGCTGGACGCCAACCCGATGTCGCCCAAGGAGTACATCGAGCTGATCCGCCGCGGTGAGCCCAGCCTGGTCGGCATCCGCATCTCCTCCGACTACCCCATGGCCTTCCAGACCAGCTGGGCCATAACTCTCAACACCCTGCGCGAGCGCAGCCCGGCCGCGGTCGAACTCCTCAAGCTGTTCGCGTTCTTCGCCCCGGACACCATCCCCGTCCCGATGCTCGCCAAGGCCCGCCGCGGCGACCTGCCCGAACACCTCGCCGACCTGGCCGCCGAACCGATCAGCTGGAACACCGCACTGCGCCGGCTGACCGAATCCACCGCCGTACGCCTCGACTACCAGGTCTCCCAGGACGCCGACCCGGCCGTGGAAACCGCGCTGATGCACCGGCTCTACCACCGGTTCCTGCGCAGTGACATGACCGAGGACGAGCGCGATCTGATGGCGGCGACGGCCTGCCGGGTGCTGGTCACCGCCGATCCGCAGAACCCCGCCGACACCCGCTACTGGGAGCGCTACGCCGAACTCATCCCGCATCTGGAGCCGGCCGGCGTCCTCGACAGCCCCGAGCCCGCGGTCCAGCAACTGCTGCTCAACTGCGTCGAATATCTGCGGGTCCGCGGCGAGTACCGCATGGGCCTGCGACTGTGCGAACAGTTCATGTCCCGCTGGCGCACCCGCCTCGCGGCCACCCAGCGCACCATGCTCGTGCTCACCCACCAGCACGCCAACATGCTGCGCAGGCTCGGCCGCTACCGCGAGGCCGAGGCGGTCGGCAGCGCCGTCGTCGACCAGCTCTCCGCCGACCGGGACCCGGCCGACGCCGACCTGCTGCGGGCACAGGACGGCCTGGCCGGCACCCTGATCGCGCTGGGCTCCTACGAGCAGGCGTACGACCTCTTCGATGCCGTCTGGCGGGCCTATGCCGCCCTGCTCGGCCCGGAGGCGCCCCGCACCCTCTCCTCGCGGCACAACCTGGGCACCGTCCTGGCGTTGCTCGGCTGCTACGAAGACGCCCTGGTCACCCACCGCGAGGTGCTGGCGTTCCGGGAGCGCGAGCTGCGCGCACGGCACCACCTCACGCTCAACGCGGGCACCGCGTACGCCCGTACGCTGCGCCTGCTCGGCCGCTACCGCGACGCCACCTCCGGCCAGGAGCTCAACGCCCGGCTGCATCTGCAGGTCATGGGACCGCACACCCCGCAGACGCTGCGCGCCGAGCACAACCTCGCGCTGTGTCTGCGCCGCTCCGGCGAGGTCGCCCGCGCCGCCACGCTGCTGGCCGACCTCGTCGAGCGCTCCCGCCGGGTGCAGGGCCCCCGCCACCCCGAGACGCTGATGGTGCGCGCGGACCACGCCACCTTCCTGCGCGAGCACGGCGACCTCGGGCACGCCCGCGACCTCGCCGAGGAGGTCGCCGAGCGCTACCGCGCCCTGGCCGGCGAGCGCCACCCGTACACCGTCGGCACCCTGGGGAACGTCGGGCTGGTCCGCGCCGAGTTCGGGGAGGCCGCGGAGGCGCTGGAGCTCGCGGACCGGGCGCTCGGCGGGATGACCGAGGCCATGGGGCCCGACCATCCCTGGACGCTGGGCTGTGCGCTGAACGCCGGTGCCGCCCGTAACCGGGTGGACGACGAGGAGGGCGCGGTGGAGCTGGGCCGCGCCACACTGGAGCGCGCCAAGGCGACGCTGGGCGACGCCCACCCGCTGACCCTGTCCGCGAAGACGGCACTGGCCGAGGACCTGCGGGCGCTGCGCCGTGGCCAGGAGGCGGCGAAGCTGGAGCAGGAGGCGATCGGGCAGCTCTCCGAGACGCTGGGCGCCGAGCACCCGCACACCCTCTCCGCCAGGCGCCGCCGGCGCCCGTACTGGGACTTCGAACCGCAGCCCGTCTAGCGGGCACCGCGAAAAAGGACCACCGCATGCGCAAGGGCCCGCCCCCCACAGGGGACGGGCCCTTCCGCTCGTGCCTACCGGTTCTCCGGCGACCCCGGCGCCTTACGCGTCGAAGGCCTCCGCGACCAGCTGTGCCTGCTCTGCCTGGTGACGCTTGGCGGAGCCGACGGCCGGGGACGAGGAGTGCGGCCGCGAGATGCGGCGCAGACGCTCGCCGTGCGGGACATCGGCACCGACGGCCAGGTCGAGGTGGTCGATCAGGTTGAGGCCGAGGAACGGCCACGCACCCTGGTTCGCCGGCTCTTCCTGGGCCCACAGGTACTTCTCGGCGTTCGGGAACTTGGCGATCTCCGCCTGGAGCTCCTTGCCGGGAAGCGGGTAGAGCCGCTCGATACGGACAATCGCCGTAGCAGCAGCCGCAGCGTCGGTCGCGCGCCGCTTCTCCCGCTCGGCCTCCAGGTCGTAGTAGACCTTGCCGGAGCAGAAGATGACCTTGCGGACGTCCTCGGCCTTGACCGTGGAGTCACCGATGACGGGGCGGAAGCCGCCCGTCGTGAACTCTTCCGTCTTCGACGCCGCGGCCTTCAGACGCAGCATCGACTTCGGGGTGAAGACGACCAGCGGCTTGTGGTGCGGGTTGTGGACCTGCCAGCGCAGCAGGTGGAAGTAGTTCGACGGCAGGGTCGGTGCGGCGACCGTCATGTTGTTCTGCGCGCACAGCTGGAGGAAGCGCTCGATCCGGGCCGAGGAGTGGTCCGGGCCCTGGCCCTCGTAGCCGTGCGGGAGCAGCAGGGTGACGCCGGACGTCTGGCCCCACTTCTGCTCCGCCGAGGAGATGAACTCGTCGACGACCGTCTGGGCGCCGTTGACGAAGTCACCGAACTGCGCCTCCCACATGACCAGCGCCTCCGGGCGGGCCAGGGAGTAGCCGTACTCGAAGCCCATCGCCGCGTACTCGCTCAGCAGCGAGTCGTAGACGTTGAAGCGGGCCTGGTCCTCGGAGAGGTAGAGCAGCGGGGTGTAGTCGTTGCCGGTCTCCCGGTCGATGAGCACCGCGTGCCGCTGGCCGAAGGTGCCGCGGCGGGAGTCCTGGCCGGCGAGCCGGACCGGGGTGCCCTCCATCAGCAGCGAGCCGATGGCGAGGGTCTCGCCCATGCCCCAGTCGATGGTGTTGTCCTCGACCTGGGCCGCGCGGCGCTGCAGCTGGGGCAGCAGACGCGGGTGGACGGTGACCCGCTCGGGGATGTTGACCTGCGACTCGGCGATCCGCTTGACGACCTCCTGGGAGATCGCGGTGTCCACGTAGACCGGGAACTCGGCCTTGGGCTGCGGCACCTCGGGGGCCACCGGGGCCGTCGTGGCGTCGCGGACCTCGGTGAAGACCTTCTCCAGCTGGCCCTGGAAGTCCTGCAGCGCCTGCTCGGCCTCTTCCAGCGTGATGTCGCCACGACCGATGAGGGACTCGGTGTAGAGCTTGCGCACCGAGCGCTTCTTGTCGATCAGGTCGTACATCAGCGGCTGGGTGAAGGCCGGGTTGTCCGACTCGTTGTGGCCGCGGCGGCGGTAGCAGATCAGGTCGATGACGACGTCCTTGTTGAACGCCTGGCGGAACTCGAAGGCCAGACGGGCAACGCGGACGACGGCCTCGGGGTCGTCGCCGTTCACGTGGAAGATCGGCGCCTCGATCATGCGGGCCACGTCGGTGGCGTACATGGAGGAGCGGGCCGACTCCGGGGCGGCGGTGAAGCCGACCTGGTTGTTGATGACGATGTGCACCGTGCCGCCGGTGCGGTAGCCGCGCAGCTGGGACATGTTCAGCGTCTCCGCGACCACGCCCTGACCGGCGAACGCCGCGTCACCGTGCAGCTGGATCGGCAGGACCGTGAAGTCCGTGCCGCCCTTGTTGATGAGGTCCTGCTTGGCGCGCGAGATGCCCTCGACGATCGGGTCGACGGCCTCCAGGTGGGAGGGGTTGGCGGCCAGCGAGACCGTGATCTGCTCGCCGTCCAGGCCGGTGAAGACGCCCTCCTGGCCCAGGTGGTACTTCACGTCGCCGGAGCCGTGCATCGACTTCGGGTCGAGGTTGCCCTCGAACTCGCGGAAGATCTGGGCGTAGGACTTGCCGACGATGTTGGCGAGGACGTTGAGGCGGCCGCGGTGGGCCATGCCGATGACGACCTCGTCCAGGCGCGACTCGGCCGCGGAGTCGATGACCGCGTCCAGCAGCGGGATGACGGACTCGCCGCCCTCCAGCGAGAAGCGCTTCTGGCCGACGTACTTCGTCTGCAGGAAGGTCTCGAACGCCTCGGCCGAGTTCAGCCGGCGCAGGATGCGCAGCTGCTCCTCGCGCTCGGGCGACTTGTGCGAGCGCTCGACCCGGTCCTGGATCCACTGGCGCTGCTTGGGGTCCTGGATGTGCATGAACTCGATGCCGGTGGTGCGGCAGTACGAGTCGCGCAGCACGCCCAGGATGTCGCGCAGCTTCATCATGGACTTGCCGGAGAAGCCGCCGACCGCGAACTCGCGCTCCAGGTCCCACAGGGTGAGGCCGTGCTCGGTGATGTCGAGGTCGGGGTGCTTGCGCTGGTGGTACTCCAGCGGGTCGGTGTCGGCCATGACGTGGCCGCGGACCCGGTAGGAGTGGATCAGCTCGAAGACCCGCGCGGCCTTGGTGACGTCGTCGTCGTGGGAGGCGTCGATGTCCCGCAGCCAGCGGACCGGCTCGTAGGGAATCCGCAGCGACTTGAAGATGTCGTCGAAGAATTCGTTCCCGCCGAGCAGCAGCTGGTTCATGATGCGCAGGAACTCGCCGGAGGCGGCGCCCTGGATCACCCGGTGGTCATAGGTGCTGGTCAGCGTCATGACCTTGGAGACACCCAGCTTGTTCAGGGCGTCCTGGGAGGTGCCCTGGAACTCCGCGGGGTAGTCCATCGCGCCGACGCCCATGATCATGGACTGGCCCGGCATCAGACGCGGCACGGAGTGCACGGTGCCGATGCCGCCCGGGTTCGTCAGCGACGCGGTGACTCCGGTGAAGTCGTCCATCGTCAGCTTGTTGTCGCGGGCCCGGCGGACGATGTCCTCGTAGGCCTGCCAGAACTCGAAGAAGGTCAGCGTCTCGGCCTTCTTGATGGCGGCGACGACGAGCTGGCGGTCGCCGTTCGGCTTCACCAGGTCGATGGCCAGACCGAGGTTGATGTGCTCGGGCTTGACCAGCGTCGGCTTGCCGTCCTTCTCCGCGAAGGAGTGGTTCATCGACGGCATGGCCTTGAGGGCCTGCACCATCGCGTACCCGATGAGGTGGGTGAAGGAGACCTTCCCGCCACGGGCGCGCTTGAGGTGGTTGTTGATCACGATGCGGTTGTCGAAGAGCAGCTTCACCGGGACCGCGCGGACGGACGTGGCCGTCGGCAGCTCCAGGGAGGCGTTCATGTTCTTCGCAACGGCGGCCGAGGGGCCGCGCAGGGTGACGAACTCGGGACCGCCCGTGACCTCTCCGTCGGCCTTCTGAGCGGCGGCCTTGGCGGCCGGCTTGGCCGGCGCGGCCTTCGCCGGAGCGGCCTTGGCCGGGGCCGGCGCGCTCGCGGCCGGCTTCGCCGGGGTGACCGGCTGAGCGGCGGCGGGCTTCGCCTCGGCTGCGGCGGGCGCCGCCGGGGACGACTGCGCCGGGGCTGCCGGGGCGGGGGCTGAGCCCTCCGCCGGCTGGCTCGGCGCGGTGGCACCGCCCGGCTTGTAGTCGGCGAAGAAGTCCCACCAGGCTCGGTCTACCGAGTTCGGGTCCTGGAGGTACTGCTGGTAGATCTCGTCGACGAGCCACTCATTGGGACCGAACGCGGCGGCAGGGTTCTTTCCCTGCCCCTCTTGGTCGGTCGAGATGCTCGAGCTGTTGGGGGACTGTAGCGACACGGCGGCAACCGCCCTCTTCCGCTTCCTAAGGTGGTGGACAGCGGGAATAAAGGCTACGCCTGTTGTGACCCTTGATGCAGGCTGGGAGGGGTACTCGTCGCGTACGTCACATTCCCGGAGGGGTTTCGGGGCACGACTTGGCGGGAAACACACGAAGTTTGCCTGTGTGCGGGTAGGGCTCATCGCCGTGGGACCCCGACAGGAGTGCTTCCACCACCGACCCTACGTCAGCGGCTGTCAGCTTCGAGCTGACTCCATCCCCGGAAGAGTGACCCGAATCCGGCAACCACGTGGAGATTCGGCCACGCCGATGCGTCCGCCGTGCAGATCCACCGCCCAGCGCGCGATGGCCAGGCCCAGGCCCGTACCCCCGTCGGAGCCGGGGCCCGAGGGGGCGGGGCCGCCGCGGTTGAACCGCTCGAAGACCCGGTAGCGCTCCGACTCGGGAATGCCGGGCCCCTCGTCCTGCACGTCCAGCTCCAGGCTCTCGGCGCCCTCGCCGCGCCGCGCATGCACCGTGACCCGGCCGTGCCGCGGACTGTGCTTGATCGCGTTGTCGATGAGATTCGCCACGACCTGGTGCAGCCGCTCGGCGTCCGCGTGCGCGGTCAGCTCCGGCGGCGAGACATCGAGGTGGAGATGGACGTCCGTACGGGTGTGGGTGCCGGAGCCGGCCACCCCGGCCAGCGTGGCGGCGCCCCGGCTCATATTGGCCTCCTTGAGCACCCCGGACAGATACGGCCAGACCTCGAAGCGCCGCGCGTGCAGCGGCACCACCCCGTTGTCCAGCCGGGACAGGTCCAGAAGGTGCTCGACGAGGCGGCCCAGCCGCTCGGTCTGCTGCAGCGCCGTCCGCATCGTCTCCGGGTCCGGCTCGCTGACCCCGTCGACGACGTTCTCCAGGACGGCGCGGAGTGCGGCGATCGGGGTGCGCAGCTCGTGCGAGACGTTGGCGACCAGCTCCTTGCGGTGGGTGTCCACCGCCTCCAGGTCGGCCGCCATCCGGTTGAAGGCGTCCGCCAGATCGCCGAACTCGTCGCGGCGCTCGGAGCGGACCCGGCGGCTGTAGTTCCCGTGCGCCATCGACCGGGTGACATCCGTCATCTCGTCGAGCGGAGCGGTCAGGTTGTTGGCCACGAACTGGGTGATCAGCAGCGAGGCGATGATCGAGAAGATCGTGATCACCCGCAGCTCGGTCGCCGAGTGCATCGCGACGAAGACCAGCAGCGTGGTGATGATCACCGAGACGCTGACCAGGGCCCCGAGCGCGGCCTTCACCGAGCGGTACGGATCCAGCGGGCGCAGCGCCTCCCAGACCCGTTGCCACAGCTCGCTCACGGGCCTCCGCCACCACTGCCGCGTCATGCGGCCGGGGTCTCCAGGGCGTAGCCGACGCCGTGGACCGTACGGATGCGCTCGGCGCCGATCTTGCGGCGCAGTGCCTTGATGTGGCTGTCGACCGTACGGGTCCCGGAGGCGTCCGCCCAGTCCCACACCTCGGCCAGCAGCTGCTCACGGGAGAGCACCGCGCGCGGGGTGTTCGCCAGGCAGACCAGCAGATCGAATTCGGTGGGCGTCAGATGGACGTCCGAGCCGCGCACCCGCACCCGGCGCTGGGCATGGTCGATCTCCAGCTCGCCCAGCCGCAGGATGCCGCTGCGCGGGGTGTGCGCGGCCAGTGCGGCGCGCTCGACCCGCCGCAGCAGGACGTGCACCCGGGCGGCCAGCTCCCGCATCGAGAACGGCTTGGTCATGTAGTCGTCGGCGCCGACGCCGAGGCCGACGAGCATGTCGGTCTCGTCGTCCCGGGCGGTGAGCATCATCACGGGCACCGGTCGCTGGGCCTGGACCCGGCGGCACACCTCCAGGCCGTCGAAGCCCGGCAGCATCACGTCGAGGACGAGCAGATCCGGCTGCCAGGCCTCCGCGGTCTCCACCGCGGCCGGGCCGTCGGTGGCCGTCTGCACCTGGAATCCCTCGGCGCGCAGCCGGGCCGCGATGGCCTCGACGATCGTCGGGTCGTCCTCCACGACCAGCACCCGGCGCTGGGCGCCCGGCGTGGCAGCGGCGGCGCCGCCCTGCGTTGTCTGAGTCTGGTCCATCGCCCGCCCCTGCATGTCCCCTGCGTGGTCGCGTATTGCTGGGCAGCAGCGTACGGGCATGGTGCGACTGTCGGCTACGCGCCCTTCCGCGCAAGATGGACCACGTCAGGGACGCCTCGGACAACGGGGATCTCTTCCGTATGTACCCCGCTGAAACCGGCATTTCGCAAGGCGTCCTCGAAGGACGGCGAGGGTTGCGCGGACCAGACGGCGAGTACTCCGCCGGGAGTCAGACGGTCACGGCAGGCGGCGAGTCCACCGGGGGAGTAGAGGCTGTTGTTGTCCTCGGTGACGGTCCAGTCGGGGCCGTTGTCGATGTCCAGGCACAGGGCGTCGTAGGTGTCCTGGCCCGCTTCCGCCCGCAGATGGGCGACCAGGTCGGCGTGCAGGACCTCGCTGCGGGGGTCGGCCAGCGCGGCCGCCGAGACCGCCGAGAGCGGGCCCGTACGGTGCCAGTCGATGACCGCCGCCTCGCGCTCGACGACCACGATCCGGCCCCAGCGCGGCTGTTGTGCCGCGCGGACCAGGGAAAACCCGACGCCGAGGCCGCCGATCAGCACGGCAGGCCGGGCCCGGCCGGCCGGCAGTGCGGCCAGTGCGGCATCGATCAGCAGCCGCTCGGACCGGCCGTCGGAGGTGTCCATCAGGAAGCAGCCGTTGGCGATGATCTCGTAGATCACAAGGGGTGCGGCGGAGGCGCCCGAACCGTCGACTCCCGGGCCCGCGGGAGGTCCGCCCCGTTCCCGCAGCACCACCTCGCCGTACGGGCCCTCGCGGCGGTCGAGCGTGCGCGGGCCCTCGGGGAGGCCGGTCGTTGCCTGCGTCGGAGTAACGGGAGCCATGGCGTCATGGTGGCCATACGGGCCGCGGCGGTCCAACGCTTTGGGCGGGATTCCGCCGCCGGTGGCACGGACGTGATGCCTGTTCCGAGGGTTGCCTGATGTGAGGGATGTCACTCACACAGCTTCTTCATGGGTTGAGCGTGCAGGCTGGTCCGGAACGTAGGGCTGGGCAGAGGAATCACGGCCGAGGGACACGGGCGTGGCTGACCGGATGTGCCATGGACGGAAGGGGCCTCGGACAAGTGAGCTGGCTGGGAACCGCCGAGAGCGCACGGGCCGATCGCGCGCCGTCCGTGATACCGGGGCCGGGCAACGGGCCGGACGCAGCACCGGCCGTCCCGCCGGCCCTGCTGCCGGGCATTCCCCGGCAGCGCGAGCCCCGGCAGGCGCTCGCGGAGGCAGCGGAGCCCGCCGTCCCCCGGACGCCCCCGCGACGGCGGCTGCTGCCCGGTCCCGTCGGCACCCCCTTCACCTTCGGCTACGGCCTCCTCCTCGTGGCCACTTCGCTCTTCGCCGAGTACGCCGACCCGGCGCTGGTCTCCGAACTGCTCCAGGGCTCCAGTACGGACGTCGTCCATCTGGCACAGGCTCCGCTGCTGGTGCTGCTCGCCAGCGCTCTGTGGATCGCGGGCGGTGTGACCTCCGCCTACGCCCTCGGTTTCCTCTTCGTCCTGACGGCCCTGGAGCGGCGGATCGGCGGGCTGCGCACCGCCGCCGTCTTCTTCGGCGGCCATGTGCTGGCCACCCTCGCCACCGAGGTGCCCGTCGCCTTCTCGGTCGCCGCCGGCCGGCTGCCGGAGAGCTCACTGCACCGCCTCGACTACGGCATCAGCTTCGGCGTGATGACCAGCATCGGCGCCCTCGCGGGCCTGCTGCCGGCCTGGTTGCGCTGGCCGCTGCTGGCCGGCGTCGGCTACCTGGCCGTGACGGATCTGCTGGCCTACGCCGACCCGATGACGGAGTGGGGCCATCTGCTCTCGCTCACCCTGGGCGTCGCCGGCTGGCCGCTGCTCCGGCGCTGGCGCACCCGTCTCGCCCGGCCCGCGCCGCTCCTGGGCGACCTGGACCATCCGGCGCTGCAGGGCGTGCGGACCTACTGAGCGTCCGGGAGCCGCGGGCTCACGGACGGACGGTCGGCCGACCGGTACGAATGGGCGATGGCGTAGGCGCAGCCGCCCAGCAGGGCCACGCCGGACAGCACACCGCTGACGAACGGCACCCAGGCCACGGCCGAGGTCGCCGCCATGCCCAGTCCGGTCATCCCGAGCGCGGTCAGCGCGATGCCGGGGACGGCGATGCTGCGCCGCTTCCAGACCGCCATCAGCGCGACGAAGTGCAGACCGACGATCAGCGCGATCCACGCCACGGCGGTCTCCGGGGGAGCGCCCGCCGCCCGCAGCGCGAGATTGCCGCCGATCAGCAGCACCACCTCGGCCCCCACGACGAACGCGAACTTCCCCCGGAACCAGTCCGCTCGGGGAGCCTCGGCGTCCTCCTCGGCGGGCTGCCCGTGGCGCCCGGCCCGCAGTCCGAGCGCCAGCAGCCCGGCGAAGGTGAGCACCGCGAGCACCCGGAGGGCGATACCGATCGCGGGATTCAGCGGGTCGTGTGCGTTGGCGACGACGAAGATCGTCCCGAAGAGTGCGCCGATGAAAACTCCGGACATCCGCTGCAACATGCGGTGAAGGTAGCAGTCATGACGGGGTGTGAGGAGGAAACCGGCCCACTCGTCCCGTGCGGCCCGTCCGGACCGGGCCGCGCTCCTATCCGAGCCACATGAGCATGCCGTCCCCGTTGTCCGCCGCCGCCCGGAAGAACGGCCGCAGCAGCTCGAAATGCTCGCTCACATAGTCCAGGGGCTCGCCCCGCTCCCAGACGATCGTCGGGTACACCTCCGCCTTGGCGAGGTCCTCCGGGCCGACGCCGGCCGTCAGACGCTCGCCGGATATCTCGGTCAGCGCCCCGGCAGCGGTCCGCACCTGCTCGGGGGTGAGGTAACGGGGCGGACCGTAGCCCCAGTCGTCGGCATCAGGGACGGCCTCCTCGCCGTGGACGATGTCCAACGGGAAGGCCGCCCGGCGCAGCAGGAATCCGAGGGCGTCCCAGGCCTTGTCGATGTCCAGGCAGCGCGCCAGCGCGGGCTGTGGACACTCCGCGGCCTCCGCCTCCATCCGCCCGCCGACCAGCTCCAGCGCCCACGCGGGATCGCCGAGGGCGCGGTCGAGTTCGGCAGGTGTGACGCGTGCGTACTCTCCGATCATGCTCATGGTCCCGAGGCTAGGGGCGACCACTGACAACGCCCGCTGCCGGACGGCCCGTTGCCTTCCCGCAGCGAGCTAATCCGGCCAGACGCGGTGCACCGCCGCCGGCTGGGAGAATGGTGGCTCCTTCCGAGCGCGGCCCCGTGCGGCGCTCGCCGGCCGCAGGAGAAGCACCTTGTCCCCAGACCGTGAGCAATCGATTCCGGACACCGTCGATCTCGGCCTGCAGTCCGACTGCGGCAGCTGCTTCGGGCTCTGCTGTGTCGCGCTGCCGTTCGCGGCCTCGGCGGACTTCGCGATCGACAAGGACGCCGGCCGGCCCTGCCCGAATCTGCAGACGGACTTCCGCTGCGGCATCCACACCGACCTTCGCCCGCGCGGCTTCTCCGGCTGCACCGTCTTCGACTGCTTCGGCGCCGGGCAGAAGGTCTCCCAGGTCACCTTCGGCGGGCAGGACTGGCGGCAGGCCCCGGGGACGGCCCGGCAGATGTTCGACGTCTTCCCCGTCATGCGGCAGCTGCACGAACTCCTCTGGTACCTGGCCGAGGCGCTGACCCTGCCGGCGGCCCGCCCGGTACACGCCGACCTGCGGGCCGCGCTGGAGAAGACCGAACGCCTCACCCGCGGCAGCGGCCAGGAGCTCACGGCGCTCGATGTGCCGGCCCACCGGGGCGAGGTCAATGCCCTGCTGCTGCGTACCAGCGAACTCGTACGGGCCGCGGTCCCGGGCCGCACGAAGGAGCGGCGGGGCGCCGATCTCATGGGGGTCCGCCTCAAGGGTGCCCGCCTCCGGGGCGCCAACCTCCGCGGGGCCTGTCTCATCGCCGCCGACCTCAAGGGCGCCGATCTGCGCACGGCGGACCTGATCGGCGCCGATCTGCGGGACGCGGACCTGGGCGGTGCCGACCTCACCGGCGCCCTCTTCCTCACCCAGTCGCAGCTCAACGCGGCCAAGGGCGACGCCGCGACCAAGCTGCCGGAGGCCTTGTCCCGCCCCGCCCACTGGTAGCGCGCCGCGAGTGATCGCTCACAGCGAACGCACCTGGGGGAACATCTCCCCTCCCGGCTGCATTGAGTGAGTAAAGCTCAACTTGTTTGCCGAAGGGGAGATCATGGCTTCGACGTCCACATCGCTCACTCTGCCCGTGCTGCCTCTCGATGACGAGGTCGTGCTCCCCGGCATGGTGGTGCCTCTGGACCTGTCCGACCCGGACGTACGAGCCGCGGTGGAGGCCGCGCAAGCCGCCGCCACCTCGGGTAACAAACCGCGGGTGCTGCTTGTGCCCCGCGTCGACGGGACATACGCCGGCATCGGCACGCTCGGACGGATCGAGCAGGTCGGGCGGCTGTCCGACGGCGATCCCGGCGCGCTGATCCGGGGCCTGGGCCGGGTACGCATCGGTTCCGGCACGACCGGCCCCGGAGCCGCGCTCTGGGTGGAGGGCACCACCGTCGAGGAGACGGTCCCCGATCCGCTGCCCGGTGCGGTGGCCGAACTCGTCACGGAGTACAAGGCGCTGGCCACCAGCTGGCTGCGCAAGCGCGCTGCCTGGCAGGTCGTCGACCGCGTCCAGCAGATCGAGGACGTACCGACGCTGGCCGACAACTCCGGCTACTCGCCGTTCCTGACCACCGAACAGAAGGTCCAGCTGCTGGAGACCGTCGATCCGGTCGCGCGGCTGAAGTTCGCCACCGAGACGCTGCGCGAGCACCTCGCCGAGCAGGACGTCGCGGAATCCATCGCCAAGGACGTCCAGGAAGGCGTCGACAAGCAGCAGCGCGAGTTCCTGCTGCGGCGGCAGCTGGAGGCGGTCCGTAAGGAACTCGCCGGGCTCAACGGCGATCCGGAGGACGAGGGCGAGGACTACCGCGCCCGGGTCGAGGCCGCCGACCTGCCCGAGGACGTCCGCAAGGCCGCTCTCAAGGAGGTCGACAAGCTGGAGCGGTCCAGCGACCAGAGCCCCGAGGGCTCCTGGATCCGCACCTGGCTGGACACCGTCCTGGAACTGCCGTGGAACGAACGGACCGAGGACGCCTACGACATCGCCGGCGCCAAGGCGGTCCTGGACGCCGACCACTCGGGCCTGGAGGACGTCAAGGAGCGGATCACCGAATACCTGGCCGTCCGCAAGCGGCGGGCCGAGCGGGGGTTCGGGCTCGTCGGCGGGCCGTCGAAGGAGACCTCGCGCAGCGATGCGGGCAAGAGTGGCGGTGGGCGACGGGCCGGCGGAGCCGTGCTGGCGCTCGTCGGGCCGCCCGGTGTCGGCAAGACCTCGCTCGGTGAGTCCGTCGCGCGGGCCATGGGGCGCACCTTCGTCCGCGTCGCGCTCGGCGGCGTCCGGGACGAGGCGGAGATCCGCGGCCACCGCCGTACCTATGTCGGCGCGCTGCCCGGCCGGATCGTCCGGGCCATCAAGGAGGCCGGGTCGATGAACCCGGTGGTGCTGCTCGACGAGATCGACAAGGTGGGCTCCGACTTCCGCGGCGACCCCGCCGCCGCCCTCCTGGAGGTCCTGGACCCGGCGCAGAACCACACCTTCCGGGACCACTACCTGGAGGTCGAGCTCGACCTCAGCGATGTGGTCTTCCTGGCCACCGCCAACGTCCTCGAAGCCATCCCCGAGCCGCTGCTCGACCGGATGGAGCTGGTCCGCCTGGACGGCTACACCGAGGACGAGAAGGTCGTCATCGCCCGGGACCACCTGCTGCCGCGCCAGTTGGAGCGGGCCGGTCTGGAGACCGGCGAGGTGACCCTGGAGGACGACGCGCTGCGCAAGCTGGCGGGCGAATACACCCGCGAGGCGGGCGTACGGAATCTGGAGCGCGCGGTCGCCAGGCTGCTGCGCAAGGTCGCCGCACAGCATGAACTCGGCCGGCAGGAGCTGCCGTTCACGGTCGGTGCGGACCAGCTGCGCCCGCTGATCGGGCGGCCGCACCACACCCCCGAGTCGGCACAGGACCCGGCCGAGCGGCGCACCGCGGTGCCCGGTGTGGTCACCGGCCTCGCGGTCACCGGCGCCGGCGGCGATGTGCTCTATGTGGAGGCGTCGCTCGCCGATCCGGAGACCGGGGGGTCCGGGCTCCAGCTGACCGGCCAGCTCGGCGATGTCATGAAGGAGTCCGCGCACATCGCGCTGTCCTTCCTGCGCTCCCACGGTGCGGAACTGGAACTTCCGGTCGCCGACCTGAAGGAGCGGGGAGTGCATCTGCACGTACCGGCGGGCGCCGTTCCCAAGGACGGGCCGAGCGCGGGCGTGACGATGACGACGGCCCTGGCCTCGCTGCTGTCGGGCCGGCAGGTCCGGCCGGATGTGGCGATGACCGGTGAGGTCTCGCTGACCGGGCGGGTGCTGCCGATCGGCGGCGTCAAGCAGAAGCTGCTGGCGGCGCACCGTGCCGGGATCACCACCGTGGTCATCCCCAAGCGCAATGAACCGGACCTGGACGAGGTGCCCGCCGAGATCCTCGAAGCCCTGGAGGTCCACCCGGTCGCAGATGTCCGCCAGGTGCTGGAGCTGGCGCTGACCCCCGCCTCGAACGGGGCCGCTCCGGAGGTACCGGTCGCGGCGTGAGGCCGACGACGGCCGGTCCGGCTCCCCGGGAGGGGGCCGGGCCGGCCGCCGCATGGGTGCATCAGCCGTTGGCGAGCGCCTTGAGACGGTCCATCGTGCCGTTGAAGCGGTTGTGGTCCCCGACGGTCGGGCCGGTCGAGGTGTACTGCCAGATGGTGTGGAAGCCCCAGCCGGCCGGGAGTTCGCCGACCGAGGAGCCGTAGCGCGGTATCCACAGCGGGTTGACGGAGCCGAAGGCGGCGGAGTTGCCGGTGCACTGCTTCCACCAGCTGGTGGAGGTGTAGATGACGGCGTCCCGGCCGGTACGCGCCTTGTAGGTGGCGAACCAGTCCTTCATCCAGTTGACCAGGCCGGCCGCACTCAGCCCGTAACAGGTCGCGCCGTAGGGGTTGTACTCCATGTCGAGCGCGCCGGGCAGCGTCCTGCCGTCCTTGGACCAGCCGCCGCCGTGGCCGACGAAGTAGGTGGCCTGGGCGGCACCGCTGGAGGTGTCGGGCGTGGCGAAGTGGTACGCGCCCCGGATCATGCCGGCGTTGTAGGAGCCGTTGTACTGCTGCGCGAAGGACGGATTGGTGTAGCTGGTGGACTCCGTCGCCTTCACATAGGCGAAGCGGACGCCGCTGTTCCAGAGCGTCGGCCAGGCGACACTGCCGTTGTGGCTGCTGACGTCCACACCTTCGACGGACGCCGCGAGCGAGGACGCCGGCGGCGCGATGCCGGCCGCGGTGCCCTCGTGCCGGGCGATCTGCGAACCGGCCCAGTCCTGGCCGGGATGGCTGGGCTCGGGTGCGTGCCGGGTGGCCGCGGCGCCGGCGGCGCCCGGCAGCCCGAGGAGAAGGGAGAGGGCCGCGAGAAGAACCCCGGCCACGGTCGCCAGGGACCGTGCGGAGCGTTGGGGGGAGCCGGATCTGAGCACGGACATACGTGCCTCCGAAGATCTCGGTGGGTGTGACCTGAGGGGGGAGGAGCTGAGGCATGACGCAGGCGTGCGGACACGGCGGTGGCCGTGGATGACGCGCGGCGGAACCGTTGACACCCTGCCGCCGCTTGGTATGGCCATGCCAGAAATGACGATACGCGCGTAGAACGACGTGACAAAAGAGGGTCGCCGGGCTGCCGTTGGTCTAATCCTGCGAAATACTGGCCGAGCTGCGGCTTCGGCCGCCGATGGCGGAAACTTTCAGGTGAGGGAAAGCAGGAATGGGCGCTGACGTGCACAACACCGGATCCGACGGTACGACGGCGGACGGCGAACCAATTGGTGTGGACCACGTATTTCTGGCCCTGGAACGCGAATTGGCGGTATTTCTCCGCCGGGCCCGTGCCTCCTCCGGCGAATTGGCGCAAGAGGTACATCCCGACCTGGAGCCCTCCGCGTACGGCCTCCTGGTCCGGCTGGCCGACGCCGGCACCCAGCGGGCCACCGGCCTCGCCGGCTTCTTCGGCGTCGGCAAGGCCACGATGAGCCGCCAGTTGCACGCCCTGGAGAAGCTCGGACTCGTCGCCCGCGAACCGGACCCGGCCGACGGCCGTGCGGTCCTGGTACGCCTCACCGACGAGGGCCGCGAGCGCTTCACCCGCGTCCGCACCGGCCGCCGCGCCCAGTACGCCCGCCGCCTCGCCTCCTGGGACCGCGACGAGGTCGCCGAACTGGCCCGTCTGCTGCACCGGCTGAACGCGGAGCAGGAGGGGGAGGAGAGCTGAGGGGTGCCCCCGTACGGTGCCGTGTCCGGCGCCGCCGTACCCCCGGACCTGCGCCGTCGTCGCGCCGTTCCCCGGCGCCGGGAGAAATTCCCCGCCCGCCGGTGATTGTCACGGCGCCACAAAAATCACCGCCGCGTCATCCCGCGCCTTGCCGCGCGGATACGCCGTGCGCTCCGGGTCCGCCGCCTCCGATGCCCGGACCCGGTCGAGCAGCGCCTGGGGGCCCTGTTCGGTCACCAGGGCCACGCAGTCGGCCCAGGAGCCCTCGTGGAAGACCTCGGCCCAGCGGCTCGCACCGTCGCTGAGCGCGGTCAGGGAGCGCAGGCCCGCACGCGGGGTGCTGCCGGACACCGCACGGGCGGCCACCGCCGGATCGGCGGCCGCGGTGAAGAAACCGCCCTCCGTGTTGCGCAGCGCCTCGACCGCACGGGCGTACTTCCGGCCCGCGGCGGCCCGTTCCGCCGAGCCGCGGGGCAGCGCCCGCACGGCGGCGCGCCGTTCTTGGACCGCGGGCGGCAGTTCGTCCAGCCGGGGGTCGCGCACCGGCTGCACCGAGCCGTCCGCCCGCTCCAGGAGGAGAACCGAGTCGGACAGGACGAGGTACTCGACGCTGTCCCCGGACCACCGCGCGGCGACCACGGTTGCCTGCGGAGTGCGGGCGTGAGAAAGGTCACAGGATGCCCGATGGATATCGGCCGTCCGGGAGATGGCCGCGGAGAGAACCTCAGGGAGTGTCATATCCCGGTGTGAAACAGACAGTTCGAGCATTGCGCCACCAAGCCGCGCGGTGAACCACGGCACCGTGTGGCGGCAGCCGTAGTCCTCCTCGGGGGGCGTCACACCGTCCAGCAGGACGAGAGCTCCGCCCTGGCCGGAGGCCGGCACGGCTACCGATGCGTAGTCCTCGTTTGGGCGTTGGGGGTCGCCCGGCTCGGTGGCGAGTTCGATGCGCATGGCCGCAAGTCTGCCGGAGGCCCCGGTCCCGCCCCCGGTGACGGGCGCTCGCGGCGGTGCCGGAGTGCGGCCGGAGCGGCGGTGTACGGAAGGTAAGGACCGCGGTCCGGCGGTCTGCGGGCGCGCATCCTTGCAGGAGCGGGACGCATCTCCAAACCCGTTCGGGGGTTGCGCGAGGTTGCGGTCGAAAACGTTGGCGCACGGAAGTTGATGGCCAAACTCCGATTGATGTTCACTCGTTCAGGTGGCCGGGCATGTGTTGCCGAGCCACTGCGCGGTGCCGGTGGAATGGTCGTTGCCCGGATCATCGGGGTGGGGCCAGGACATTCGTCGCGACGCGCAGAGCCGGGCCGTTTCCCCTCGCGGAAGTGTGTACTGCTGCGGTCTTCGCGCAGATCCGCCCCGTGAGCGGAGAGCGAGCCGGGTCCGCGACGCCATATGGCGTGGACAGGCGAGACAGGAATGCGAGCAGCGGTGCGGAAGATGCGGCTTCGAGGCGGCGCAAGGAAGCCGGGATCACCGGCCGGTTCGGTCTCGGGACCGAGCACGGGCTCGGGTCCTGGTAAGGGTCCGGGCATGACGGACGGCGGCGAGGACCGCGTGGGACGGCGTCCTGCGCGCGTGCGCAACCGGCTCGTCGGGGCGGTGGCCGTCGTTGCCGCCGCCGTCCTCGGTGCCGGTGCCCCCGGGCTGATGACCACGGCCGACAACGCCAACAACAGCCAGCAACTGGTCGATCTCGCCCAGCTCAACGCCCACGCCATCGCGCTTGCGCACTCCCTCGCCGATGAACGCGACGGTATGACCGCATACGTCGCCACGGGGCACGGCAGCCGTACGGCCGCGGGGCTGGGCAACACCGCGGCCAACGGCGCCAACGCCGCGGGGACGGACGACGCCGCGACCTCCCGGGCCCAGCGCGCCCGTGTGGACCGGCAGATCGGCGAGCTGCGCTCCGAGGCCCAGGGCGCCGCGGGCGAAACCGCCGTGTACAAGGCCGCCGCCAAGCTTCTGGCTGCACTGCCGCAAACCCGTCAAAAGGCGCTGTCCAGGGGCGGATCGGCCGAGCAGATCCAGCACGCCTACACCCAGGCCGTCCAGGCACTCGGTGCGATCAGCGACGACATCGCCCGTGGACTGCCCGCCCGTGCGGACTCCACCGACGCCGACACCCGCGCGCTGCCCGCCCTCGGCCGGGCCACCGAACAGGCCGCGGGCACCCGGGCCCTGCTGCTCGCCGGGCTCAAGGCGGGCGGCAGCCAGCCCCGCCTGACGGCCCTCGCCCAGGTCGCACACGTCCGCGAACAGGGCGCGCTGGGCGACTTCCAGCAGGCCGCGAGCCAGGGCGCCCGGGACCGTTACGTCCGCACCGTCAACGGCGCGGACGTCAACACCGCCGAGCGCTATCTGGCCCGGCTGACCGACCAGCCCCGCCTGGACACCGCCGATCTGCGGCTCAGCCGCCAGCGGGTCCAGAACACGCTCACCAGCCGCATCGGACTGATGCGCGGCGTCGAATCCGCCATGGCCACCGCCGACATCCAGCGCCTCGGCGCGCTGCGCGACGACGACGTGTCGGAGCTGGAGATCCGCATCGGCCTGGAAGGGCTGTGCCTGCTGCTGGCCGTCGGCGCCGGCGTCTGGGCCGCCCGCTCCCTGACCCAGCCGCTCGCCGCGCTGCGGATCGGCGCCAAGCGGCTGGCCGCCGACCCCGCGCACGAGGAGCCCATCACCTACAAGGGCCGCAACGACGAATTCGCCACCTCCGTGCAGTCCGTCAATGCGCTGCACGCCCAGGTCGGCGAGCTGGCGCGGCGCACCGCCGAGCTGGAGGGCGAGCGCAAGCGGCTGGTCGGCGGCCGGCAGCGGCTGGTCGCCGAGCGCGAGGTGCTCCAGGAGCAGGGCGAGGCCCTCAAGGAGGAGATCGCCGATCTCACCGAGCGGCTGGCGGCCCTGCACGCCGGTGTGCACGGCCGGTTCGTCAACCTCTCGCTGCGCACCCTCGGCCTCGTGGAGCGCCAGCTCGGCGTCATCGAGTCGCTGGAGGAGAGCGAGCACGACCCGGAGCGGCTGGAAACCCTCTTCAAGCTGGACCACTTCGCCGCGCGGATGCGCCGCAACAGCGAGAACCTCCTCGTCCTGGCGGGCGCGGAGCAGTACGGCACCAACCACCAGGGTCCGGTACCGCTGCTGGATGTGCTGCGTGCCGCGATCAGCGAGATCGAGCGCTACGAGCGGGTGCGTATCCAGTCGCTGCCGCCGCACTCCCAGGTCGCCGGCTTCGCCGCGGACGACATCAGCCATCTGGTCGCCGAACTCCTGGAGAACGCCACCGCGTTCTCGCCGCCGAACGCCCATGTCGAGCTGTCCGGCTGGCTGCTGGAGAGCGGCGAGGTCATGCTCTCCGTCCAGGACGAGGGCATAGGGATGACCTCGGAGCGGATGGCCGAGCTCAACGAGCGGCTGACGGACGTCGAAGCCGCCTCGTCCTCCGAGACCGTCGACGAGGCGCTGGGTCTGGGGCTGTACGTGGTGGTGCGGCTGGCCGCCCGGCACGGTGTCCGGGTCCAGCTGCGGGACGCGAAGCAGGGCGGCGTCACCGCCGTCATCGTCCTGCCCGGCTCGATCCTGCCCACCCGCCCGGCTCCGTCGGCCTCCCCGGAGAGTGCGCCCCGGGACGTGGCACACACCCCGGTCCTGCCCGGCTCGGTCGCCGAGGCGAACTCCAACGCGCTGCCGACCCGGGTGGCGCGCAGGGACCCGGCATCGCTGAGCGGCCCCGCGGCCGCCCAGGTCCCGGCCCAGGAGACCGGCCAGGGACCGTCCCAGAGCGCCCCTGCGCCCGCCGGGCAGCCCGACGGCCACCCGGCCGCACCGGCGGCCGGCCACGACGGCGCCCCGGACGCAGACCCCGCATCCGCCGGCGACCCCTTCGTCGCCGCGGCGGAGCGCGCGATCGACGCGGCCGGATTCGGCATGCCGGCCGAACCGGCACCCGCCGAGCCGCAGCCGGCCGGCCCCACCACGTACTCCGGGTCCGAACCGAGCCCGTACGGCCCGCGGTCGCCCGGCCCCTACGCCGCCACCACCAGCGGCGCCGGCGAACACCTGCGGCCCGAGGACGACGGCCACCCCGGCGCGGACCCGTCGCCCGCCGACACCGGCCGGCCCGGCGCCCCGGGCGACGGGCCCTCCGGAGCCGGCGCGCCCTCGTCCGACCCGTACGCCATCGGTCCGGACCAGCACACGCGCCCCGAGACGGACGCGACACCCACGGACGCGGCGCCCGCCGACGCGTCCCCGGCCGAGGAACCGGCCGACCCACAGACCGCCGCCACGCCCGAGGCGGAGCGGCGGACGACCACCATGGGGCTGCCCAAGCGCACCCCCAAGGTCGTGGCGCAGCAACAGGCGCCGGCCGCCCCGCGCAAGAGCGGTTCGGCGAACGCCGAGGCGCTGCGGCGCCGGCTCGGCGGATTTCAGGCGGGAGCGCGAGACGGCCGGCGTGAAGTCGAGGCCGAGATCGCGGAACGTACAACGGAGCTGACCATCCCACAGACGGACACCGACGGAGCGGGGGCCCCGGGAGAGAGCCACGTTGTCGAGGAGGCACGCGATTGAAGGCGCAAGCGCCCACTGCTTACGGACAGGGTCTGAGCAGTCAGGCAAGGGATCTGCATTGGCTGCTGACCAACCTGGTCGACGAGGTACCAGGAATCCGCTCGGTCGCGGTGGTCTCCTCCGACGGCCTGCTGCTGCTGTCGTCCGACCCGGAACGGACGGAGGAAGCGGCACGGCCGAGCGGCGGTGACGGTCCGCGGGGATCCAGCGCAGACCTGGCCACCATCGTGTCCGGGCTCGGCAGTCTCACCAACGGTGCCGCGAAGCTGATGGACGGCAGGGCGGTCAAGCAGACGATGATCACGATGGACGAGGGCAGCCTGTTCGTCATGTCGATCAGCGACGGCTCACTGCTCGGGGTGCATGCCACCCCGGACTGCGACATGAGCGTCATCGCCTACCACATGGCGCTGTTCGTCGGCAGGGCCGGACATGTCCTCACCCCCGAACTCCGCAGCGAATTGCGCAAGTCGATGGAGAGCCCCCAGTGAGCGAACGTAGTGAGCGAACCGTTGAGAGGTGCGCGCCGAGCGAGTGCGAGGGCGTGCGAAGCGAGGTTTCGGCATGAGCGGCACCCGCAAACTCCCCGTACGCGGTGGGGACAAGAAACCCTCGCGCGTGCGGCCGTACTCGCTCACCGGCGGCCGGACGCGATTCGGCCATGTCCTGCTCGTCGAGACATTCGTGGCCGCGCTGGAGGCGCCCGAGGAGCGGCGCGAGCTGACGTCCGGCGGCTGGGGTGACCGTGTGATGCCGGAGATGCGCGCGATCGTCGAGCTGTGCCGCCGGATGCGCTCGGTCGCGGAGATCTCCGCGCTCCTCAAGATGCCGCTGGGCGTGGTCCGCGTACTGCTCAGCGACCTCGCCGACCAGGGAAAGATTCGCGTCTACGGCTCCGGGCACGACTCCGGCCGGCCCGACCGCGCGCTGCTCGAAAGGGTGCTGAGTGGACTTCACAGGCTCTGACACGATATCGGCCGGGGCGACGGCGACCGCCGGTTCCGTGAGCCCGGTGGACACGGCCGCCGACGCGGGGCTGCAGAGCTGGCAGACGGACCGTTCGCGGGCGCCGATCGCCACCAAGATCGTGGTGGCGGGCGGCTTCGGCGTCGGCAAGACCACATTCGTCGGATCGGTCTCGGAGATCACCCCGCTCCAGACCGAGGCGGTGATGACTCAGGCCAGCGCGGATACGGACGATCTGACCTCCACCCCGGAGAAGACCACGACCACGGTCGCGATGGACTTCGGGCGGATCACTCTCGACCAGGAGCTGGTGCTGTACCTGTTCGGGACGCCCGGACAGCAGCGGTTCTGGTTCATGTGGGACGACCTGGTGCGCGGCGCGATCGGCGCGATCGTGATGGCCGACACCCGGCGTCTTGAGGACTGCTTCCCGGCACTGGACTACTTCGAGAGCTGCGGACTGCCGTATGTCGTCGCGGTCAACCACTTCGAGGGAACCGAGGCCTACGCCGTCGAGCACGTACGCGATGCGCTGACCGTGCCGCCGCACGTGCCCGTAGTGATCATGGACGCGCGGAAGCGGGTCACGGTGATCGAGTCGCTGCTCGCGCTGGTCGGCCACGCACTGGAGACCACGCCGGAGTAACCGGCCCCCGTAGGGGGCCACCTGGCCCCGTACGGGCCACCCTCCCCCCACTTCCCCGAACACAGCAGTAGCAGAGAAGAGTGCCGCCATGCGGAAAATACTCGTCATCGGAGCCGGCCAGTCCGGTCTCCAGCTGGCCCTCGGCCTCCAGTCCCAGGGCTATGAGGTCACCCTCATGTCCAACCGCACCGCCGACGAGATCCGCGCCGGCCGGGTCATGTCGACGCAGTGCATGTTCGACACCGCGCTCCAGTACGAGCGCGACCTCCAGATCAACTTCTGGGAGAACCAGGCCCCGCGGATCGAGGGCCTCGGCGTCTCGGTCGCCGCCCCCGGCAGCCATGAGTCGCCCGAGGGATCGCAGCGCGCCATCGACTGGGTCGGCAAGCTGGACGGCTATGCCCAGTCCGTCGACCAGCGGGTGAAGATGGCCGGCTGGATGGAGACCTTCGCACAGCGCGGCGGCCAGCTCGTCATCCATGGCGCGGCCGTCTCCGACCTGGACTTCTTCGCGAGCCGCTACGACCTGACGCTGGTCTCGGCCGGCAAGGGCGAGCTGGTGTCCATGTTCGGCCGGGACGACTCCCGCTCCCCGTACGACGCTCCACAGCGCGCGCTCGCCGTCTCCTACGTCCACGGCATGGGCCCGCGCCCCGAGCACCCCGAGTTCGAGGCGGTGCGCTGCAACCTGGTGCCCGGCGTGGGCGAGCTGTTCGTCATGCCGACGTACACCACCTCCGGCCGCGCCGACATCCTCTTCTGGGAGGGCATACCCGGTGGTCCGCTGGACGTCTTCCAGGGTGTCAAGGACCCCAATGAGCACCTCGCCCTGACGCTGGAGCTGATGGAGAAGTTCCTGCCCTGGGAGTACGCCCGCGCCACCAAGGTCGAACTGACCGACGGCAACGGCACGCTGGCCGGCCGCTACGCCCCCACCGTGCGCAACCCCATCGGCCGGCTGCCCTCCGGCGGTCTGGTCCTCGGTGTCGCGGACGTCGTGGTCGCCAACGACCCGATCACCGGCCAGGGCTCCAACTCGGCCTCCAAGTGTGCCGCTTCCTACCTGGCCTCCATCGTCGAGCGCGGTGACCAGCCCTTCGACGGCGAGTGGATGCAGTCCGCCTTCGACCGCTACTGGAACACCGCCCAGCACGTCACCAAGTGGACGAACGCGATGCTGGGCCCGCCGCCCGAGCATGTCCTCAACATCATCGGCGCGGCCGGCCAGCTCCAGCCCGTCGCCGACCGCTTCGCCAACGGCTTCAACGACCCGTCCGACTTCGAGAACTTCTTCTACGACCCGGACAAGGCGAATGCGTACCTGGCTTCTCTGACGGGCTGACCTTCCGCCTCTGCGGCGGACCGCCCCGCCGACGTGGCCGGGTGCACCGCCGTGCCGGGTTTCTCCCGCCTTCGGCGGGGAGGGGTGGTTTTTCCGGGCCGCCGCCGCGACGTCTGCTTCGTCGTGGTGGCGGTCACGGGCCTCCGGCGGTGGGGGTGCGGGACTGCTTCGCTTTCCGTCCCGCACCCCACCGCCTCCGGCCCGTCACCTTCCGTGGGTGCCGCGGCTGTCCCTGGAGGGGGCGGGGCATTGGCGCTGAGGCCGCGCCGGCGCCAGAGGCAGTGCGCCGGGGCGCTCCCCCGATCAGTGGGTCTTTCGTTCAACGAGGCCTGTGCCAGGGCCACTTGGGCCCGCCGCCCGGCGGCTTCCCCTCAGGGTCGTACTCGTACTTCCAGCCGCTGGGCAGGCCCAGGCGTCCGACCCGTCCCGGGACGCGCCGGTAGACATGCACCGTCGGCGGGCGGTCGTCGTCGTTCGGTACCGGGACCTCGTACGTCTTCGGCGGCTGGCCGGTCATGCCGACCAGTACGGGCAGTACCCGGCCGTCCAGCGGGCCGCCGACGAAGGGGGTGTTCTCGCTTCTCACCCCCTCAGTGTCACACCACCGCGGCGGAACGGCCGGTCACAGCAGATGCGCGGCGTCGCTCACGACGGGCAGGATGCGGCGGGCCAGGTCACCGGCCGGCCCGTCGGCGGTCTCCAGCTTCAGCGCCGCCCGGGCCACCCGCGCGGTCTGCGGGTCCGTGGCCGCGGTGGCGGTCAGCAGCGCGACGAAGTGGTCGACCAGCCAGTCCCGCAGCTCGTCGAGGGCCGGCTGCTTGTCCTCGTCGAGCCAGATCAGTGACGCGGCCTCGACGGCGGTGATCCACATGCGGACGGTCATCCGCAGCCGCAGGCCCGGCTCCGGCTCGCCCAGATGCCGCAGGATCTGGTCGGCGGCGGCGCGCCGGACCTCGTCCACGATCGCGGTCGTACGGGTCGTCTCCACGACGCTGCCGCCCTGCAGCAGCGCGCTGAACCCCGCGTCGTGCTCGTCGACGAAGGCCAGATAGCGATCCAGTGCGCGGGACAGTCGCCGGGTGAGCGGTCCGGTCTCCGGTTCGGCGAAACAGCGCTCCAGGATGTCGGCCGCGCTGCGCAGCGCGGCCTCGTACAACTGCTGCTTGCCGCCGGGGAAGTAGCGGTAGACCAGCGGGCGCGAGACCTCGGCGGCGGTGGCGACGTCGTCCAGCGAGACATCCTCGGGCGCGCGCTGTGCGAACAGGCCCAGCGCTGCGGTGAGCAGTTGGCTGCGGCGCTGCTCGACGCTCAGCCTGCGGTAGGCGGGTCGGGGTACTGCTGGGGCGGTGCCGCTGCCGTTCATGAACAGCAGCGTAACCGCCCCGGGTTCCGCCTCGCACAGGTGCTCGGGGCCTACGGGGTCCATGGCGGGGGCTTCAGGCCAGCAGGCCCGAGCTGCGCCACAACCTGCGGCCCATACCGCGCAGTACGCCGATCTCGTCCAGGAAATCGGTCAGCCGCCGGGCGCCGGACTGCATCACCTCGCGGCGGTGTCCGCTGGCCTTGACCTGCGCGACGGCCTCGCTCCTGTCCAGCCCCACATTGCGGTAGACGTCCGGATTGACGAAGGCGACGGAGAAGACCCGGGCCGCCTCGCCGGAGCTGATGCGGGTCAACTCCCGCTCCCAGCGCGGCGCGGTGACCATCTGGCGACGCAGCTCCTCGCGGGCGTAGCGCACATGCCGGGCCTCCTCGACGACATGGATGCGGGTCACTCCGCGCACGATGGGCTGCACCCGCTCGTCCGGGAACGTCAGCCGCTGCATCCAGTCCAGGATCTCCTCGCCGAGCAGGGTGCAGGCGAACGAACCCGGGGTGGTGGAGATCGTCTTGAGGACGCGGGCGAGCTGGTGATTGAGCCGGGAGACCGGGTAGGCCGGCGCGCCACCCTTCTGGATCATGCGCGCGAACATTTTGGAGTGCCGGCACTCGTCGGCAATCTCGGTGAGGGCGTAGCGGACATGCGCGCTGGTCACCGGCTTGTCGTAGATGTGCCGTACGAGCAGTTGCATCAGGATGATCTCGAACCAGATGCCCAGCGACGCGAGCGAGGCGGCCTCGTGCCGGGAGAGGTCCTGCTGCTGCTCCAGCGACATCTTCTTCCACAGCGGGGTGTCGTAGAGCGAGACCAGCTCCGGCGGCCAGAACCACTTGCCCTCTTCGAGGGGCGCGTCCCAGTCGAGTTCGGTGTCGGGGTCGAAGGAGTGCTTGGCGGAGGAGTCGAGCAACCGCTCGGCGACCTGTTCCCGGTCCTTGAGCAGACCGAGGGCGTCCCGCAGGACTTCGGTGTCCGTCACGGTCATTGCGGTGGGCGCGCTCGTCATGGCTGTGGCTACCTCGCTAGTGGGTTACCGGCGGTCAAATCTTATGAGACTGCGCGTCAGCAAGGACGTCAATCCCCCGTGCACGAGTTATTGACCCGTCGGTAAGAAACGTGTGAGCCTGCCAACGACCGCCTGTGACAAGGCGTTTGGCGAGCCGAGGAGGCGTCCGTGTCGACCCGAGATCTCTACATACAGGACCCAGGTGACCCGGTGTGGAAGGTGCCCGCGTCCGGTGCGGCACGCTTCAGCTGGGACTACGACGACGGGCGCGACCGCCTGCTGGCCCTCTACCAGAAGGGCAAGGACAAGCAGTGGGACGCCAACCTGCGGATCGACTGGGGCCTGGAGGTCGATCCCCACGACCCGCTCGGCACCCCGGACGAGTCCATGTCCCTGTACGGCACCAAGTACTGGGACAAAATGACCGAGAAGGACCGCGGCGAACTGCGCCAGCACTACACGTCCTGGCAGTTCAGCCAGTTCCTGCACGGTGAGCAGGGCGCCATGGTCTGCGCGGCGCGGATCGTGGAATCCGTCCCGGACCTCGACGCGAAGTTCTACTCCGCCACCCAGACCATGGACGAGGCGCGGCACGCCGAGATCTACAGCCGCTTCCTCCAGGAAAAGATCGGGATGCTCTACCCGATCAACGACAACCTCCAGGCGCTGCTCTCCGACACCCTCAAGGACTCCCGCTGGGACATGCCGTACCTCGGCATGCAGGTGCTGATCGAGGGCCTGGCGCTGGCCGCCTTCGGCATGATCCGCGACACCACCACCAAGCCCCTGCCCAAGCAGATCCTCGCTTACGTCATGCAGGACGAGGCGCGTCATGTCGCCTTCGGCCGCATGGCGCTGCGCGACTACTACAAGCAGCTCTCCGACGCCGAACTGCGCGAACGCGAGGAGTTCGTCATCGAGGGCTGCTACTTGATGCGCGACCGGCTGCGCGGCCTGGAGGTCCTGGAGAACTTCGGCATACCGCACGACGAAGCCGCCGAATTCACCGAGAACTCCGAGTTCCTGCACCTCTTCCGCAAGCTGCTCTTCAGCCGGATCGTGCCCTGTGTGAAGGACATCGGTCTGTGGGGCGAACGTCTCCAGCGCGCCTACGTGGACATGGGTGTCTTCGAGATGGGCGACTCCAATCTCGATCTGCTCATGGCCGAGGACGAGGAGCTCGCCGAAAAGCTCGACGCGGAGCGCTTCGCGGCCGAGGAGGAGGCCCGTACGGCGGAGGTCGCGGAGGCCATCGCCGAGGGGGCGGCCGAGGGCTGAGCGTCAGGGGGACCGCCGGACCGCCGGGCCGCCGGGCCGCCGGGCGCCGCCGGATGGCAGGATCCGGTCATGGACACGGACGACCGCCGGCGACGGCGGGCCCTGGCACACGCCGCCCTCGAAGGGCTGGCGTTCGGCGACGCCTTCGGGGAGCGCTTCTTCCCGCTGTTCCGCCCCCTGCCGGAATCCCGGCAGCTGATCGCGGCCCGCAGCGCCCCGCCCGACCCGCGCTGGCACTGGACCGATGACACCGCCATGGCGCTGGACCTCCTCGCCGTGCTGGAGGAACACGGCGAGGTGGCTCCGCAGCCGCTGGCCCGGCAGTTCGCCGCGACCTACGCCGCCGACCCCGGGCGCGGCTACGGCTCCGGCATGCACGCCCTGCTGCCCCGCGTTGCCGCCGCTCCCGACGCATGGCAGGAGCTGGCGACCGCCCTCTTCGGCGGCGAGGGCAGCCTCGGCAACGGCGCGGCGATGCGCGTGGCACCGCTCGGCGCATGGTTCTCCGATGACCTCGACCGCGCCGCCGACCAGGCCGCGCGCTCCGCCCGGGTCACCCACGCCCACCCCGAAGGCATCGCGGGCGCGGTCGCCGTGGCCGTGGCGGCGGCCCTCTCCGCCCGCGGGGAACCGCCCGCCCTGTCCGCCGTCGCCGCCCGCACTCCCCACGGCCCGCTCCGCCAGGGCCTGCTGCACGCCGCCGGCCTGCCGCCCGCCACGGACCCCGTCCGGGCCGCGGCGGAACTCGGCAGCGGCCGGCAGATCCGCGCCGACGACACCGTCCCCTTCGCCCTGTGGTGCGCGGCCCGCCACCCCGACGACCTGGAGGCCGTCCTCTGGACCACCGCGGCCGGCCTCGGCGACGTGGACACCACCTGCGCCATCGCGGGCGGTGTGGTCGCGGCCCGCACGGGCGCGGCCGCGCTGCCCCAGGAGTGGCCACAACGGCGGGAACCGCTGCCGGGGTGGGTCAGGGGCGGCTAGGCCGCGTCTGCCGGGTCGGGGCCGGGGAGGCGGGCTTTGGCCCGCCCCGGCCCGTCCAGCCCCGTCGAGTCCCGTCAAGCCCCTTCAGGAGGCCGGGCCTTCAGGAAGCCGGGCATCCAGGAAGTCGAGCACCCGGCGGCCCGGCTCTTCGGCGCGCTCGTACGGCAGGGAGTGGTGACCGACGCCGGCCAGGGTCTCGATCCGTACACCCGGCGTCCGTTCGGCCCGTACGGCGACCCGGTGCAGGTCGTGCGCCCGGCGGTGCGGTGCGGTGCCCGGCGGTGCGGGCGGCCCTACCGCTTACCGGACCGGGCCAGCCACCGCCCGTCGTGCCGGGACACCTCGATCGGACGGCCGAAGCACGCGGTCATCTGCTCCGCGGTCAGCACCTCGTCCACCGGGCCGCGCGCCTGCACCCGGCCGTCGCGCAGCAGCAGGGCGTGGCCGATGGACGGGGACAGCTCCTCCAGATGATGGGTGACCGTCACGGTCGCCAACTCGGGCCGTCCCAGGGCCAGCCGGTGCAGCGCATCGATCAGATCCTCGCGGGAGGGCAGATCGAGTGCGTTGAACGGCTCGTCGAGCAACAGCAGCCGGGGGTCGGCCATCAGCGCGCGGGCGATCAGGATCCTGGCCCGCTGGCCGCCCGAGCACACCCCGAACGGCCGCTCCGCCAGCTCCTTGCAGTCCAGTTCGGAGAGCAGCTCATGAGCGCGCTCACGGGTGGCCTCGTCGTACCTGCGCCACAACGGCTGCACGGTGCCGGTCGCGCCGGTCAGGACGACCGTGTGGCCCGTCGCGTCCTGCGGAACCTTCTGCGCGCCGGAGACCAGCCCGATGACGGCGCGCAGCTCGCGGACGTCCACCGCGCCGAGCCGGTGCCCGAGCACCTCGACGGTGCCGACGGTGGGGAACATCAGTGCCCCCACGAGACGCAGGATGGTGGTCTTGCCGGCGCCGTTCGCACCGAGCAGCGCCCAGTGCTCACCGGACCGCACGCTCCAGTCGATGGCGTCGAGGATGACCTGGCCGGTGGTGTACCGGCGGACGCCGACGCCCTCCAGGGCGGCGATCACGCGGGCCGCCTCGGGGGCGGGATGCGGACCTGTGTGTGCCGGGGACGGTGCGGAGGCCAAGGACTCCCGGGACTGCGGAGGCTGCGTAGGGCTCATCGCCGCAGACTAGCTGCGTACGACACCTTTCTGCGGAGGTGTCCGATGTGCGGACCCTGGCAGCAGGCAGCAGGCAGCAGGCAGCAGGCAGCAGGCAGCAGGCAGCAGCGGCGGGCCGGGGGCCCCGGCGGCCGTTACGGCCCGGACAGCCCCAACAGCTCCCGCACCCGCGCGTACTTCGCCGTCAGCCGCTCCCGCGTCGGCGCATCCAGCACGGCCAGCCGCTCCGGATCGGCGTTGTGCGCGAGGTCGGACTCCTTGACCAGCAGCGCCCCGGGCGTGGCCAGAATGCGCGCGGTGTAGTCCTCGACCGGCTCGTCCACCCGCTTGGTGACGGCCAGGATCATCGCCTTGGTCGTCTCGCTCAGCGCCGCACCGGCCAGCCACTCCTGGCTCAGCGCCTCGTCCTCGACCGCGTCATGCAGCCAGGCCGCGGCGATCTGCTCATCGCTGCCGCCCCGCTCGCGTACCCCCGACGCGACCGCGGCCAGATGCTCGGTATACGGGCGGCCCGCCTTGTCGGTCTGCCCCGAGTGCGCGCGCCGGGCCAGCGCCTCCACCTCGGCCAGGGACAACAGCGGGGGCGGAGCAGGTTCCATGGACGGGATCGCATCAGCCATACCGCCATTGTGACGCCAGGGCCGGGCACCTGGCGAAGAGCCTCAGTCCAGCGCCGCCGCCATCACCGCCCGTGCGATCGGCGCCGCGCTCCCCCCGCCGCTGATGTCCGCCCGATCGGCGGCCGCGTCCTCGACCACCACGGCCACGGCCACGGCCGGCTCGTAACTGCCCTTCTCCCTCGCCCAGGAGATGAACCACGCATACGGCGTGCCCTCGTTGTGCACACCGTGCTGCGCGGTACCGGTCTTGCCGCCGACCGTGACGCCCTTGATCGCGGCGTGCCGCCCGCTGCCGTGCTCGACGACGTCGACCATCATCTCCTGGAGCTGCTGAGCCGTGACCGGACCGGTCACCTGGCGCGTGGGGCGGGGCGGACCGCCCGCGACCATGACACCCCGGGCATCGGTCACCTTGTCGACGAGCGACGGCAACGTCAGCTGGCCCCCGTTGGCGACCGCCGCCGCGACCATCGCCATCTGCAGCGGTGTGGCGGCGGTGTCGTACTGCCCGATGGCGGACAGCGCGACCTGCGAGGCGTCCATCCGTGTATCGAAGTTGCTCGGCGCGACGACCGAGGGGATACGCAGCCGACGGTCGTTGAAGCCGAACCTCCGGGCCGTATCGACCATGCCGTGCAGCCCGGTCTCCGCGCCCAGCCGCGCGAAGACGGTGTTGCACGACGCCCGGAAGGCGTCCTTGAGCGGCGCGTCCTCGCAGCCCTTGGCGGCATTGCCGAGCTCGGTGTCGGTGCCGGGCAGGGGATAGGGATCGGGCGAGTCGGTGGGGGCGTCGATATCGGTGACCTTGCCGCTCTCCAGCGCGGCCGCCGCGGTGACGACCTTGAAGGTGGAGCCGGGCGGATAGGTCTGGCGCAGGGCCCGGTTGAGCATCGGCTGCTGCTCGGCACCGTTCAGCCGGCGCCAGGCCGCGCTGACCGAGGCGCCGTTGCCGGACAGCTCACCCGGGTCGTACGAGGGCGTGCTGACCAGCGCCAGGATCCGCCCCGTACGCGGCTCGATCGCGGCCACCGCGCCCTTCTTGCCCCCGAGCCCGTCGAACGCGGCGCGCTGCACCCGGGGGTTGATGGTGGTGTGGACGCTGCCGCCCCGCCGGTGGGCGTGGGTCAGCCGGTCCCACCACGGGAAGGTGGCGAGCCGGTCGTCGGCGCCGGAGAGCACGCCGTCCTCGGCGCTCTCCAGCAGGGAGGTCCCGTAGGTCTGCGAGGAGTAGCCGGTGACCGGCGCATACAGCGGCCCCTCGGTGTAGGTGCGCTCGTAGCGCAGCCGTCCCCCGCTGTCCCGGGAGCCGGTGACGGGACGGCCGGCGACCAGCACGGCGCCGCGCGGCTGCGCGTAACGGACGATCGGCGCCCGGCGGTTGGCCGGACTGGCGCGGTAGCCCTCCGCCTCGAAGACCTGCACCCGGGCGGCGTTGACCAGCAGCGCAACGAGGAGGAGGAAGGAGAAGGCGGCGGTGAGGCGAATACAGCGGATCAATGGCCGGCCTCCGGGGAGGGCGCGTCATCGAGGGGAGCCGGTGGCGGGGCGGCCGGCTCGCCACCCTGCGCGCGAGGCCTGCGTTGTGCCTCGGCCAGACTCTGCGCCTCCGGTGCCGAGGGTTTGGCCGGCTTCATGAAACCGACCACCCAGCTCCCGGCCCCGAGCCCCGTGCCCGTTCCGGGAAGATTCGCCGCACTGCTCCTGCCGTCGTTCGCGCCCCCACTCCGGGCAGCGTTCGCCGCACCGCTCCTGGCCTCGTCCGCCGCCTCGCTCCCCGTGGAGCGCCCGGCAGCCCTCCCCGCCGTACCGGTCCTCCTCCCACCACGGCCCGCATCCCCGTTCTTCTCCACACGCGGCATCCGCGCCCGATTGCTGATCCGCAGCAGCAGCGCGACGATGATCCAGTTCGTGACGACGGACGATCCGCCCTGCGCGAGGAACGGCATCGCCATCCCCGTCAGTGGAATCAGCCCCATCACCCCGCCCGCGATCACGAAGACCTGGATCGCGGGCAGCGCCGCGAGGCCGACGGCCAGCAGGCTGCCGAACGGGTCCCGCAAGGCGACCGCGGCACGGTAACCGCAGGCAACCAGCAGTGCGTACAGCAAAAACAGCGCGGTCAGCCCGGCCAGCCCCAGCTCCTCGCCGTAGGTGGCCAGGATGAAATCGGACTTCATGGCAAAGCCGATCAGGGACGAGTGGCCCTGGCCGAGGCCGGTGCCGAACGTCCCGCCGGCGGCGAACGCGAACAGCGACTGGGCGAGCTGGCCGGGCCCCTTGCCCGCCGCGATGCCGGCGAACGGATGCTGCCAGTCCTCGACCCGGCTGTGCACATGCGGCTCCAGCGTGCCGACGGCAGCCGCCCCGATGCCCGCCAGGATCAGCCCGACCGCGATCCAGCCGGTCCGCCCGGTGGCCACGTACAACAGGACGACAAAGATCCCGAAGAACAGCAGCGAGGTGCCCAGATCGCGTTCGAGCACCAGCACCGCGACGCTGATCAGCCAGATCGCGACGACCGGCGCGAGCACCCGGCCGGTCGGGACCCGTAGCCGCCACATCCGGCGCCCGGTGTGCGCCAGCGCGCCGCGGTTGGCGGCAAGGTAGCCCGCGAAGAAGACGGTGATCAAAACCTTGGCGAACTCGCCCGGCTGAATGGAAAATCCGGCGATACGGATCCAGATCTTCGCCCCGTTGATGGCGGGGAAGAGGATCGGCGCCGCCATGAGCACCAGCGCGAGCGCCGCACAGACATAGGCGTACCGCTGCAGCATGCGGTGGTCGGGCAGCAGCACCACCACCGCGGTGAACAGCGCGACCCCCACGGTCGACCACATCAGCTGGGTGGGCGCGGCGTGATCGCCGGGCGTCTCCTGGTCGAGCCGGAAGATCAGCACCAGCCCGAGCCCGTTGAGCAGCACCGCGGTGGGCAGCAGCAGCGGATCGGCGTACGGGGCGCGGAAGCGTACGGCGAGATGCGCGAGCAGCGCGAGCCCGCCGAGCCCCGCGCCGTAGCGGACCGCACCACCCGGCAGGGCATGCCACCTGGCCAGACCCACGACGACATATCCGCACACGCTGATGAGGACGGCGCCTACGAGGAGGGCCAGTTCGACGCCGCGTCGTTTCGGCAGTGACGGCAAGGGTGGGGGAGTGTCCGCCGGGCGCGCGGTGGCCGCCGCCCTTGCCATTGCCGTCATGCCTGGCAACGTAGCAAGCGACGGCCGCTATTTCCGTTATGTCGGATACGACGTTCGGGGCGTCCGTGCCTCCCGTATGCCGTATCCGGCGACGCCATCCCGTACGTGCGGAGACCGGCGGGCGCAAGCCCGCAACGGTGCAACGGAGATTCAGGAGGCGGTCACCACCGCAGCCGTCCCGCCGTGGCCGAGGAAAAGGACACCGGGCCGGAATCCGGCCGGAATCCGGAATAGGGCGGAACTGTTTTCGGCGTAGATCCAGTATCGCCGCACACCGCCCGCCCTGTCACCGTTCTTCGGAATGATCTTCGTGGCGACAGCAGCCCCTAGCGTGGTGGGGCCGGAGCCGGCACAGATCATGGAGTGGGCGTGACAAACGACAACAGCACGGCGGCGTTGGCGGCGGAACTCATCCGCATGGCCGAGGCGGACCGGGAAACCTCCCCCGGTGCGAACAGCGAGAACCCCGAGGAGCAATTGGCCTGGCGCCGCCTCACCGCCCGGCACAGTGACCGGCTACACCAGATCATGGACGAGTACGGCTGGCCGACGGCGGAGCTGGTCGGTGACGATGCCGCACTCGGCGCATGGCTGATCGCACAGCACGCCGACCGCCGCCTCGATGTGCAGCGGCGTGCGCTCCGGCTCATGGAACAGGCGGTGGAGGCGGGCTCCGCAAGCCCTCGCGAGCTGGCCTTCCTGCGCGACCGGACGCTGGTGAACGAGGGCCGCCGGCAGATCTACGGCACACAGATCGCCGGGATCAAGGAGGGCGCTCCCGTCCCGTGGCCCTGCGAGGACCCCGAGCGCATGGACGCCCTGCGGGTTGAGGTGGGCATCGAGCCCTTCGACGAGTACGTCGCCAAGTTTGCGACGCCCTGAGGCGCGGTCGCCGAGGAGCCTCCAGGGGGTCACGCCCGCGCCCCGTACCCGCTCCTGCTCGCTGCTCGGACGCCGCCGGGCCCGGTCCCCCGGGCAAGGCTCCAGGGGAATGGGGACGCGCTCAGCCCCGCCTCAACACCAGCGCGGATCCTCCCCGTCGTTCACGATGTCGCGCGCGGAGGACCAGGCGTACGAGGCATCGCCGAGCTTGTACCAGACCGGGTTGCCCTCGATGTTCTCCCCCTTGAGCCTGCAGACGATCCCCACCACGGTCCCGTACTCCTTCGAACCGACCACGCGGTATTGGGTGTTCGGGCCTATGCGCAACACCAGCCCCTCCTCGGCGACGACATGACCCTCATATGCGGCGAAGTTGTTGCTGCTGCCGTCACCGTCGTCGTACGCCAGAGCGGGGCCGGCCACGACGACTCCGGCCACCAGACCAGAAAGAGCACAAAGAGCGAAAAAGCCGAACTTGCCGGACTTCGACTGCGGAAACATGCGCTTCCTCCTGCGAAGGGGAGAATTCCAGGGGATTCCCTGAGGGGTGAGGTGAGCGAAGCTGCCGGGCGTCACCTGACGGACGGGCCGGGGTCTGCGCCCCGCCGGTGCGCCGCCTGTCGCACCCTTCCCTGGCCGCGAGTGCGGCTTCCCTCCACCGCGCTGCCCTCTCGCACCGCGCCGGGCCTTGCCGCTCACCTCGCTCCCTTCTCACGCTAGAGAGACCCCACAGAGTCCGCAACTCATCACAATCCGTGACGGGTCGAGCCGACGGGCCCCGCCCTTCCGACCCGCGGCGCCATCACGGGGCAACGAAGCCACTCCACCCCCAACTCGACTCCGAATAACCGCCATTGACGCACTAGCCCATCGGGGCACTGGCTCATCGGTGCGCCGTTGCCGGCGGACCGGTCCTCGACGGACCGGCTTGCCGGCGCACCGCCCCATCGACGGGTCGGCTCCTCGACGGACCGGCTTGCCTGCGCAATGACTCATCGGCGCAATGGTCCGTCGGCCATCGCCCCCCCACCACACCGCCCGCCCCTGTGCCCGGTCACCCCCACCACCCCCGCCATCGCACCGTGCGGTGACCCGAACACCCAGCCGCCCACACCATCGGGCGACATCCCCCCATGGCGCCGGGAAAGCCATCCCCACGACGAGCCGCACCAACCCACCACCCCCGCAACTCGATCACGCCCGCAACTCGACGCCCCACCCCGCAACCCCACCGCGCGCAACCGATGACCGGCCTCCCCGAAATGCGCTTGGCTGCTCTCCATGCCTACCGACGAAATCCCCGCCGCCCAGGCGGAGCTGCTCCGCCGCATGTACGAGATCTTCAACACTCAGCGCGTCGATGACTTCACCCGCGTCGCATTCCACCCGGACGTCGACTGGCCGAACGTCCGGGAAGGCAAGCGACTGCACGGCATCGACGACGTGCTGGCCTACTGGAAGGGCCAGTTCGCCGTCGCCCATCCCCTCGTACGCATCGAGGGAATGGCCGCCGAGCCGGACGGCCGGGTCGCCGTCCAAGTGCGCCACGGCCTGCGGGACGCGAGCGGCGACCACTGGTCCGACGGAACCGTCGATCACCTCTACACCTTCCGCGAGGGCAAGGTGGCGCACATGGAAGTGCGGGGGTGACGGGCGGGCGCGGCGGTGATCATGACTAAGGGGAGAATCAGGGGCGTCCCAGGGGCCGCTCGGGGTCGTTCCGGGTTGTTCCGTGAACGCGCCCAATGGCACTTTGTAAACTCGTCCTGACCGAATAGAAGAAGAAGGCCGAGGCCGAGCTCGTCACGCCGATGCGGACGACCGAAGACATCGGTCAATGGCATGGACCTGTGCCATGACCACCGTAAGCGAGGGGCTATGGCGTACGTCACACCCGTGCACGCCGAGCGGGGGTTCCGTGGTGTCCCGGCCGCCTTGGACTGCGGAGCGCGCGTGACCGTCCCCCTCGACGAAAGGCAGTATTAGCGTCATGACGACTCTCCGTTCCCGGATCATCGCCTGGGCCGGCCGCATGTATCTGACGAGAACACAGAAGAAAGGCTTCGACCTGTCTCGAATGTCTTTCTTGCCCGAGTCCGTCCTGATGCCATTGCGGCGCGACGGGCTGAACCCCGTGGGCGATTTGGGGGCCGTCCGGGAGCGGGAGCCTGTCAGCAAGCTTCCCGTGCCGATAGCCGCCAACGTCTGGCTGGTCACCGGCTACGACGAGGTCAAGGCGGTACTGGGAAAGGCCAATGCCTTCAGTTCGGACTTCACCAACCTCGTCGGCAAGGCCGGCGCCGGTGCCGAACAGAATCCCGGCGGACTCGGATTCGCCGACCCGCCGGTGCACACCCGTCTCCGCCGCCTCCTGACGCCCGAATTCACCATGCGCCGCCTCGGCAGGCTCACCCCCCGTATCCACGAGATCGTCGAGGAACGCCTCGACGCCATGGAAGAGGCGGGCAAAAACGGCGAGCCGGTCGACATCGTCCACTCTTTCGCCCTTCCCATCCCCTCCCTCGTCATTTGCGAACTCCTCGGCGTTCCTTACGAGGACCGCGGCGACTTCGAACGCCTCAGCGCCGCCCGATTCGACCTTTTCAGCGGTGCAAACGCCTCCTTCGGCGCCATATCCGAATCCCTTTCCTATTTCCGGGACATCGTAAAGAAGCAGCGCGAAAACCCGGGCGACGGACTGCTCGGCATGATCGTGAAGGAACACGGCGACTCGGTCAGCGACGAAGAGCTGGCAGGCCTCGCCGATGGCGTCCTCACCGGCGGTTTCGAAACCACCGCCAGCATGCTGGCCCTCGGCGCCCTGGTCCTCCTCCAGGACCCCAAGCACTTCGCCGCGCTCCACGACGGCGATGACGTCGTGGACCGCTACGTCGAGGAACTCCTCCGCTACTTGACCGTCGTGCAGGTCGCCTTCCCGCGTTTCGCCCGCGAGGACCTGGAAATCGGTGGCGTCCAGATCGCCTCCGGAGATGTGGTGCTGTGCTCACTGAGCGGTGCGGACCGGGACGGCAAACTGGGCCCGGAAATGGAACAGTTCGACCCCACCCGCAACGTCCCCTCGCACCTGGCTTTCGGCTACGGAATCCACCGCTGCGTAGGCGCCGAGTTGGCCCGAATGGAACTCCGTGCCGCCTACCCGGCCTTGGTACGCCGTTTCCCTCATATGCGCCTCGCCGCCAAACCCGAGGACCTGGAATTCCGCAAACTCTCGATCGTCTACGGAATCGAATCCTTGCCGGTACGACTGAACGGCTGACCAATACCCCCACTCCGCCCCTCCTCTGACCGGGCACTTGGCCGATGGGCCGGGTGCCCGGTCTTTGCTTTCGCCCGTCGGAGACCCGCCGAAGGACGCGGCACGCGGCGGTCCCCAAGGGCCGCACGACAGGACACCAGCGACGCCTTCCGTGTCTCGACATGGCCGTGCGGACGTGCACCCTCCGGTCACGGGCGCAGCAACCGTCATCTCACGTCCCCCTGACCGCAGCACGCAGGCACGAGACCATGACGGCCGGCGGAACCACCTCGGGAGGGGACACACGTGCACACTCACCCGGGCCGAGGAACCGGCCGAGAAGGCCGCGCAGTTGTGGCCCACCCCCGCTCAACGGGTCTGCCTGGCCGACGCCGTACGCGAGCAACACCCCGCCGAGGCCCTGCCCGTCTTCTCCGCGCCAGCACCCCGCTGAAGCGGCAGACCGGCGATCCCGACTACGTACGTATGACAGAGGTCCTGCTCTCGGCCCGCGCCTGCCTACGAGCGAACGACCGGAGCACGGGCCGACCCGTCGGTCCGCCTCCGAGGACAATCCCGGCCCGTAGCGTCTCCCGGACGACGGCCGTGGTTCGGTGCCCCAACGGACGGCGAGGGTCTCGACGATCAGCAGACCGCGTCCGCGCTCGTCCGTCGGCCGAGACACGGGCGCCGACGCGCGAAGCCGCTCGCCACGGCAGTCGGAGACCGCGATGCGGAGCGTGGCGGGCGCGGTTCGGGACGCCGGTGGCCGTCGGGCTGACCGCCAGGGCCGGCCGGAAAGCCCGGCCGACCACGCGCCCGGAGCCGCGCACGCAGAAGCAGCGGAACCAGAGGGCGAACGCGAAAAGACCCTCTCCCAGTTTTCACTGTACAGAGGGTCTTTCAGGCACTTCCTGCGAAGTGCCCCCGGCAGGATTCGAACCTGCGCACACGGCTCCGGAGGCCGTGATCAGTGAGGCGGCGACTACGCCTCTGACCTGCGCGTATGTGGCTGCGAGATCACGAGCGTCTGTCATTCACACGTCCCTCACACGAAAGTCCCCGACCTGGCGAGGCGAAGAGGCTGGAGTGCGTGGTTGTGGAGAGAGCAAGAAGGAAGGCGCCGGAGGCGCCTGCGACCTTCAGGGGCCGACTTCGCCGACGAGGCTGCAACATCCCCGGGTGTTGCAGCCGTCTTGTACGGGCCGGACAGGTGGGACAGCCTCGATGGGGGCTGTCCCACCTCTTTGTGCAGGTCAAGAGGGGTGGTGGGACAGTGGGACAGCTGGGACACCAAGGGCCCGACCGGCTCTCTGGTCGGGGTCAGCTGTTCGCCCCTGAGCGGCAAGCTGCATGGAAGCGCTGTGGTGAGGTGCTTAGAAGAGACACGGGCAGTTCATGGTTCGCGCCCGTCTGACCTGGCTCTTTCTTCCGATAGGCGCTCCACGTCGAAGCAACTTCGACACGTATTCGACAGGGAGCCTCCACACGGCGGCAGGGCGCGGGCTACGGGCAGATAGGTAGTCGCCTTCGGCGCCTACGACCTATCCGGGTCGGCTTCGCCGACGGGCTGCAACATCTCGGGGTGTTGCAGCCTCTCTGTAGCCGGACAGCCCGGACAGTCGCGCTTGGAGCTGTCCGAATAGTTTGCGCAGTTCACAGGCTCAACCGGACAGCCGGACAGCTGGGACACAGCGGGATCCGAGCCTGCGCACACGCCTCTGGCCGACTGGGAAGAGTGGCGGACCTGTGTACTAGGTGGTGTGTCGGAGGTGTGTCGCGCGAGCCCGCGCTCGCTTCGGGGCGAGCCGTGCCCTGGCTGCAGAAGCTTCGGGTATCCGGTGCTCTCGATGTGGCAGACCGACATCATCAACTACAGGCTGAATCCAGCGGACTACATGCACCAAGGCTTCGACGAGGCACGGGGCGACGCCGACGAGAGCTGGGACCCAAGAGCAACGGTTCCGTTCTGGCGCGACCTCGTCTGATCCTCTACGCCTGGGCGGAGCGTCGACCGGGCCATACCTCAACCTCTTCACCCAACTCTTGAAGCTGCGCTGGGACTTCGTCTCACTCTTCTGGCGAACCTGGCATACTCTCAAGTCGTGATCGACAGTGCGTGGGGGTGCGGCAGTGACGCAGGAGCAGTTTGGCTGGCTCTCGGAGGCCGTATCGACCTTCGGCGCGTCGTGCAAGGACATGGTGAACGGACCGGGCGACCCCGAGGCGTCCATCCGCCCGCCGCTGCAGAAGCTCTTAGAGACCGCGGGCAGTCACGATGCCATGGACGGCGTTCTGTGGCACTCCGAAACGCCTCTGCGTGATGTGGGTGTGCGCCCCGACTATGCGGTCGAGGTACACGGCGACATCGTCGGCTACATCGAAGTCAAGCGCCCTGGTCATCCTGTTGATCCGGAGAAGTTCACGGGGCGTAACAAGAAGCAGTGGGAGCGTTTGCGCGACCTGCCGAACGTGCTCTACACCAACGGCACGGAATGGCGGCTCTTCCGCACCGGGGAGCAGGTTGGCGCTCCGGTCGTCTTCGAGGGCGATTTAGCCAGTGCAGGACGGTCGTTAACCGCCCGTGAGCCTGCAGCGTTCAACAGTCTCCTGCGGACCTTTCTGCACTGGGTTCCCGAGCCAATCCGCCAAGCCTCCGCCCTGGTCCGACGCACTGCGCCGCTGTGCCGCCTGTTGCGCGCGGCGGTCCTGGAGCAACTGGAGTTCGAGGGGCGGTATGCGGCGGAGGGCGCGCGTCCTGAGGAGCTGCGGTTCACAGGACTGAAGAACGACTGGCGCAAGCTGCTCTTTCCGACGGCCGATGATGCCACCTTCGCCGACGGCTACGCCCAGGCAGTGACTTTTGCGCTGTTGCTGGCGCGCACCGAGGCCATCTCCTTGAAGGGGGTGGGGCTGCATGAGGTCGGTCGGCGGCTGGATGCCGGACATGCCTTGATGGGCAAGGCCCTTCAGCTCCTCACCGACAACATCACGGTGAGCTTCGAGGTCAGCCTCGATCTGCTCATTCAGGTGATCGACGCAGTTGACTGGGCGGCGATTCGCAAGGGCCGGCGGGATGCATATCTACACCTGTACGAGTCGTTCCTGGAGGTGTACGACGAGAAGCTGCGGCAGAAGAGCGGCTCGTATTACACCCCGCGTGAGGTGGTCGAGGAGATGGTGCGCCTCACCGAGGACGTGCTGCGTACCCGCTTGGGCCGCTCGGACGGATATGCGGACGAGAGCGTGCGCATCGTCGATCCGGCGATGGGGACGGGCACGTACCTTCACGCGGTCATTGAGCATGTTGCCGCCTGGGCGGCGGAGAACATCGGCCCCGGAGCAACGCCGGATGCGATAGGTGATCTGGCGAAGCGCCTGATCGGTTTCGAGCTGCAGATGGGGCCCTTCGCCGTCGCAGAGCTGCGGACCTCGGATCTGCTCAAGCGGCATCAAGCGGTCGCACCGCCGGATGGGATGAAGCTGTTCGTCACCGATACGTTGGACGACCCGTATCTGGCCGAGGAAACCCTCGCCTCGACGTACGGGGTGATCTCGGAGTCCCGTAAGCGGGCGAACCGGGTGAAGGCCAGCACGCCGGTCACCGTGGCGATCGGCAACCCGCCCTACGACGACAAGGCCAGGGGCCGCGGCGGTTGGGTCGAGAAGGGCACGCCCGCGCAGGGAGTGGCTCCCATCGAGGCTTTCAAGTGGCCTGGCAACGGCCGCTATGAGCACGTGCTGAAGAACCTCTACGTCTACTTCTGGCGCTGGGCGACTTGGAAGGTCTTCGACGCCCATCCGCAGGATCAGCAGGGAGTCGTCTGCTTCATCACGCCCTCCGGCTTCACCACCGGGCCCGGCGGGCGTGGCATGCGGGACTACCTGCGGCGCACCTGTGACGAGGGCTGGATCATCGACCTCTCTCCGGAAGGGCACCGCCCGGATGTGGCCAGCCGGATCTTCCCGGGTGTCGCCCAGCCGCTGGCCATCTGCGTCTTCGTCCGCAGCAAAGACACCGACCCTGAGCAGCCCGCCCGTATCCATTACCGCGCCGTGCACGGCAAGCGAGGCGTCAAGTACCGCCAGCTCAAAGAGATCCAACTGGACGACGACGGCTGGCAGGACACGCACTCCGCTGCCATCCGCCCCTTCCGCCCGACCACCGAGACGGGGTGGGAGGACTACCCTGCCCTCGACGATCTCTTCCGCTGGGGGAGCCTGGGCATCACGGCCAATCGCTCCTGGGTCAACGGCCCCGGCAAGCAGGTGCTTGAGAAGCGATGGGCGCGTCTGATCCACGAGAACGACGCGGTCAAGAAGGCGGAGCTACTCAAGGAGACAAGAGACCGGTCGCTGCACGCCAGCAGGGCTCCGTTGCCCGGACAGCCTGAGCACACCCAGAAACTCGCGGACGAAACAGACCTGGCACCTGACCTGGTACGCATCGCCATGCGCAGCTTCGACCGGCAGTGGCTGATCTCCGATAGCCGTGTCATCGACTTCGCCCGGCCGGCGTTGTGGGAAGCCATGCAGCCAGATCAGCTCTTCCTGAACCAGCAGTCCTCGCACGAGATCGAAACCGGGCCAGCGATTGTCGCTACCTCCCTGCTCCCCGACACTCACCATTTCAACGGCCGCGGTGGCAAGATCATGCCGATCCTCCATCCGGACGGCACCCCCAACGTGCATCCGCGCCTCCTCGCGCACCTCGCCGTCGAACTCGGCCTCGACCACATCACGGTGCACGATCTGGCCGCATACGCGGCGGCCATCGCCGGGCACGCCGGATTCACCAAGCGGTTCACCGAGGAACTACTCACCCCGGGCGTGCGGCTGCCGCTCACCCGCGATCCCGCCCTGTGGTGCGAGGCGGTACAACTGGGCAAACGCCTCTTGTGGGCTTCGACGTACGGGGAGTGCTATGCCGATCCGGAAGACGGCCGACCGGCCGGAGACGTCCTCTTTCCTCTGGGCGATGCGCGCCGGCTCCGTTACGACCAGCACATAGGGGCGGAAGTCCCCGCAGAAATCCGGTATGCCGAGATGACCGGCACCCTGCACTTGGGCGGCGGGCACGTCAGTCCTGTCCCCGCCGAAGTATGGAACTACGACGTCGGCGGCATGCAGATCATCAAGAAATGGTTCGGCTACCGAAAAGCCAACCCCAACAGCCGCAAGACCAGCCCCTTGGACGACCTGCATGTCGAGTCCTGGCCAGCCGACTGGTCGCGGGAGCTCAGGGAACTGCTCTCCGTGCTGCGCCGACTTGTTGACCTCGCTCCCGCCCAGCAGGACCTGTTGGACCGTGTCCTTGCCGCTCCCACGATTACTGCAGTCGACCTTGAGGAGGTCGGCATCCTGCCGGTCCTCGACAAGGCCCGCAAACCCCACCACCGAATCGAACTCCCCATCGAGTTCGGCGAGGAGGTGTAGGCCTGGTCAGTGGCCCCGGCGCTCCACGTACGCCACCGCCTCCGTCACGCTCCATGCCCCGTCGGCGAGCTGGCGGAGCGCGTGCAGTTCTGCACCGAGTGAGGGTGTGCGTCGCTGGAGATCGTCCGCGAAGACGCTCACCTCGACCAGGCGCGCCGAGAGCACGGCGCACTCGGCTTCGAAGTGCACTGCCCTCCCGTGCGGTGTGATGGCCAGACGCTCGCCCCTGACCTCCAGCAGTCCCATCCAGCTGAGAGTTCGCACGTCGTCCGCGATGCTCGCTTCTTCGAGGTCTCGGACCGCCACCGCCGCGGGATCCGTATCGGGGTGTGGAACCTCGGCGAGCATGAGGTGTTGCAGAAGTTGAAGCTGCGAAGGGGAGAGAGCTGAGTGCACGATTGCATGTCTAGCAGCACAGGAGGTCAGTCCCGTGCATCGGGACCGAGTTCGACCCAACTTCCACCTGAATCAGATCAGTATTCCCGGCTTGCTCGGGGTCTGCGCGCACGGCCCGTCCGTGAAGGCGCCGCCCCACCAACGGCTACCCACCTGCGCTCGTGCCCCTTTGTCGCTGTGAAGAGGGCGCGCCTTGGACCGCAGGCGCTCTGTGCGATCAGATGGAGCGGGCGGGCCGCTGTTGACCAGGTAGGGAAGTTCCGTCCCCGCTGATGCAGTCAAAATCGGAAGTCGCCTCTGGCGCCTGCGCCCATTGAGAGGTCGGCTTCGCCGACTAGCTGTAGCCCCTCGGGCGGTTTGTATAAGTGAAGGACTTAACCGGGCATCCCGGACACCTCCCGCGCGGGTGCCGGCATTGGAGTGATTGCGTCGATCAAGCCCATTGTTCCTTCTGAGCTGGGAGGGACCCCCATCCGAGGGCATGGCGCCCGGCGGTGTGTCGCAGGTGTGCCGTACGACGGACAGGGGGCAGCACGGACACTTCCAGATCCGTGCTCTTCCCGAGGCTTGCAGAGACAGGAATGATCGGTCTGACCGATCCGGGCTAGAGCCATGGAGTAGAACGCATGACCGAGCGGACTATCCACCTTGTCGCTGATGCGGGCAGTCGGGACACCCGGAAGTTCCGAGTCCGGGCATTACGCTGGTTCGCCACCGTCCAGCTCGACCGAGATGGTTACGTCGATGCCGAATCCTCACGGCGCCGCGAACCAGCTCTACCCGCGGACTGCATCGAGGCGGTCGACAGGGCGCGCTATGCGGCAATGGACCGCATTCGATATGACGGTTACCAAGGCGCCTTTTACTTCAGGAATGGCCCTCGCTGGATTGATTTGTGCTCTCGGTTCCGAGATGTCGAGGCCACGGTCGAGGCATTGCGCGCTGCTGAGCTCGAACACAACTACAGCGGACTACACGCACTCGCCGACCGCCTTGCATTACCCGTCGATAAATGGCTCGCTCCTGGTGAGCGAGAGCTGATCCGCGGAGTCGACTTCGATTCACCCCCCGGGGTGTTTCTGAAGTTCCTGCGAGCCAAGGCAACGAAGTTCGGTCTGCGCCTCAACGGTCGGGCGACAGCTGGCAGTGTGTGGGTACGCCCCACACTGCCAGCGGCTCAGAAGCAGATTCGAGAGATGTTCCCCGAGCAATATCCGGGGTGGGTGGACCGCTGGACCGGTTACGTCGAGTCGGATGATGCACCCTTCCGGCCTTGGGTGGGAGGCAGTGGCGAGGATCTTAGTCGCGGCGCGATACCAGTCCAATTCCAGCAGTTGGAGACCGCGAGTAGCCATGAGTGCCCCTGCGGCATGCGTCTTAGGGATACTGGGGATGATGACAACGTCCACCGCGTGCATCATGCGGATTGGGTGCTAGGTGTTCGGGTACCGAAGGGGCTTGACTGGTGGGGTGACCTGGCAATTGTCACAACGCAGTCACCCATTTCGTGGCGGAAGTTGGCCCACCAAGTGGCGCGTATGCCGCAGAGGGAGGATAACTACGACTTCCCGTCGTGGTCTCACCTAGGTGAGCCTGAAGCGACTACGGAAAACTATCGCGCATATCTGTTGAAAGCGGACGAGCGCATCATCGGCTACGTGGCCGCCCACGACACTAACGAGCACCGCCGTTGGGATCTCATCGATGATTCCCCGTACGGAGATGAGGGAGTCACCCTGCGCCCCCGAATTATCTTGATTTGGGTAGCAGACGCCTATCGACACCGTGGCATTGGTGCCACGCTCGTACGGGCACTCGCCACTGACTTTGGATGCAGGGTCGCGGATGTGTCCTGGTCGACTCCCGTAAGCGCCGCGGGCCGGCGCCTTGCTCGCCGTCTCTCACCCGATGGCATCTGGGTCAGCTGAACGGTTTTACAACCCTCCGGAGTGGTGCCAACCGACTCCCCGTTGCCTTCTGACCTGCATGCGAGCCAAGTTGGTGAGTGCGGTATCGACAGGGGAAGGCATCAGAGGTGTCTGCGACCTTCGGGGGTCGCTTCCCTGACGGGCTGCAACATCCCCTGGTGTTGCAGCCGTCTTGTACGGGCCGGACAGGTGGGACAGCCTCGATTGGAGCTGTCCCACCTCTTTGTGCAGGTCAAGAGGGGTGGTGGGACAGTGGGACAGTTGGGACACCAAAGGCCGGCCGGCGAGCCGGTTGGAGCTATCCGTTCGCCTCCTGAGCGGCAAGCTGCATGGAAGCACTGTGGTATCGGACGCCCGGGATGAAGGACCAGCTTCAGGACGATGCGGTCGGGCCGCGCTCCGCTGGTTGCTGGCATCCGCCGCCGTTGATGTCAGCGATGGATGTCAGACAGCTTCTGATCCGCAGCTCCACCTGGGGCAACGGCGGCCATAGGGGCGCACTGAGGGCGGTGAGCGTCGTTACTGGACGCAAGGCGGTCGGTGGGTTGCTCCACTTCGCCGCTGTACGGCAGTAGGTCAAAGCTCCACGGCGTTCACCGAAGCGGCTTTCCCCTGACCTTCGAGCGGGGTGCAATTGACGTTTCAAGCTGGGCAGGCCTTGGAATTGCGAATAGCGATTATGAATCTCTTTTCATATAGAGACTGCTGATCATTGAGGACTTGGCACGTCACGGGATTCCGGAAGTTTTGATAGATAGTCTCACTCCATGCGACCCATTCATCACAAGTGTCGCTTTCATCGCGAGACCCCCGGATGACAAGGTGACCGTCGCCTGGTACGCACCTAAGGAGTCCTGGAAGAGTCGTGTATGCATAGTCAAAGTAATCAAGGAACCACACTTCAATGGAATACAGCTGCTCACGCTCTTCCGGATCCTTGATGCTGTCTAGATCGCTCACCTGGTTAATGAGCATGTTTATGCGCTTATTCTCCTTTTCCCCTCGCCACTGATCATAGGCAAGCAGCTGCTGATAGAGACCATCCAGCCTCGCCCCTGTCGTTTGGTTTGCAGCCTCTTCCGCTTGCCCCCGAGCGATCACAGTTTGCAAAACAAGGAACGCGAGCGTGGCCAACCCTAGAACAGCGCCCACAATCTCCAGCATCAACCGGTGATCCAGCGAACGTCTAAAGGAAAGGGTCTGCGGATCTCGATTCCCGGGAGAGCGCCCTTCATCGCTTGTCACAGGTCACCGCCATCTGCGAGTAGCCATAACACCGGGCCGTTCGGGCATGCCCCGCCGACGTCGCCCCCCGCCGCGCACGCCACTCCTGAAACCAGAGGATTGCGCAGCGACCAGTGCCGTCACCTCATTCAGCGTGCCGATGGAGTGAGGGTCTCTGCACCATGCGAGACGAGCATCTCGCTGACTCGGCGGACGTGCCAGCACGACCCGCCATCCGGATTACGCGACAGTTCGCAGAAACATGGCCGACGGGAGTTAATCGATCTTGAAAAGTGGCGTGACTCCTGGAGACCGGAGTTCCCCACGATCCCCGGTGCATCAGGCACGGGAAGAGCACGCGTCTCCGGCAGCGTAGATCGGTTGTCCGGGTCGCCCTCGCTGGTCAGCGCTCCAACCGGACAGTCGGACAGCTGGGACACCTCCCAACGTGTCCAGAGGAGACCCGGACAGTCCGTCCGGGTCTCCTCGTATCAGGCCCCTGACCCTCGTATGGTGCGGCGCAATCGCCGACTACCCGCCCTGTAACCGGCTCTGTACCGTGAGGTGGGCCCCTTCAATCAGCAGGAGGCAGCACGTAATGCGTGGTCTTGGGGATCACCTCAGCATCGGTGAACGGATTGCCTTCTACCGGAAGCGTCGCGGCTACACGCAACCAGTGCTGGCCGGACTGGTCGGCCGTAGTACTGACTGGCTAGCAAAGATCGAGACTGGCCGAAGGAAGCCGCCGCGTATCGACATGCTCGCGGAACTCGCGCGCATTCTGCGTGTGTCGCTCGGGGATCTACTCGGTCAGACCGTGCTTATGGAAGACGAGCGGCAGCAGGACGACGTGCCGGCCGTACGTGATGCGCTTATGAGCCCGCGTCGGCTCTCGCGCCTGCTCTTCGGTCCGGAGGTAGAGGTGCAGCTCCCGAGGCCCGCCCCCGTGGCGGTGCGCGTGGAACATGCGTGGAACGACTACCAGGGCGGCCGACTCGGCAGCGTCATTGCTGCCCTTCCTGTGCTGCTTCAGACTGCGCAGGAACTGGAAGATCGCGCCGCACGGAGAGGGGACGACCGCCACGACTGCTGGGCTGTTTCGGCCCGTGCGCATCACCTCGCCGCTACGACGCTCGCGAAGATCGGCGAATCAGACATCTCATGGCTGGCAGCTGAGCGCGCAATGCGAGCCGCGGACGAGTCCGATGACCCGCTCGTTCTCACCTCGGCTGCGCGATCCGGTACGCACGCCTTGCTGGCCAACGGGCGCTATGACGATGCGCTGGAGTTGGGGAACACCGCAGCCGCGTGGCTGTCGTCTCGGGTATCAGACAACGACCCTGCCGCTCTCAGTTTGCTTGGAATGATCCACATGCGTGCGGCCGTCGCGGCAGCACGGCACCAGGATCGATCGACGGCCACGAGTCTGTTGGACCGAGCGGAGGTACTTGCGGAGGACCTTGGTTCGGATGAGAACTACTGGCAAACGGGCTTTGGCCCTACGAACGTGCTGCTCCATCGGCTGTCCGTGGAGCTGGACCTCGACAACATCTCGTACGTAGTGGAGCACGGTCGGATCAATGTGGACCACATGCCGCAAGAGCGCAGCGTCTCGCACCGGATCGACCATGCCCGTGCCCTCTCGCTGGCGGGGCAGGGAGATGAGGCTTTCGCGGAGTTGCGCACGGCTGAGCGGACATCTCCGCAGCTCGTGCGAAACAATCCCAGGGTGCGCGAGACGCTGCGGGACCTGATCAAACAGTCTCCTGTGACCGGCGGCTCTCGCACGTCCGAGGTATTCGTGATGGCTCAACGGTGCAGGGCGGTGCAGTGAGTTCAGGCAAGCGTGGGGTGCTCGGAGTTGTCGGTTCGGCGGCCGGCGGTGTGGAGGCACTGCGTACCGGCCTCGTCGAACCCGCGATCGAGCGTGGGTGGCAGGTAGCTGTGACGCTGACGCCGACCGCTGGTCACTGGCTGCGGATGAGGGGCGAAGTGGAACGGTTGGAGCGGCTGACAGGCCTGCCTGTACGCGATGAGCCGCGGTTCCCAGGTGAGGAGCGACCGCATCCAGCGGTTGACTGCTACGTGGTCGCTCCCGCGTCGGCCAACACAGTGGCGAAGCTTGCGACCGGCCTCATGGACAATCAGGCGCTGACTCAGGTGGGTGAAGCGATCGGGACGATCGGCTTGCCCGTCGTGGTCTTCCCTCGCGTGAATGCGGCGCACGCTCGCCACCCGGCGTGGGAGCGCCACATCGGAGACCTGCGAGAGGGCGGCGTCCAACTTGTCTATGGGCCGGATGTCTGGCCGCTATTTGAGCCGCGAGAGGCGCCATCAGGGCGCGATCTGGCATGGTCGGCCGTACTGGACGCCGTAGACACTGCCGTCGAATGATGGGGCGTCAACACCCTTGATCTGCAAGGAAAGAGGACCCGGACAGTTTGTCCGGGTCCTCTTTTGTTCGCGGCCGCATGCTCATTTGCATGACGGGGATCAATGAGCGAAGCGGCACGCTGGGAAGCCTGACTCCCTCGGAAATCGCCTTGATTAGAGCGAGTTTGAGCGAAGCGCGAACCACGGCCGAACGACTGCTGGGGCGCGCGGACGGACTCATCGCACGGGCGGAGTCTCGTCTCCCACGACCCGCTCAAGGCGATCCAGGCGCTCACCAAGCAGGCGGAGAGTGTCATGGATCGAGTTGAGTTCCTCGGCGAGGGCCACGTAGGCGGGGCTGCTGCCCGGCTCGGTGCCGAGCGGCAGCGAAGGGTCACGGACGAAGGTCCCGCGTCCTTGCTGGCTGAGGACCAAGCCTTCATCGCGGAGCTGGCTATACGCGCTCTGCACTGTCATGAGCTGAACGCCAAGTTCCTTCGCCAGCTGGCGCGCGGCCGGCAGGCGGGAGCCCGCTTCACGAACGCCGTCTGCGATCTCCTTGCGGTACTTCGCGGCGATGTCCTTTGCCGTCGGTTTCGGTGCGTCGGAGCTGGGATCCATAGCTCCGAGCGTAACCGGACCTAGGTCAATCTCAGAGATCCCGAGATGACTCCTTGACAGACAGATTGACCTAGGTCAATCTGAACTCACGTCCGGAGGCCCCGGTGAAAGGGGGCCGAAGGAAGCGTCCGTTGCTTGAGAACTGAACAGTGTGCGGGTTTCTGAGCCGTCTCCCCCATAAGTGACGGCCGCGCGGGTGCAAGACCGCGCAAGCACGCGTCGCAGCAGCTGGCGCTGCGTCGGTTGCCTCCTCCGTCCGTCCGGCCCCGAGCCGTACGGACGGAGCTGAGGGGAGCCGGACAGCGTGGCTTCACTCCGGGGCTCTCGTCTCTCACCACAGACCGCGACCGCCCCGGCTTCTTCACCCCTTCGACAAGGAGTCGCACATGGATGCCTCGACCTTCGCGGCTGTCTTCATCACCCTGCACGTCGCCCACAGCGTGGGCGACCACTGGGTTCAGACCTCCTGCCAGTCCGCCGACAAGGGCAAGCGGGGGTGGGTCGGCCGTCTGGCCGGCGCCCGCCATGTCGCCACCCTGACCGCCACCAAGCTCGTCTTACTCCTCCCCGTCGCCGCGCTGCTGGGGCTGAACCTCTCGATCCTCGGCCTGCTGATTGGCATGGGGGTAGACGCGCTCACGCACTGGTGGGCGGACCGTCGCAGCACGCTGGCGTGGCTGGCCAAGGTCACTGGCAAGAGTGAGTTCTACAGCCTCGGCACTGGCGCCCACCCCGCGCACCCGGCTACCGCCGACGGCAAGCCCGCCGCGCACCTCGGCACCGGCGCCTATGCCCTGGACCAGTCCTTCCACCACCTGTGGCTGCTCGTCGCAGCCGTCCTCATCACCACCGTCTGACCCCGAACCGCACACCTGCCGGGGCGGCCGCCTCTCACCACGGACCGAGGCCGCCCCGGCGCCCCTTCACCTCAGGAGTGACCCATGCGTACCTACATCGGCAACCACCAGGTCGTGTCCACCGGCGAGTTCGACGAGCTGGCGTTCGGCTTCGAGGAACGGCCCCTGGGCATTGACCGCGATCTGTTCCTCAGCCCCTTCGAGCCGGAGACGGCCGAGGAGCGCGCCGTTCGCCTGGACGCGGCCCGCGACGTTCTGGCCGACCTGCGGCAGCAGGGCGAGAGCGGCGACGAGATCGCCGCGTGGGACGCCCTCTACGCCGACGCCCTCACGGCCGTCGCGCCGCTGCGGCCCACCCGCCGCGCAGACCGCAACGCGGGGACGGAGGAAGCGGCATGAGCGAGAGCCTGACCACGCTGGCCGCGGCTCTGCCGCTTGCAGCCGGATGGACTGTCCACAGCCTGAGGCTGCGCCGCCGCATCGAGGCCGCACGCCGCGACCCACTGTCGGGGCTGTGGACGCGCGAGCCGTTCGAGGAGCACGCTCGGCGAAGCCTGGAGTCCGGACATCGGGCGGTCGTAGTCATCGACCTGGACGGCTTTAAGCAGATCAACGACAGCTACGGCCACGCGGTCGGGGATGCGGTGATCGCAGAGACGGGCCAGCGCCTGGAGCGGTGGAGCCTGAACAACGGCGGAGTCGCTGCCCGGCTCGGGGGCGACGAGTTCGCTGCCGTCATCAGCGTCTACAGCCTGGCGGACCTCCACTGGACCATGGACCAGTTGGCTGAAGAGCTGCGCGCACCGGTCGAGTTCGAGGACCACGTGCTGTGGGTGGGATTTTCCGCCGGCGTGGTCCATACACAGAAGCGCAGCCATGCGGCGGACCTACCGCGGCTGATGCGGTGCGCAGATGAGGTCATGTACAGCGTCAAGCAGACCGGCGGCGGCTGGATGGCCGCAGCCGAGAACGCCACCCCCGCATACCGGACGGTCAACGGCCGCCGCGACGGCCGCCGCGGAACGTCGGGGGAGGCAGCGTGATGACCTCTCGTGAACTCACCGTTGCACAGAAGGGGGTTCTGGGCGCCGCGTTCGTGCCGATGCTCGCCACGGGCGTGGCAGGCGGTGTCGGGACGTTCAGCAACATCAGCCGCGCCTACGGAACGGGTACGGCTGTGGGTGCGCTGGCGGCCGGTGAGGGAGCGACCGCTGTGCTCGCTCTGGTGCTGCTGGGGCTGACGCTGCTGGGCCAGTCCTCGCCCTGGATCATCCGGGTGGGCTTGTGGGCGCTGCCGGCAGCCGCGGCGGTCATGGCAGCCATGGCCGCTGACGATCCGGGCCGGACCGTCGTCTATGCCGTCACCCCGATGGGCATGTGCGCATCAGCGGAAGGCATGGCGTTCCTGGCCCGCCGCATCGTGGTCCACACCGACGGCCGCGACACCGAGGCCGAAGTGAAGGCGGCTGCTGTGGTGCAGGCGCTGGCCTACCACCGAGCCCGGGCCGCCAACCACCGCGTTGACCGCGTGCGCAAAAGGTCGGAGCGCAAGTCGTGGAGGCTGGCCCGGAAGGTCGGCAGGGGGGATGCGTCCCTGGGCATGCGGCTGCTGGACATCCAGCGCGAGCGCGTCACCGACGGTGCGGATGCGGCCCTTGCCGAGATGTTCTCCATCTCCGCCGTGCCCGACGAGCGGCAGGCATGCGGGCCAAACGCGGCAGCCGCCCTCCCCGCCCCGCACACCCCCGCACACCACGCCCTTCCACTCGCCGAAGAGTCCACCAAGCCCATGCCGGACACGGCGGAGGGTGAGCCGTACGCGCTGGTCAAGGACCGTGCGGGCGGTGTGCGGGAGGAAGAAGCGCACACACCGCGCACGGACCCGGCCAAGGCCGCCTACGAAGCGCAGCGGCAAGCCGAATACGAGGAAGCCGAGCGTGAGCGGCTGCGCCTGGAGGCACGCCGTACGTACGTCGAATCCGCACAGGCGGGCCGGGCGCTCAGTGCCCGGGCACTGGGTGAGGCGTACGGCATGAGCGAGTCGTGGGGACGCAAGCAGATCCTCGCCGTCCGCGAGGAGCCGCAGCGGCCCCAGTTGCGGGCGGTCCACGCCCCTTCTGACGCTCCTGCTGCGTGATGGGCGCTCTGCCCATCTACTGCTGGCGTCTCGCCCCGGACGGGCTGGCTACCTATCGGCAACTCCGCGCCCGCGGACTGCGGCCAGGTGGCCAGGACGTAGCCGCCCAGCTGGAGCGCCCCCGGCGACGCCGCGGCCCGCTGGTCGCCTACCTGTACCGCATCGACCTGGCCAAACCGGTCCGCCCGATGACCCCCGCGAAGTGGGCGGCTCTGGCCAAGGCGAACGCCGCCCGCCGCATCTGCCCGGAGTGCCGCTGTGAGGCCGGATACGTCATCCCGGCCGCACTCGGCGTCTGCGTGACCTGCGCCGACGGATCGCTCATCGCTGCCTGACCTCCAACACCATCGGGGCCCGCGCGCGGGCCCCGATGCGCCTCTTCCCGTTGAAAGGACCCCTGCCGTGGGCCTGTACGACCGGATCATGAGCGCCACCAACAACCCCACCACCGCTCTGAAGGTGAACGCAGCAGCCCAGAGCGCGGCCCGTGTCGCCAGTGACAGTGGCCACCCCGGGCTGGCCGGCCGCTGCCGCTGCCGGGGCCGCGCTGTTCGCCGCGGCGGACAGCGTGATGCACGCGCCCAGGCCAACGACGGCCCCTACGCCAGCTTCGACACCGACGACCGCTGATCGACCGGGCCCGGACGCCTGCCGGCCAAAGCGCCGTCCGGGCCCTTCCCTCCCGTTTCAGGAAGGAACAGCAGTGAATCACGACGACGAAAACGACCTGTTCAACCGCCTCGAAGCCGAGATGACCGCCCCCGGTGCGGACGTGGTTGACCTGAACAAGGCACGCTCCGCCCGCAAGGACCCGACCGACCAGGAGCGAAGCGAACCGGCTGACGAGCCGGGCGACCCGTCGGCGCCGGTGATGGTCGACGGTCCTGATGTGAAGGGGCCCGGCTACCTGGGCAGGCTGATGGGCGCCAAGCGCCGGGCGATCGTCCCGGAGTGGCTGAAGTCCGCCGACGAGCTGAAGACGGCCGCCGCCTGGGTGGCCAGCCACTACGGCCACACGGCCGGGTACCACGCCCTGCGCTCACCGGTCTACGCCGGACGGTTGGCTCTTCAGGCGCCGCGGGGCGCTGCGAAGTTCCTGGGCGGGACGATGCGTTGGGCATCCGACGCGGAAGGCGACCCGGTGCGGCGCGCCATGGTGGTCAAGGAGGACGCGGCCACCTACCTCAAGCTCTCCCGCCAGCGCGACGGCCGGGTACGGCTGCGCACCCTGGTGGTCATCCTCGCCTCGTTCATCGGCCTGGGTGCCGCGCTTGCCCTGTACGTGCTCGCCCCGGCCTGGCTCATGGCGGTGTCGGTGAGCACAGTGGTGATGGCCCTCGGGTGGGCAGGGGACGCGGCCGACGATCCCGTCATCAACCGGGCGGTGGAGCTGCCCAAGGCCCACAAGCTGACCTCCGACATCGTCCTTCGGGCCCTGGGCGCCCTGGGTATCCCGGCGATCAGCCAGGCCCAGTCCAAGGGCCGCGAAGGGTTCACGTTCACCGCCCCGATCACCCGGGACGGGCCGGGCTGGCGGGCCGAAGGCGACCTGCCGTACGGCGTGACGGTCACCGACGTGATCGAGCGGCGCGACAAGCTGGCCTCCGGTCTGCGCCGGCCGCTGGGCTGCGTGTGGCCCGAAGCGGTACCGGACGAGCACACCGGCCGCCTGGTGCTGTGGGTCGGCGATCAGGACATGTCCAAGGCCAAGAAGCCCGCATGGCCGCTGGCCAAGTCCGGGACGGTGGACCTGTTCAAGGCGGTGCCGTTCGGCACCGACCAGCGTGGACGCTGGGTTGAGGTCACGCTGATGTACATCGCGGGCATCATCGGCGCCATCCCCCGCATGGGCAAGACCTTCCTGCTCAGGCTGCTGCTGCTCATCGCCGCCCTGGACCCGCGGGCGGAGCTGCACACCTACGACATGAAGGGCACCGGCGACCTGGACCCCGTCGGCAACGCCGTCTCCCACCGCCACGCCGCGGGCGACGATGACGAGGCGATCGAGTACGTCATCCGCGACTTCCGCGATCTGCGCACTGAGCTGCGGCGACGCACCAAGATGATTCGCTCCCTGCCGCGCGACATCTGCCCGGAGTCCAAGGTGACTTCGGAGCTGGCCAGCAAGAAGGAACTCGGCCTGCACCCCATCGTGATCGGCGTGGATGAGTGCCAGGTCCTGTTCGAGCACCCCAAGTACAAGGACGAGTTCGAGGAGATCGCCACCGACCTGGTCAAGCGCGGCCCTGCCACCGGCATCGTGCTGCTGCTCGCCACGCAGCGGCCGGACGCCAAGGCGCTGCCCACCGGCATCTCCGCCAACGCCTCGGCCCGCTGGTGCCTGAAGGTCATGGGCCAGTTGGAGAACGACATGGTCCTGGGCACCAGCGCCTACAAGCGAGGCGTACGGGCCACGATGTTCTCCTGGGGCGACAAGGGCATTCACTACTTCGTCGGTGAAGGCTCCGACGCCCGCATCGTCGGCTCCGTCTACGTCGATGGCGTCGGCGCGGACGCCATCGCCCTGCGGGCCCGCAAGGCCCGCGAGGACGCCGGCCTGCTCTCCGGCCACGCCCTGGGCGAGGAGCCGGAGGCCGAAGCGGCAGCGTATGACCTGCTGCGGGACCTGCTGGGCGTGATCCCGGTCGAAGAGGCCAAGGTCTGGAACGAAACCGTCGTTGCCCGCCTGGCCGAGCTGCGGCCCGAGGTCTACGGCGAGTGGGCCGCCGAACAGCTCACCGCGGCCCTCAAGCCCTACGGCATCGCCACTGTCCAGATCGGGCGCCGCCTCAAGGACAAGGACAAGGTCGTCAACCGGCGCGGCATCGAACGCGCCCACATCGTCGCCGCGGTAGCGGAGCGTGACGGAAGCCGCGACGCCGGATGAGCCTGCGGGGCCGCTATCGCTAGCAGTAACCCTCGCTAACGTTAGCGGCCCCGCTAGCACCCTGCACCGCATCTGATCAGGCTGCTAGCGGATAGCGGCCCACCTGCGGAAACCTCTGAAAACCGCCCCGGAGGCCGTTCATGAGCCCCACTGCCCTCGCTATCACCTCCCCACTCATGGTCACGCTCTGTTACGTGGCTCTGTGTGTGGTCAGCCCGTTCGGGAACTGCCGCAAGTGCCGCGGTTTCGGCTACGCCCTCAAGACCGACCGCCGCGGACGTCTCCGCCCCGGCAAGACCTGCCGCCGCTGCCGAGGCGACCGCAAGCGCATCCGGGTGGGCCGCCACCTGTTCAACGTCGCCATGCGCCTGCACCGCGACGGCACCCGCTGACCCGCACACCACCTCACGCCAAGGAGGCCCCTGTGGCTATCACTGTCTCCCTCGTCGCCCTGTTCGGCCTGGTCCTGTTCTTCCTGCTCCGCTCCAAGACCCTCGGCTACGGCTCCGCCTTCATCGCCGTCATGTTCGGCTTCTTCCTCGCCTCCACCGGTGCCTCCGGCCCCATCAACCAGCTCACCCACGCCGTCGTTGACGCCGTCCGGGACCTGTAGGAGAGACCGTGAACGAGCCCACCGCGCCCCGCCGCCCGACCGGGCACCAGGGGGCAGCCGTCGAACTCCACCACCCCACCCCGATCACTCCCGCGCACACCGCACCGCTCGTGCCCGTGCAGCCGGGCAACATCCCCGCCGTGGCAAGCGTGGCCCTCCCGGACGGCCGAGTCGTGACCGGCTACGCCATCGAGCCCGCCAAGCCCGAACCGGCCGCGACCAAGCCGGCCATCTCACGCACGGCGGTCAACATCGCCCTCGGGGGCATCGGGTTCGGCGCCGTCTGCGGCGGGCTCGTACTGCTGACCACGTTCATCGCCGCGCTCGCCGCGCTCATCCACCAGCTCATCATCCTCGCCGCCGTCATCTTCGGCGGCTGGGTCGCCGTGCAGGTCTTCAGCGCCACCGGCCACCGCGACGGCGTGACCACAGTCAACATCCGCAAGGCCGTCATCAAGCGCAACCACTTCCACCGCTGATCACAGGAGGAACCCCACATCTGAATACGCCTGGGGCGGTCGCCTCTCACCACAAGACCGCGACCGCCCCAGCTCTCCATGCCCCTTCACAGAAACAGGAGACCTTCAGCATGACGCATGAGCGCAACACCCAGCTACTGCGCGCTGCCCTGGCAGCCGCCGAACGCGGCTGGCACGTCTTCCCCATCATCCCCAACGACAAGCGGCCAGCCGTCCGCGACTGGCAGACGCGCGCCACCACCGACCGCAATCGCATCGTTCGCTGCTGGACGCACGCCCCGTACAACATCGGCATCGCCACCGGCCCCTCCCGCCTGGTCGTCATCGACCTGGACACCGCCAAGAGCCCCGAGGACCTGCCACCGGCCACATGGGCAGCCCCGGGCGTCGCCGGAGGCGAGGGCGTCCTCGCCGTGCTCTGCGAACGGCACGGCCAGCCCTACCCGGCTGACACGCACACGATCCGCACCGGAAGCGGTGGCACGCACCTGTACTTCAGCGCCCCCGAGGGCGCCGGCCTCCGCAACACGGCTGGGGCGTTGGGCTGGAAGATCGACACCCGGGCGAACGGCGGCTACGTCGTCGGAGCGGGCAGCATCGCTGCTAGCCGCCGCTACGCGACCGTGCACGACACTGCCCCCGCCTCGCTGCCCGAGTGGCTGCTCGGGATGCTCCGCCCCCAGCCGCTGCCGCCACAGAAGCCCGTCACGGTGGCACTCACGACCGACCGGCACGGCAAGTGGCTCAAGGCGGCCGTCGATGGCGAACTGGCCCGCGTTATGGACTCCGCGGCGCACGAGCACAACAACGCGCTCTACATCGCGTCCGTAGCACTGGGACAGCTGGTCAAGGGCGGAGAACTGACCGAGACCGAGGTCACCGGCTGGCTGCTCGCCGCAGCCCTCCAGGTCGGCCAGGGCGAGCGGGAAGCGCTGCGCACCATCGCCTCCGGTCTGAAGGCCGGAGCCGCGCGTCCCCGGAAGGCGGCAGCATGAGCCCCAACCCCATTCCGCCCCTGCACCTGTACTCCGTACCCCGCGAGCCGCAGGCCGCGCCCGACGCACCGCCGGTACGGGAACGGCCGCGGACCGCATGGACGGCAGACCAGCTCATGGCCGCCGAGTTCCCCGAACCGAAGTGGGCGGTGCCCGGCATCCTCGCCGAAGGCGTCAGCCTGCTCGCTGGGCCGCCCAAGGTCGGCAAGTCCTGGCTCTCCCTCGGCCTCGGCCTCTCCGTTGCGGCTGGCACCATGGCCTTCGATTCGGTGCCGGTCAAAGGCGGACCGGTGCTGTACCTCGCACTGGAGGACACCCCGCGTCGCCTCCAGACCCGTATGGGCAAACTGCTTGGCGGCCAGAAGGCGCCGGCCGGTCTGACGCTGGTCACCGAATGCCCGCCGTTTCCGCAGGGCGGCAGCGACGCCATCGCCCAGTGGCTGGACCGCAACCCCGACGCCCGCATGGTCGTCATCGACGTCTTCGCCAAGATGCGCGGCCAGGCCCCCCAAGGCGCCTCCGCCTACGACGCGGACTATGTCGCCGTCGGCTACGCGAAACGCATCGCGGACCACTACGGCATCGCCGTGGTCCTGGTCCACCACGTCCGCAAGATGGCCTCCGAGGACTTCCTCACCGAGGTCTCCGGCACCAACGGCATCGCAGGCGCTGCTGACGCCACCCTCGTACTCAAGAGGGCGCGTGGACAGGCGGACGGCATTCTGCACGTCACCGGTCGCGACGTGAACGAAGCCGAATACGCGCTCTCCTTCCAGGAAGCCTCCGGCGCCTGGCACTTGCTTGATGGGCCCGCCTCCGACCACACCGTCGGCGACACCCGGGCCGCCATCCTCCGGCACGTCCGGGCCAATCCCGGCGCGCGCCCGAAGGACATCGCCGACGCGCTGCCGCAGGCCGATGGCGCCAACGTCCGCCGCACCTGCGCCCGCATGGCGTCTGACGGCCAGCTCACCAAGGACGGCAGCGGCCGGTACTACCCGGACACCGAGACGCGAACGCAAGGCATCCCGGAGGTGTCCCAGCTGTCCCACTGTCCCGGCACCCCATCTGACCAGTGTGAACAGGTGGGACAGCCTGTATTAGAGCTGTCCCACCTGTCCGGCCTTCCCTCCACTTCCAGTCAGCACGGAAGGAACTGACCATGGCCCGAGACGAATGGCTCACCATTCCCGAAGTCGTCCAGGAGCTGCACGACGTATCCCTGTCGACCTTCTACCGCTGGCGGCAGCTCGGGAAAGGTCCTAATGCGATCAAGCTGCCGAATGGTGCGGTCCGCATTCGCCGCTCGGAATTTCAGCGCTGGATCGCGACTTTGGAGGAAGCCGCATGACGCATCGGAATAGCCAGCAGTTTTCGGGCGACCGCAATGGTGGTCGCCCCTCCGGGTTAGATGAACTCATGCTTTCCACCGAAGTGCGGGTATGGAAGGTAAGTAAGATTGCCAGCAAAAAGGCTCCCTATCAACTACGTTGGGTCGTTGCTGGGAGAGTCCGCCACGCTACCTTCCCCACGGTGGCGCTCGCCGAGAGTCGTCGTTCGGAACTTTGGCAGGCAATGCGTAGGGGCGAGGCATTCGACACTGAAACGGGCCTCCCGGAGTCCGAACTCCGTGCTGCCGCCGCGAAGAAGAACACCCGGCCGGACCCATCATGGTGGAACTTCAGCCGTGAATACATGGCTGCTCGCTGGTGCACCACGGCAGCAAAGACACGTGAAGGTCTCGCGGACAGTCTCGCCACAGTTGCGCTCGCCATGATGGGGGAGGGAGCGAAGGCGCCGACGCTGGAAGACGTACGGTTCGCGGTACGTTGGGCTGTCATACCAGCACACAAAGACGAAGAGCCTCCGCCAGAGCTGCAAGTCGCCTGTGCGTGGCTGTCTGCCCGCTCGCTGCCCCTGTCGGCCCTTACGGACCCAAAGGTGCTGCGAGACGTTCAGTACCGGCTCTCGTTCAAGCTGGACGACACCCCAGCGGCGAGAGAGACGTACAAGCGGCGCCGCCGTGGATTCAACACGGCGATGGAGCACGCGATTGAGGCGGGATACCTCGATGAGAATCCGCTTGCCAAGGTGAAGCGGACGGCCTCCAAGGGCGAAGGCGTGGTGGACCCCCGGGTCTTGGTAAACCAGGCGCAAGGTGCCCAGCTCCTCGCTGCCGTCTCGTACGTGGGGTCCATTCACCGGAATCGTGGGCGCCGACTGGTCGGGTTCTTCGCCTGCCAGCTGTACGCAGCCATGCGGCCGGCGGAAGCGGTGGGCTTGCGAGAGGCGGATTGCTACCTCCCCGAGAAGGGGTGGGGCACCCTCACCCTGCGAGAGACGCGTCCCGTGTCCGGCAAGAAGTGGACCGACTCAGGAAAGCGCCACGACAAGCGGGGACTGAAGGCACGGGAGCCCGACGCGGACCGGCCGGTACCGGCGCCGCCCTTGCTGGTAGCGCTTCTCCGGGCGCACATCATGGAGTTCGGCACGGCCAAGGACGGCAGGCTCTTTGCCAACGAGCGTGGCGATGTGCTCGGTACGTCCAGCTACTGGCGGGTGTGGCAGGAAGCCCGGCCGATCGGCTTGCCTCCGGACAAGGCTGTCTCGCCGTTGGGTCGGCGGCCATACGACCTGCGGCACACGTGCATCACGAACTGGCTGAATGCGGGTGTGCCGGTGGCTGAGGTGGCTAGACGGGCCGGCAACTCCCCTGAGGTCATCCATCGCCGATACGAGGGTTGCATCGACGGGCACGAAGAGCTGAACAACAAGAAGATCGAGAAGGCGATGGGATGGGCAAAATCAGTGGAATGAATGTGGAGCGAACTAAGATATCCCGGCACGGAAATAGGGGGTCAGCTAAGCCACTTGGTCAGCAGGCTGAAGACCGTAAATGCGGCGGTAGCAGCAGTAAGCGCGGCGATCACTCTGGCTGCTCTGGGGTCGTAGCCCAGGGCATCATCTTCGACGACGTCCACGTCAATCAGAGAGTGCTGACAAGAATAGGAAGGTGTGCCATCGATGAGAACTAGATAGGTAATTCGGCTGCCCCGGCCGAATCTTCCTGGGCCAACGCGCAGTTCGGCTCCGCTGGCTGTCGCTGGCGGGGCCTGAGCCGTCGAGGGTTGGGCCTCCACACCGAGGATATCGAGGATCGGCACGCCGAGATTCATCCGCAGTGGTTCACCTTGATCGAAAGCAGTACTCGAAACATCGCGTCGGCTAGGGTTGCGCAACTGCACTCGAACCAATCGAGGGTCGACCAAAACGGAACCATTGCGGCGAACCTCCAGGGTCCCGTTCAGGCTCTGATGGTCCCGAAGTAGCGGTGTATCCCGCATCCAGAAATCTATGCGTCGCTTCGGGTTCGAGGCGCGCAAGGTTGCCCACATAGCGCCACCGCCCATGCAGATTGCTGCGACTGCTGAGGCGGCAGCCCAGAAGGTCCCAGATGTATAGAAGGCGTCCGAGGCTATGGCGAGCATGAGCTGATCCAAGCATCCAGGCCGCCGTTCTGTGGTCCGTTCCGGTTCGCTCGCCGCCTCGTGCAGGATCTTCATCCCACACGCCACTCACACGCGATCAGTGACAGGGAATGACAAAGAGCCGGACCCAGTGAGACTGGGTCCGGCTCTAGAAGTCTGGCACTTCAGCAGGTCAGCGGGTTGATCACGCTGTCTTGGCTGGAGTGCCCCCGGCAGGATTCGAACCTGCGCACACGGCTCCGGAGGCCGTTGCTCTATCCCCTGAGCTACGGGGGCGTTGCCGCCTGTGTTCTCGTGGCGACGGATAGAACCCTACCAGCTCTGATGGGGTGTTCATGAACAGGTTTCGCGGGAGGCGAGGGAGGGGTTGGCGCCGAGGTGGCCTGGGCCGTAGCGCATGTGAGGGGCGCCGCGGTGGGGGTCGGGGAAAGGTCCCTCACACGGGGGCGGAAGTGGGGAAAACCGGGACGCAGTCACAGGGGGAGTCCTAGTCTCATGGTGTGCCTGGCTTGTCCGGTCGGATCCTTGTTGTCGACGACAACAAGGTGATCCGGCAGTTGATCAGGGTCAATCTCGAGCTGGAGGGCTTCGAGGTCGTGACCGCGGCTGATGGTGCCGAATGTCTGGATGTTGTGCACCACGTGAAACCTGATGTCGTGACCCTTGATGTCGTGATGCCGCGGCTCAACGGTCTGCACACCGCGGCGCGGTTGCGTTCCGATCCGCGGACGTGGGACATCCCGATCGCCATCGTCAGTGCGTGTACGCAGGGCGAGGTGGACAACGGCGAGTCGGTGGGGGTGGACGCGTTTCTTGCGAAGCCGTTCGAGCCGACGGAGCTGGTACGGACCGTGGGGAAGCTGGTGCGCGAGAGGCGCCAGCGGGAGCGTGGGCCCGAGGGTGGGGCTGAGGAAGAGGACGGGGAGAGCGACGGGGGCGGGGGTGCGGCGGAGCGTGGTGCCGCGTCCGGTGGGGTCGCGACGTCCGGTGGGGTCGGCATGGTGGATGCGGGCGGGGAGTAGCGGAGAGTAGGGGAGCGGGGCGGCGGTAGAGGCCCTGGGCCAGGGGTGTGGGCCGGGGGATGGGCGAGGCTCGTGGATATCCCGGCGCTCTGCCGGTGGGGTGAGCCGGGGTCCGTGTCTCGACGCCGTGGCAGGACGGGCGTCGCAGCCTTCCTGGAACCTCGTGCGGAGTGTCCGGGGCGTGTGGACTGTCCACAGGGCGAAACCGGGTCGCATGCCTACCCCCGGTCTCCCATACGCTTGTCCTGTGACCCCCGCTGAGCTCTCCCGTACCGTCCTGCGCTCCGTGCGTGGTGCAGTGGAGGAGCAGGAGCTCTCCGTGCCTGTGCCGGCGCGGATCGTTGTCGAGCCGCCGCCGCGGCCGGGGTGTGGGGACTACGCCTCCAATGTCGCGCTGCAGCTCGCGGGGCCGGCGGGTCGGCCGGCCCGGGAGGTCGCCGAGATTCTGCGGAACCGGCTGGTCGGGAGCGCGGGAATCGCCCGCGTCGAGATCGCCGGGCCGGGGTTTTTGAACTTCACCTTGGGGGACGGGGCGCTCATCGCGCTCGTACGGGAGGTGCTGGCGCAGGGGGACGGCTACGGGGGGCCGAGTGCGGGGCAGGGCTCTGGTGCCTTCCGTCCGGTGGCCGGTTCCACGGCTGCCGACGCCCGTGCTGCTGTGGTCGCCGAGGTGCTGGCGCAGGTCGACGCGGCGGCCGGGCGCTCCGACTGCCAGGTCGACGGGCACCCCGTGCTCGCGCCCGCTCCGTACGACCTCGCCACTCTCACCGCCCGCCTCGGGCCCGACGACGCGCGCTGGGTGTTGTTGCGGCCGGTCGCGCATGATCCGGTGCGGGTGCCCGAGCGGCCCGTGCAGCGGGAGAGCAATCCGCGGTTCCGGGTGCAGTATGCGTACGCGAGGGTGCGGGCGCTGGTGCGGAACGCGGGTGAGCTGGGGTTTGTGAGCGAGCCGGGGGATGTGGGGTTTCCGCCGACGGATGGCGGGTCCTCGCCTGCCGCTCCGTCCGCGCCGCTGCCCTCCGCACCCGCCGCTCCATCCCTCCCGAGCCTCCAGGCTCTGCAGACCTCGCTCGCCACCTACCCCTCCGTCATCGAAGTCGCCGCGCGGCTGCGGGCGCCGGACCGGGTGGTACGGCATCTGGAAGCGACGGCGGATGCGTTCTTCCGGTGGCATGACGTCTTTCCGCCGTTGCCCGTCGGGCAGCAGAAACCCTTGGCCGTGCATCGTGCCCGGCTGGCCCTTGCCGAGGCCAGTGGGACGGTGCTCGCCAACGGCCTGCGTCTGCTCGGCATCTCCGCTCCCGAACACCTCTGAACGATTTTGAGGGGATCTCCACAGTCATGAGTCGCTCCGCGCACCCTGCAGGGCCCCGGCATGCTGACGTGTTGCCCGAGGGGCACTACGCCGGGCCGCCCGCCGATCTCAATACCCTCGACCCGCGGGTCTGGTCCCATACGGTCTCGCGCAATGCCGACGGTGTGGTCACCGTCGGCGGGCTGGACGTCACCGCGCTCGCCGCGGAGTTCGGTACACCGGCGTACTTCCTGGACGAGGAGGACTTCCGGGCCCGCTGCCGGGCATGGAAGGACGCCTTCGGCCCGGGGGCCGATGTGTTCTACGCCGGAAAGGCGTTTTTGTCCCGGGCCATTGTGCGATGGCTGAACGAAGAGGGGCTGAATCTCGACGTTTGTTCCGGGGGCGAGCTGGCCACGGCGCTGGCGGCGGGAATGCCGGCCGAGCGGATCGCCCTGCACGGGAACAACAAGAGCACCGAGGAAATCACCCGGGCCGTGGAGGCAGGGGTCGGGCGCATCGTGCTCGACTCGTTCCAGGAAATCGTGCGGGTCGCCCATATCGCGGAGCGGCTGGGCAAGCGGCAGCGGGTGCAGATCCGGGTCACGGTCGGTGTCGAGGCGCATACGCATGAGTTCATTGCGACGGCGCACGAGGACCAGAAGTTCGGCATTGCGCTGGCGGACGGACAGGCCGCGGAGGCCGTGCGTCGCGCGCTGAAGCTGGACGGGCTGGAACTCATCGGAATTCACAGCCATATCGGGTCGCAGATTTTCGATATGGCGGGCTTTGAGGTGTCCGCGCGCCGCGTGGTGCAGTTGCTGACCGAAGTGCGGGATGAGCACGGCATCGAGCTGCCCGAGATCGATCTGGGCGGCGGGCTCGGCATCGCGTACACCTCGGACGACGATCCGCGCGAGCCGCACGAGATCGCGTCGGCACTGGGCGACATCGTGAGCAAGGAGTGCGCGGCGGCGGGGCTGGGCGTGCCGCGGCTGTCGGTCGAGCCGGGACGGGCGATCGTGGGGCCCACGGCCTTCACGCTGTACGAGGTAGGCACGGTCAAGGAGCTGGAAGGCCTGCGGACGTATGTGTCCGTGGACGGGGGGATGTCGGACAACATCCGCACGGCGCTCTACGACGCGGAGTACAGCGTGGCCCTGGTGTCCCGCACCTCCGACGCCGCGCCGATGCTCTCGCGCGTGGTGGGCAAGCATTGCGAGAGCGGGGACATCGTCGTGCGCGACGCCTTTCTGCCGGCCGATGTCGCGCCGGGAGATCTGCTCGCGGTGCCGGCCACCGGTGCGTACTGCCGTTCCATGGCGAGCAACTACAACCACTCGCTGCGGCCGCCCGTCGTAGCCGTAAAGAACGGTGAAGCCAGGGTGATCGTCCGGCGGGAGACGGAGGAAGATCTCCTGCGGTTGGATGTCGGGTAGGGCCGGATCGCCGGGTCCCGGCCCCGGATGAAATAAATGTCTCGGCATCTGGACGATGGGCGGAAACTGCCGTCCGGTGCGTGAGACTGGTGCATTAGCAAGCTGGAATTCGCTGATCGATGAGAAGCAGAGGTCGAATGATGCGTACGCGTCCGCTGAAGGTGGCGCTCCTGGGCTGTGGTGTTGTCGGCTCAGAGGTGACGCGCATCATGACGACGCACGCCGACGACCTCGCCGCCCGCATCGGTGCGCCCGTGGAGCTCGCCGGGATCGCCGTCCGCCGCCCCGACAAGGTGCGCGAGGGCGTCCCGGCCGAGCTGGTCACCACCGATGCGACCGCGCTCGTCAAACGGGGCGACATTGATGTCGTGATCGAGGTCATCGGCGGTATCGAGCCGGCCCGCAGCCTGATCACCACCGCTTTCGAACACGGCGCGAGTGTGGTCTCCGCCAACAAGGCACTGGTCGCGGCGGACGGCGCGGCGCTGCATGCGGCGGCCGAGACCAATGGCGCGGATCTGTATTACGAGGCCGCCGTCGCGGGCGCGATCCCGCTGGTACGGCCGCTGCGCGAGTCCCTGGCCGGCGACAAGGTCAACCGAGTGCTCGGCATCGTCAACGGCACCACCAACTTCATCCTCGACAAGATGGACTCGACCGGGGCCGGCTACAGCGAGGCGCTGGACGAGGCGACCGCGCTCGGCTACGCCGAGGCCGACCCGACCGCCGATGTCGAGGGCTTCGACGCCGCCGCCAAGGCCGCGATCCTGGCCGGTATCGCCTTCCACACCCGCGTGACCATCGACGATGTGCACCGCGAGGGCCTCACGGAGGTCACCGCGGCCGATATCGCCTCCGCCCAGCGGATGGGGTGCACGGTCAAGCTGCTGGCCATCTGCGAGCGGGCCGCGGACGGTGCGTCCGTGACCGCGCGGGTGCATCCCGCGATGATTCCGCTGACGCACCCGCTCGCCTCCGTCCGCGAGGCGTACAACGCGGTCTTCGTCGAGGCCGACGCGGCCGGCCAGCTGATGTTCTACGGGCCGGGCGCCGGCGGCGCGCCGACCGCCTCCGCGGTCCTCGGCGACCTCGTCGCGGTCTGCCGCAACAAGCTCGCCGGAGCCACCGGCCCGGGTGAGTCCGCCTACACACGGCTGCCCGTCAGCCCCATGGGCGCGGTCGTCACGCGGTACCACATCAGCCTCGACGTGGCCGACAAGCCCGGCGTTCTCGCGCAGGTCGCCACGATCTTCGCGGAACACGGCGTATCGATCGATACGGTCCGTCAGCAGGGCAAGGACGGCGAGGCATCCCTCGTCATCGTCACCCACCGAGCGGCGGACGCGGCCCTGTCGTCGACCGTCGGGGCACTGCGCGAGCTCGACACCGTCCGTGGTGTCGCCAGCATCATGCGGGTCGAAGGGGAGTAAAGGAACCCATGTCTGCCAATTCCACTGTGACCACGGCAAGCAGCCAGTGGCGCGGAATCATCGAGGAGTACCGCGACCGGCTTCCGGTCAGCGACACGACCGAGGTCGTCACCCTCCGGGAGGGCGGCACCCCTCTCGTACCCGCCCAGGTGCTCTCCGAGCGCACCGGGTGCGAGGTGCACCTCAAGGTCGAGGGCGCCAACCCCACCGGCTCCTTCAAGGACCGGGGCATGACGATGGCCATCACCCGCGCCAAGGAGGAGGGTGCCAAGGCGGTCATCTGCGCCTCCACCGGCAACACCTCCGCCTCGGCCGCCGCCTACGCGGTCCGGGCCGGCATGGTCTGCGCCGTGCTCGTCCCGCAGGGCAAGATCGCGCTCGGCAAGATGGGCCAGGCGCTGGTCCACGGCGCGAAGATTCTCCAGGTCGACGGAAATTTCGACGACTGTCTGACGCTCGCCCGGAGCCTCTCCGACAAGTACCCGGTCGCACTTGTGAACTCTGTCAACCCGGTGCGCATCGAGGGCCAGAAGACCGCGGCCTTCGAAATCGTCGACATGCTCCGCGATGCGCCCGACATCCATGTGCTGCCCGTCGGCAACGCCGGCAACATCACGGCGTACTGGCGGGGCTACAAGGAGTACGCGGCCGACGGCATCGCCTCGCACACCCCGCGCATGTGGGGTTTCCAGGCCTCCGGCAGCGCGCCGATCGTGCGCGGTGAGGTCGTCAAGGACCCGCACACCATCGCCACCGCCATCCGCATCGGCAACCCCGCCTCGTGGTCGTTCGCGGAGCAGGCGCGGGACGAGTCCGGCGGCTCCATCGACTCCGTGACCGACCGTCAAATCCTCGCTGCCTACCGCCTGTTGGCCGCGCGGGAGGGCGTCTTCGTGGAGCCCGCCTCGGCCGCGTCCGTCGCCGGTCTGCTCAAGGCAGCCGAGGAGGGCAAGGTCGACCCCGGCCAGCGCATCGTCTGCACGGTGACCGGAAACGGTCTCAAGGACCCGGACTGGGCGGTGGCCGGAGCGCCGCAACCGGTCACGGTCCCGATCGACGCGGACGCCGCGGCGGAGCGCCTCGGTCTCGCCTAGGTCGCCCCGCACCCCCGCGCGGGGGTGCGGCCGTACGGGCGGACCTGCGCGTACGGCACCCGGTGACGGGGCGGCGGACGTCCCGTCACCGCTTGCACAGCAAAGTGTGCAAAGGCTGCAAAGCCCAGGGAAGACAGCGTCGGGGCACAGGAAGGCGCGCGACACGCATCGTGCGCCTCCTGTGCGCCCTATGTCGCGACAGAACCTTCCTTCGATAGGCTGGCACCAACTCCCCTCCCCACGGCATAACGCAGTGGCGTTCAGGGCAGGTCAGAACAGACCCCACGAGCCGGCCGGGCACTTCGGTGCCTTGGCGCTTTGTGGGGCAGTACCGCAGCATCAATCAAGGAGAGTCATCGAGCGATGGCCGGTCCCGCGTTCCGCGCCGCCGCCGTCCGGGTGCGCACCCCCGCTACCAGCGCCAATCTCGGTCCCGGCTTCGATGCCCTGGGTCTTTCCCTGGGCCTGTACGACGATGTCGTGGTGCGTGTCGCCGACTCCGGCCTGCACATCGACATCGCAGGTGAGGGTGCCGACTCCCTGCCGCGCGACGAGAGTCATCTGCTCGTACGGTCGATGCGCACCGCCTTCGAGCTGCTCGGCGGACAGCCGCGCGGCCTGGAAATCGTCTGCGCCAACCGCATTCCGCACGGCCGCGGCCTGGGGTCTTCCTCCGCCGCCATCTGCGCAGGCATCGTCGCCGCCCGTGCGGTGACGATAGGCGGTGAGCAAAAGCTCGACGACACCGCACTGCTGGAGCTGGCCAACGAGATCGAGGGCCACCCCGACAACGTCGCCGCCTGTCTGCTGGGCGGTTTCACGCTCGCCTGGATGGACACCGGCACCGCCCACGCGATCCGGATGGATCCCGCCGATTCCATCGTTCCGGTGGTCTTCGTGCCCGGAAAACCGGTGCTGACCGAGACCGCCCGTGGACTGCTGCCGCGCACCGTCCCCCATGTGGACGCCGCGGCCAACGCCGGCCGCGCCGCACTGCTCGTCGAGGCCCTGACCAGGCGCCCCGAGCTGCTGCTCGCCGCGACCGAGGACCGACTCCACCAGGAATACCGCGCTCCCGCGATGCCGGACAGCGTGGCCCTGGTGAACCGACTGCGCGCGGACGGCGTCCCTGCAGTCGTGTCCGGTGCGGGCCCGACGGTGCTCGCACTGGTCGAGGATGCGGCGGCCGAGAAGGTCGCGGCACTGGCGGGAGAGGGGTGGGCGGCCAACCGGCTGGCCCTCGATGCGGCAGGCACCTGTGTCCTGCCGCTCGCCGGGTGATCACGCGGGTGATCGACGATTGCCGGTCTTGGAGAGGGGGAATGTTTGTTGGACCCGGTAGTGTTAACCTCAAGTCAGTACTCGACGCCTGAGTGGCGCGGTGCTTCGTGTCCCCCATAGGGACCACTTTCTTCCGGGAGCCTCCCAAACTGCTTGGAGCAATGGCCTGAGCAGAAGTGAGCACGCTCCGGAATCGGCGTGACGGCATGGCCAGTCTGCATCTCTTCACGCCGGAGCCATGAACTGATTCTCTCCGCCACTTCCGGCGGGACCACCGCCCCGGCCCGGTCCATTGAGACCAAGGACCCAGCCGGACAGCACAACCGGTCGCCGAGCCAGACAGGCCGACGCCCGCTCCAGGGAAGGACCCTTCGTGAGCGACACCACCGATCTGATGGGCGCGCGCACCGATGGCAGTGCCACCGCGCCCGCCACGGACGCTCCCGCCGCTCCTGCTACCACGCGGCGCCGCCGTTCCGGCACCGGCCTTGACGGCATGGTCCTGGCAGAGCTGCAGCAGGTCGCCTCCGGCCTCGGTATCAAGGGCACCGCGCGGATGCGCAAGAGCCAGCTGATCGAGGTCATCAAGGAGAAGCAGGCCGGAGGCTCGGGCTCCGCCGCCAAGGCCGATGCGTCCGCCGACACCGAGACCAAGCCCAAGCGCCGTTCGACCTCCAAGGCCCGTACCGGCGAGGACGGCGCCGAGCAGGCCGGCAAGGCCGCCAAGTCCGACAAGGGCGACAAGGCCGCGGACAAGTCCGGGAGCCAGCAGCAGATCGACATCCCCGGCCAGCCGGTCAGCGACGAGCAGCCGGCCGGCGAGCGCCGCCGGCGCCGTGCCACCGCCGCCGCGGGCAGCCCCGAGGGCGCCTCGGGCGACCTCAAGACCGAGACCAGGGTCGAGGCGAAGACCGAGGTCAAGGCGGATGCCAAGACCGACACCGCGACCTCCCCGCAGGAGACCGGCGAGGGCCGGCCGAGCAAGAGCGGCGAGCGTCAGGACCGCGGCGACCGCCAGGACCGCGGCCAGAAGGGCGACCGCGGCGACCGTGGGGAGCGCGGCCAGCGCCAGCGCGACCGTGACCGCGGTGACCGCCGCAAGGGCGACGCCGGTGACGGCGGCCAGGGTGGTCAGGGCGGCCAGGGCGGCCAGCGCCAGCGGGACCGCCGTACCGATGACGACGACGACTTCGAGGGCGGCCGCCGGGGCCGTCGCGGCCGCTACCGCGACCGCCGTGGCCGTCGCGGGGGCCGTGAGGACTTCGGCAACGAGCCGCAGGTGACCGAGGACGACGTCCTGATCCCGGTCGCGGGCATCCTCGACATCCTCGACAACTACGCGTTCATCCGGACCTCCGGCTACCTGCCCGGCCCGAACGACGTGTACGTCTCGCTCGCCCAGGTGCGGAAGAACGGCCTGCGCAAGGGTGACCACGTCACCGGCGCGGTCCGCCAGCCCAAGGACGGCGAGCGGCGCGAGAAGTTCAACGCGCTGGTGCGGCTCGACACCGTCAACAGCGTGGCGCCCGAACAGGGCCGCGGACGGCCCGAGTTCGGGAAGCTGACGCCCCTTTACCCGCAGGAGCGACTGCGCCTGGAGGGTGAGTCGGGCGGTCTGACGACCCGGATCATCGACCTGGTCACGCCGATCGGCAAGGGCCAGCGCGGTCTGATCGTGGCCCCGCCGAAGACCGGCAAGACCATGATCATGCAGGCGGTCGCCAACTCGATCACCCGCAACAACCCCGAGTGCCACCTGATGGTCGTCCTCGTCGACGAGCGTCCTGAAGAGGTCACCGACATGCAGCGGTCGGTCAAGGGCGAGGTCATCTCCTCGACCTTCGACCGCCCGGCCGAGGACCACACCACCGTCGCCGAGCTGGCCATCGAGCGCGCCAAGCGTCTCGTCGAGCTGGGTCACGACGTGGTCGTCCTGCTGGACTCCATCACCCGTCTGGGACGTGCGTACAACCTCGCCGCCCCGGCCTCCGGCCGCATCCTGTCCGGTGGTGTCGACTCGACCGCGCTCTACCCGCCGAAGCGCTTCTTCGGTGCCGCGCGCAACATCGAGGACGGCGGTTCGCTGACCATCCTGGCCACCGCGCTGGTCGAGACCGGCTCGCGGATGGACGAGGTGATCTTCGAGGAGTTCAAGGGCACCGGCAACCTGGAGCTCAAGCTCGACCGCAAGCTCTCGGACAAGCGCATCTTCCCGGCGGTGGACGTGGACGCGTCCAGCACCCGTAAGGAAGAGATCCTCATGGGCAGCGACGAGCTCGCCGTCGTGTGGAAGCTGCGCCGGGTGCTGCACGCCCTGGACCAGCAGCAGGCCATCGAGCTGCTGCTGGACAAGATGAAGCAGACGAAGTCCAACGCGGAGTTCCTGCTGCAGATCCAGAAGACGACGCCGACCGCGGGCAACGGCAACGACTGACGCCCGTAGGGCGCGCCCTGGCGCGGTAACGCACAGCCCCCCTCACCCCCTCTGGGTGAGGGGGGCTGTGCGTTGGGTGGCCGCGTGTGGCGCGGGTGGCGTACGGCGTCTGCGATCCGGACCGCGTTCGGTGTGCGATACACGCGCCGCGGTTCGGTGTGCGGTACACGCGCCGCGCTTGAGACGTTCCGCACAGATCCACGCAAGCCGCATGGTTCCAGCCATGCCGGGAAAAGGGTCGAAAGCCCAGGTGGGAAGGACGAAGGTCCCGCACCGCCAGGATGGGCCGCCGCTGATTTCTAAGAAATCGCTCATGACTCGCTGTGCAACCCTTCCCGTCGACCTCCCGTCTGACAAGGAGCAACGAGCCGTGTCAGCACACAGCACGGCGGCGGCGAGGGGCAGCCGAGCGAACGAGGACTGAGGAGCAGATGGCGGACAGCAACGGGACCGCGCAGACGGCCGAAAGTCGTGCCCGCGGCATACGTGCCACGGGCCGCCGGCGCAAGGGCCCGACCCGACGCCGCCGGGCACTGACCATCACCCTGTGCACGCTGACCAGCGTCGTACTGCTGGGTGGGGCAGGACTCGGTTACGTCTACTTCAAGCTCAACGGCAATCTGAAGGGCGTCGACATCAACGCCGCCCTCGGACACGACCGGCCGAAGAACGTCGACGACGGCTCGATGGACATCCTGGTGATGGGATCCGACTCCCGCGCCGGCAAGAACGGTGAGTACGGCAAGGACGAGGGCGGCGCGCGTTCCGACACGGCGATGATCGTGCACGTGTACAAGGGCCGTAAGAAGGCCAGTGTGGTCAGCGTCCCCCGCGACACCATGATCAAGCGCCCCGACTGCACCAAGGACGGCAAGGACGTCCCCGGCGCGCAGCGGGCGATGTTCAACACGGCCTTCGAGGTCGGCGGGCCGGCCTGCTCGGTCAAGACCGTCGAGTCGATCAGCGGGATCCGGATGGACCACTTCCTCGAGGTCGACTTCACCGGCTTCAAGAAGCTCATCGACGCGCTGGGCGGGGTGGACGTCACCACCAGCAAGGCGATCGAGGACAACCACAGCCATCTGCACCTGCAGCCCGGCAAGCACAACCTCAACGGCGAGCAGTCGCTCGGCCTCGTCCGGACCCGGCACGGCGTGCCCGGCGGCGACGGCAGCGACCTGGGCCGCATCCAGCTGCAGCAGACGTTCATCAAGGCCCTGATGAACCAGGTCAAGAACGTCGGGGTGCTCACCAACCCCACCAAGCTCTACGACATCGCCGATACGGCCACCAAGGCCATCACCACCGACACCGATCTGAACTCGGTCGGTGAACTGACCGGCCTGGCCAAGAGCCTGGGCAGCATCGGGTCGGAGAACATCGACATGGTGACGCTGCCGGTGACGTACGACCCCGACAACCCGGACCGTGTGGTGCCGCTGATGAAGAAGAGCGGGCAGGTCTGGGACGCGCTGCGGCAGGACAAGGACATCCCCAAGTCCGCGATCAAGGGCTCGGCCGGTGACCAGGGCGGCACGGACAAGTACGTGAAGTAGCCGGCCGGTGAGTGCCTGAAGCAACCGGCAGGTGGGGTTCCGGGGCCCGGCGGCCCCGGAACCGGCCGGGGAATAGTTGCGGCCGTACCCCGGTTTTGGGAGATACGGCTAGTCCTGGCAGACTGGACCGTCGGCCCCGGTTCACGTGACGCAATCCGCAGCACGACCCGGTGCACTCCCGAATCTAGGAGAATCCCTTGAAGCGCGACATCCACCCGGAGTACGTCGAGACCCAGGTCAGCTGCACCTGTGGCGCGTCCTTCACCACCCGTAGCACGGTCGCCGGCGGTACCGTCCGCGCCGACATCTGCTCCGAGTGCCACCCGTTCTACACGGGCAAGCAGAAGATCATGGACACGGGCGGCCGCGTGGCCCGCTTCGAGGCCCGCTTCGGCAAGGGCGCTGCAGCCGCCAAGAAGTAGCGACCCGCAAGGCGCCGGTCTCCGGTCGCCCCTGCCCAGGGGTGACCGGACCGGCGTTTTGTCGTCCTGGCCCCTGGCTTCCCGTACGGGGGCCGGGGCCCCGCGGCGCAGCCGCAGATGTGCCACGCCCCGGTACCCGGGTCACCACAGCAGCCAGTAGAGGAACCCACGATGTTCGAGGCGGTCGAGGAACTGATCGGCGAGCACGCCGATCTTGAGAAGCGGCTGGCCGACCCCGCGGTCCACGCCGACCAGCGCGAGGCCATGCGGCTCAACAAGCGCTACGCGGAGCTGACCCCGATCATCGCGACGTACCGCAACTGGAAGCAGACCGGCGAGGACATGGAGACCGCGCGCGAACTCGCCGCGGAAGACCCGGACTTCGCCGATGAGGTCAAGGAGCTCGACGCCCGGCGCGAGGAGCTGACCGAGAAGCTGCGGCTGCTGCTCGTCCCGCGTGACCCCAGCGACGACAAGGACGTCATCCTCGAGGTCAAGGCCGGCGAGGGCGGCGAGGAGTCCGCGCTGTTCGCCGGCGATCTGCTGCGGATGTACCTGCGCTACGCCGAGCGGGCCGGCTGGAAGACCGAGATCCTGGAGGCCAACGAGTCCGACCTCGGCGGCTACAAGGACGTCCAGGTCGCCGTGAAGACCAAGGGCGGGGGCGGCGCCACCGAGCCGGGACAGGGCGTCTGGGCGCGGCTGAAGTACGAGGGCGGAGTGCACCGCGTGCAGCGCGTGCCCGCCACCGAATCGCAGGGCCGGATCCACACCTCCGCCGCCGGCGTGCTGGTCACGCCCGAGGCCGAGGAGGTCGAGGTCGAGATCGGCCCCAACGACCTGCGGATCGACGTCTACCGCTCCTCCGGGCCCGGCGGCCAGTCGGTCAACACCACCGACTCCGCGGTGCGCATCACGCACCTGCCCACCGGCATCGTCGTCTCCTGCCAGAACGAGAAGAGCCAGCTCCAGAACAAGGAGCAGGCGATGCGCATCCTGCGCTCCCGGCTGCTGGCCGCCGCCCAGGAAGAGGCCGAGCGGGAGGCGTCGGACGCCCGCCGCAGCCAGGTCCGCACGGTTGACCGCTCCGAGCGCATCCGTACGTACAACTTCCCGGAAAACCGCATCTCGGACCACCGGGTCGGCTTCAAGGCGTACAACTTGGACCAGGTGCTCGACGGCGAACTCGACCCGGTCATCCAGGCGTGTGTCGACGCCGACTCGGCCGCCAAGCTCGCCGCCGCCCAGTAAGCCCGCCCGACCCGGCACGCACCGGCCGGAGACCGCACCCCCGGGGGACAGCCCGCGGGAGTCCCCGGCCGCTCGACGGCGGTCCCGCAGAATGAAGACGCAGCGCACTAGGAGGAAGGCCCCGTGAACCTTCTGCTCGCCGAGGTGGCCCAGGCCACCCAGCGGCTGGCCGACGCCGGTGTGCCCTCGCCGCGCTTCGACGCCGAGGAACTCGCCGCGTTCGTGCACGGCGTCAAACGGGGTGAGCTGCACCACGTCAAGGACGCGGACTTCGACGCCCGCTACTGGGAGGCCGTCGCCCGCCGCGAGGCGCGAGAGCCGCTCCAGCACATCACCGGCCGGGCGTTCTTCCGCTACCTCGAACTCGCCGTCGGTCCGGGGGTGTTCGTGCCCCGCCCGGAGACCGAGTCGGTGGTCGGCTGGGCAATAGACGCCGTACGGGCCATGGACGTGGTCGAGCCGCTGATCGTCGACCTGTGCACCGGCTCGGGGGCGATCGCGCTCGCCCTGGCGCAGGAGGTGCCCCGCTCGCGGGTGCACGCCGTGGAGCTGTCCGAACAGGCCCTGGACTACGCCCGCAAGAACGTCGAGGGGTCCCGCGTCGTTCTCCATCACGGCGACGCGCTGACCGCGCTTCCCGAACTGGACGGGCAGGTCGACCTGGTCGTCTCCAACCCGCCGTACATCCCGCTGACCGAGTGGGAGTACGTCGCACCCGAGGCCCGCGACCACGACCCCGAGCTCGCGCTGTTCTCGGGCCAGGACGGCCTGGACACCATCCGGGGCATCGAGCGGACCGCACACCGCCTGCTGCGCCCCGGCGGCGTGGTCGTCATTGAGCATGCCGACACCCAGGGCGGTCAGGTGCCGTGGATCTTCACCGAGGAGCGGGGCTGGGCCGATGCGGCCGACCACCCGGACCTCAACAACAGGCCCCGTTTCGCCACCGCGCGCCGGGCGACGCCATGACGCGTTCCGCTTCGGCGCCTGATGCAGCCGATGCATCCGAAGTATTCGTTTCGCACGAGGAGGTCCCGTAATGGCACGGCGATACGACTGCAGCGACGCGACCGACCGCACCACCGGTCTGCGCGAGGCCGCCTCGGCCGTCCGCCGCGGTGAGCTGGTCGTGCTGCCGACCGACACCGTCTACGGCATCGGCGCGGACGCCTTCAGCGCCGAGGCCGTCGGCGATCTGCTGGAGGCCAAGGGCCGCGGCCGCGGTATGCCCTCCCCGGTCCTCGTCGGGTCCCCCAACACCCTGCACGGCCTGGTCACCGACTTCTCCGAGCAGGCCTGGGAACTGGTCGACGCCTTCTGGCCCGGTGCGCTCACCCTCGTCGCCAAGCACCAGCCGTCGCTGACCTGGGACCTGGGCGAAACCCGCGGCACGGTCGCCGTACGGATGCCGCTGCACCCCGTCGCGATCGAGCTGCTCACCGAGTTCGGCCCGATGGCCGTCTCCAGCGCCAACCTCACCGGCCACCCGTCCCCGCAGGACTGCGACGCCGCACAGGAAATGCTGGGCGACTCCGTCTCCGTCTACCTCGACGGCGGCCCGACCCCCGCCGCCGTGCCCTCCTCGATCGTCGATGTCACCGGCAAGATCCCGGTGCTGCTGCGCGAGGGCGCGCTCAGTGCGGAGGAGCTGCGCAAGGTGGTACCCGAGCTCGAGGTGGCCAATTGATGGCGCCCCTGGGGCGTGGCATAGCGGGACCAGGCGACGGCACCCACCCCCCTGTACCCCCCTCACCCCCTTTTCGGATCCTCCACGTCAGCACCGGCAACGTCTGCCGCTCGCCGATCACCGAGCGGCTGCACCGCCGTGCCCTGGAACTGCGGCTGGGTGACGCGCGCAGCGGCGGGCTGCTCGTGGAGAGCGCCGGCACCTGGGGCCACGAAGGCGCCCCGATGGAGACCCACGCCGCGACGGTGCTTGCCGACTACGGCGCCGACCCGGGCGGGTTCATCGGCCGTGAGCTGCTCGACGAGCACGTCATCCGCGCCGACCTGGTGCTCACCGCCACCCGCGACCACCGCGCCCAGGTCATCTCGATGGGGCACTCCGCGGGGCTGCGCACCTTCACGCTCAAGGAGTTCAACCGGCTGGTACGGGCCATAGACCCGGCCACGCTGCCCGAGCCCGACCCGGACCTCCCGGACGGCGGGCTGGTCGAGCGCGCCCGCTCGCTGGTCGGCGCCGCCGCGGCGCTGCGCGGCTGGCTGCTGGCGCCCAACCCGGAGTCCGACGAGGTCTACGACCCCTACGGGGCTCCCATCACCTTCTTCCGCTCCATCGGCGACGAGATCAACCAGGCGCTCGACCCGGTCGTCACCGCCCTCACAGGGCTCCCCGCGCGGGCCTGAGGCCTGTCCTCCCGCAGGCCGGGGCGACAGGCCGCCCCAGGGGCCCTGTGCACGGGTGTGGACCCTGTCGGCCCGCACACCGCGCCCGAACGCCCCGCCGCGCCTACATTGGGACTACGCCCCCGTACGAGGCCCGGAGCCAGCGATGCCTGCGACCACCGCGTCACCCCGTAACGAGACCCCGGCCGGCCCTGCCCGGGCCACCGAGCCCGCGCCGGGCGCCGGTCCGGCCGAGACCATCGAGGACCGCGCACGGGCCGCCGCCCGGGACGCCGTCACCCGGCCGGCCGGCGCCCCGGACTTCGCCGCCCTGCTGGGCCAGGACCCCGAGATCGCCGGCGTACTGCTCGGTGAGAGCGCCCGGCAGAGCGACGGGCTGCAGCTGATCGCCGCCGAGAACTTCACCTCACCGGCCGTCCTCGCCGCCCTCGGCTCCCCGCTGGGCAACAAATACGCCGAGGGCTATCCGGGTGCCAGGCACCACGGCGGCTGCGAGATCGTCGACCTCGCCGAGCGGATCGCGGTGGAGCGCGCCAAGGCCCTTTTCGGCGCCGAGCACGCCAACGTCCAGGCACACTCCGGGTCTTCGGCCGTGCTGGCCGCCTACGCCGCCCTGCTGCGCCCCGGTGACACCGTCCTGGCCATGTCCCTCCCGCACGGCGGGCACCTCACCCACGGCTCGCCCGCCAACTTCTCCGGCCGCTGGTTCGACTTCGCCGGCTACGGCGTCGACGAGGAGACCGGGCTGCTGGACTACGACGCGATCCGCGAGCTGGCCCGCGCCCGCCGGCCCAAGGCCATCGTCTGCGGCTCGATCTCCTACCCCCGGCACATCGACTACGCCGCCTTCCGCGACATCGCCGACGAGACCGGCGCCTATCTGATCGCGGATGTCGCGCACCCGCTCGGGCTGATCGCCGGCGGAGTGGCGCCCAGCCCCGTTCCGTACGCGCATGTGGTGTGCGGAACGACACACAAGGTGCTGCGCGGGCCGCGCGGCGGGCTGCTCCTGTGCGGCGAGAAGCTGGCCGAGCGGATCGACCGCGCGGTGTTCCCCTTCACCCAGGGCGGTGCACAGATGAACGCGGTCGCCGCCAAGGCCGTCGCCTTCGGGGAGGCCGCCACGCCCGCCTTCGGCGCATACGCCCATCAGGTCACCGCCAATGCCCGCGCGCTCGCCGGGGCGCTGGCCGGACACGGCCTGACGATCACCACGGGCGGGACCGACACCCATCTGATCGCCGCGGATACCGCCCCTCTCGGCCTGGACGCACGCACCGCCCGGGGCCGGCTGGCCGCCGCCGGCATCGTGCTGGACACCTGCGCGCTGCCGTGCGCCGAGACCCCCGACGACCCGGCGGCCCGCCGGACCGGCATCCGGCTGGGCACCGCCGCGGTGACGACGCAGGGCATGGGCGAGGACGAGATGAAGTCGGTCGCCGAGCTGATCGTGGCGGCACTGGCGGAGGACGGTACGGCCCGCTCCAGGACCGTCGCTTTGGTCCATGACTTTCCGCCTTATCCCGATCACGGGTGACGGCGGGAACCGTCCGGCGACGCGAGGCGTCTTCTCCTGTATTCACGGCCAGGGGGCTGACACGCATAGGGTGTGGGGCTGTGATGGCCAGCTATACCAATGGGGCAGCCCGTGCGTGAATACCTGCTGACGCTGTGCGTCACGGCCGCGGTGACCTACCTGCTGACCGGGCCGGTGCGGAAGTTCGCGATCGCGGCCGGTGCGATGCCGGAGATCCGCGCGCGTGATGTGCACCGCGAGCCGACACCGCGGCTCGGCGGTATCGCGATGTTCGGCGGGCTGTGCGCCGGTCTGCTGGTCGCCTCGCACCTGACCAACCTCAAGAGCGTCTTCGAGAACTCCAACGAGCCCAGGGCGCTGCTCTCCGGCGCCGCCCTGATCTGGATCCTCGGCGTCCTGGACGACAAGTGGGGCGTGGACGCACTGGTCAAGCTCGGCGGCCAGATGATCGCCGCGGGTGTGATGGTCCTTCAGGGCCTGACGATCCTCTGGATCCCGATCCCCGGCGTCGGCACGGTCTCGCTAACCCCGATGCAGGGCACCCTGCTGACCGTCGCCCTCGTCGTGATCACCATCAACGCGGTGAACTTCGTCGACGGCCTGGACGGTCTCGCCTCCGGCATGGTGTGCATCGCCGCCGCGGCGTTCTTCATGTACGCGTACCGGATGTGGTTCGGCTACGGCATCGAGGCGGCCGCGCCGGCAACGCTGTTCTCGGTCGTTCTGATGGGCATGTGCCTGGGCTTCCTGCCGCACAACATGCACCCGGCGCGGATCTTCATGGGCGACTCGGGCTCGATGCTGATCGGCCTGGTCATGGCCGCGGGCGCGGTCTCGGTGACCGGCCAGGTCGACCCGGACCTGCTCAATGTGAAGGCGGGCGGTCTGCGTGAGGCGACTCACGCGATGGTGCCGGTCTACATCCCGCTGCTGCTGCCCCTGACGGTCATCGCGGTGCCGGTCGCCGACCTGGTCCTGGCGATCGTGCGGCGTACGTGGAAGGGCCAGTCGCCGTTCGCGGCCGACCGCGGGCATCTGCACCACCGGCTGCTGGAGATCGGTCACTCGCACAGCCGGGCCGTGCTGATCATGTACTTCTGGTCGGCCCTGATCGCGTTCGGCGCGGTCGCGTACTCGGTGAACAACGCCAGCATGTGGATCGTGCTGGGCATCGTGCTGCTGAGCGCGGTCGGGCTGCTGCTGCTTCTGCTGCCGCGCTTCACACCGCGTACGCCGCGCTGGGCGGAGTGGATGGTGCCGCCGCGCTACCGCCGGGTCGCCCACGCGACGGCGTCGGCCGCGGAGCGGGACGGCGAGGACGCCGTCGAGCCGGAGGAGGAGCGCGAACCGCTCCCGTCGGGCCTCAACGGGGCCACCGCCATCGGCGACCGCTCACGCTTCGTGGAACACCGCAGGGCGGGCAGTCACCACTGATCCGGGGACTGGATCGCCCGAACGTGCGACAGGAATCGGGTCGGTTGACCCCATATCAGACATAACGCTGGCTGTCAGTGCACCAACGCGCACGTTCACGCTCAGGTGTGACAGGGTCCACACGAACCAGGTAAAGACCTCATCAAATAGTTTGTGATACCGTTCACGAAACCCGGCGACAGAGCCGAAGGAGCGTAGTGCGACGTTTCTTCTGCCTCAGGTTCCGCCTCAGGCCGGGTCTACGCTCGTCCCTGACGACATAAACCCCACCTTTTGCCGGAGCGCCGCCATGCAGTCGAATGACGCCCGACTACTCCTTCACGCCCTTGTGCCCACGCTCGCCATCGGCGTCATCGCCGTTGCCGTGAGCGCAGTGGTCGCCGGCGCGACGGGAGCGATCGGCGCTGTCGTCGGCACTGTGCTGGTGGTGCTCGTCATGGGTGCGGGGCTGGTGGTCCTGCAGCAGACCGCGAGGAAGCTTCCGCAGCTGTTCCAGATGATGGGGCTGCTGCTGTACACGGTGCAGATCCTGCTCGTCGCGGTCTTCATGATCACGTTCAAGGACACCACCCTCTTCGACACAAAGGCATTCGCCTTCACCTTGCTCGGCGCCACCCTCGTATGGATCGCGGCACAGACCCGCGGTCATATGAAGGAGAAGATTCTGTACGTGAACCCCGACTCCGCGGACTCGAAGAAGGCGGAGACGGCGGGGTCGCCGACGTGAGACGTAGGGCCGGGATAAATGCCCTCATGCGGGCCTGCTATCGTCCGGTGCCAACTGCGGCACAGATGGCGCAGGCGGCTGAGCTCCCAGATTCCACGGGATGGAACGGGCAGTTCTCGCGGCCGATGCCTGTGATTCGGCCCGGCCCAGCGCCGGCCGGCCGCCCCCTAATCCGTAAGACCAGTCCAGTGCCGCTCCGTGGCTCAACGCCGCGCCGACACAACGAGGTTGCCGTACCCATGCGCCACGCTGAAGGAGCCCGCGGTGAGTGCTGAAACGATGCTCGCCTTCGACACGGAGTGCCACCTCTTTATTCCGGGGTGTGGCTTCGAGGCCCCGGGTCTTCATTCGTTCGTATTCGACCCGCTCTTCAAAGTCGGCGGCTACGAGTTCAACAAGCCGATGCTGCTGGCCCTGCTCAGCACGGTCGTCGTGGTGTGGTTCTTCTGGGCCGCATTCGGCAAGGCCAAGGTGGTCCCCGGGAAGCTGCAGATGATCGGCGAGGTCGGCTACGACTTCGTGCGTCGCGGGCTCGTCTACGACGCGCTGGGCAAGAAGGAGGGCGAGAAATACGTCCCCCTCATGGTCTCGCTGTTCTTCTTCGTGTGGATCATGAACATCTGGTCGATCATTCCGGTCGCCCAGTTCCCGGTCACGTCGATCATCTCGTTCCCCATCGGGCTCGCTCTGATCGTCTACGTCCTGTGGGTGTCGCTGACGTTCAAGAAGCACGGCTTCGTCGGCGGCTGGAAGAACATCACCGGCTGGGACAGGTCGCTCGGCTGGGTCCTGCCGCTGATCGTCGTCATCGAGTTCTTCTCGAACATGCTCGTGCGGCCGTTCACCCACGCCGTCCGGCTCTTCGCCAACATGTTCGCCGGCCACCTGCTGATCGTGATGTTCACCATCGCCACTTGGTACTTGGCGAACGGCCTCGGCTTCGTCTACGCCGGTGCGTCGTTCCTGATGACCATCGCGATGACGGCCTTCGAGCTCTTCATCCAGGCGATCCAGGCGTACGTCTTCGTGCTCCTGGCCTGCAACTACGTCCAGGGCGCGCTCGCCGAGCACCACTGAGCACCCCCGACTCCGCAATCTGTTAATCGTCCGGTGGCCAACCCCCACCGGTCCGTGAAAGAGAAGGAAGTAACGGCATGTCCGCTGCCCTCGAGACTGTGAACCTCGCCGCCGGCCTCACCGGCAACATCGCCTCGGTCGGGTATGGCCTGGCCGCCATCGGCCCCGGCGTCGGCGTCGGCATCATCTTCGGTAACGGCACCCAGGCCCTCGCCCGCCAGCCCGAGGCGGCCGGCCTGATCCGTACCAACCAGATCATGGGTTTCGCCTTCTGTGAGGCGCTCGCCCTCATCGGCATCGTCATGGGTTACGCGTACAAGTAAGCGGCCCGTTAGACGACGTCCAATCAGACGGAAGGCATTGATGTGAACGCCCTGGTCTTCAACATGGCGGCGGAGGTTCCTGAGAACCCCCTGTTCCCGCCGATTCCAGAGCTGGTCATCGGCCTGGTCGCCTTCTTCATCGTCTTCGGCATCCTGGCGAAGAAGCTCCTCCCGAACATCAACAAGGTTCTGGACGAGCGTCGGAAGCTGATCGAAGGCCGCATGGAGGAAGCCGAGGCGACTCAGGCCGAGGCGCAGCAGGTGCTCGCGGACTACCGGGCACAGCTGGCCGACGCCCGCCACGAGGCCGCGCGACTGCGCCAGGAGGCGCAGGAGCAGGGCGCGACTCTCATTGCTGAGATGCGCGCTGAGGGCCAGCGGCAGCGCGAGGAGATCATCGCTGCCGGTCACACCCAGATCGAGGCGGACCGGAAGCAGGCCGCGCAGTCGCTGCGCAGGGACGTCGGCAAGCTTGCCGTCGACCTGGCCGGCAAGATCGTCGGCGAGTCCCTCGAGGACCACGCCCGGCAGAGCCGGACCGTCGACCGCTTCCTCGACGAGGTCGAGGGCAAGGCGGCGTCGGGCGCGACGAAGGCTGAGGCCGGCCGATGAACGGAGCGAGCCGCGAGGCACTTGTCTCCGCACGCGAGCGATTCAACGCGCTGACGGATGACACCTCCGTCGATGCGGCGAAGCTCGCCGAGGAGCTGGCTGCCGTCACCGCTCTGCTCGACCGCGAGGGGTCGCTGCGTCGGGTTCTCACCGACCCGGCGCAGCCCGGCGAGGCGCGGGCCGAACTGGCCGGGCGGCTGCTGAGCAGCCGGGTCGGCGGTCCGACCCTCGACCTGCTGTCCGGCATGGTCCGCTCCCGCTGGTCGCGCTCGCGTGACCTGACGGACGCCCTCGAGGAGCTGGCCTACAGCGCCGACCTCGTGGCCGCCCAGCGGGCCGGCCAGCTCGACGACGTCGAGGACGAGCTGTTCCGGTTCGGCCGGATCGTCAGCTCCAACGGCGAGCTGCGGCGTGCGCTGACCGACCGGAACGCGACGGTCGAGGCCAAGACGGAGCTGCTGCACACGCTGCTGGGCGGCCGGGCGAACCCGGTCACCGAGCGCGTCGTGATCCGCCTTGTCGTACAGCCGCGGGGTCGTAGCCTGGAGGCGGGGCTCGATGCCCTCTCCAGGCTGGCGGCGAGCCGCCGGGACCGGATGGTCGCGGTGGTCACCTCTGCGGTGCCCCTCAGCGAAGGACAGCGGCAGCGCCTGGGCGCTTCCCTGACGCAGCTGTACGGACGGCAGATCCACCTGAACCTCGACGTGGACCCCGAGGTCCTCGGCGGAGTCCAGGTCCGGATCGGCGACGAGGTCATCAACGGGACCATCGCGGAGCGCCTCGAAGAGGCGGACCGGCGGATGGCCGGCTGACCCAGCCACCAACTCAAGAGCTGCACAACCGGCGGCCAGACGCCGGACCAGCCGGCCGGACCGAGAGGTCCGGCTGCGGTCCGGAAGAAGCCCCGGGGACCAGCACAAGCATGACGGCGGCCCGAGTTGGGCCGTAAGCGGAAACCCCCTGGGGGACAGCCCCCCAGACACCCGCAAGTAACTTCGGGCCCAACAAGGAGAGCAGGGAACCCAGATGGCGGAGCTCACGATCCGGCCGGAGGAGATCCGGGACGCGCTGGAGAACTTCGTCCAGGCGTACAAGCCGGACGCGGCCTCGCGCGAGGAGGTCGGCACGGTCAGCGATGCCGGAGACGGCATCGCGCATGTCGAGGGCCTTCCCTCGGCGATGGCGAACGAACTGCTGAAGTTCGAGGACGGCACCCTCGGTCTTGCGCTGAACCTGGAAGAGCGCGAGATCGGTGCGGTCATCCTCGGTGAGTTCAGCGGTATCGAGGAGGGCCAGCCGGTGCAGCGCACCGGTGAGGTGCTCTCGGTCGCCGTGGGCGAGGGCTACCTCGGCCGCGTCGTCGACCCGCTGGGCAACCCGATCGACGGCCTCGGCGAGATCGAGTCCGAGGGCCGCCGCGCCCTGGAGCTGCAGGCTCCGGGCGTCATGGTCCGTAAGTCGGTCCACGAGCCGATGGAGACCGGCTACAAGGCCGTCGACTCGATGGTGCCGATCGGCCGTGGCCAGCGTCAGCTGATCATCGGTGACCGCCAGACCGGCAAGACCGCCCTGGCCGTCGACACGATCATCAACCAGCGCGACAACTGGCGCACCGGCGACCCGAAGAAGCAGGTCCGCTGCATCTACGTCGCCATCGGCCAGAAGGGCTCCACCATCGCGTCCGTGCGCGGCGCGCTGGAGGAGGCCGGTGCCCTGGAGTACACGACCATCGTCGCCGCCCCGGCGTCCGACCCGGCGGGCTTCAAGTACCTGGCGCCCTACACCGGCTCGGCCATCGGCCAGCACTGGATGTACCAGGGCAAGCACGTCCTGATCATCTTCGATGACCTCTCGAAGCAGGCCGACGCCTACCGCGCCGTGTCCCTGCTGCTGCGCCGTCCGCCGGGCCGTGAGGCCTACCCGGGCGACGTCTTCTACCTGCACTCGCGTCTGCTGGAGCGCTGCGCCAAGCTCTCCGACGACATGGGCGCCGGTTCGATGACCGGTCTCCCGATCGTCGAGACCAAGGCGAACGACGTGTCGGCGTTCATTCCGACCAACGTCATCTCCATCACCGACGGCCAGTGCTTCCTGGAGTCCGACCTGTTCAACGCGGGCCAGCGCCCGGCGCTGAACGTCGGTATCTCCGTCTCCCGTGTCGGTGGCTCCGCCCAGCACAAGGCGATGAAGCAGGTTTCCGGCCGGCTTCGCGTGGACCTCGCCCAGTACCGCGAGCTGGAGGCGTTCGCCGCCTTCGGTTCCGACCTGGACGCGGCCTCCAAGGCGCAGCTGGAGCGCGGTAAGCGGATGACTGAGCTGCTCAAGCAGGGTCAGTACGCTCCGTACCCCACCGAGGACCAGGTCATCTCCGTCTGGGCCGGCACCAACGGCAAGATGGACGACGTGCCGGTGGCGGACATCCGCCGCTTCGAGCGGGAGCTTCTCGACTACCTGCACCTCGAGAAGAAGGACCTGCTGACCAGCATCGTCGAGGGCGGCAAGATGTCCGACGACACCATCGGCGCGATCTCCGAGGCCGTCGACGCCTTCAAGCAGCAGTTCGAGACCTCGGACGGCAAGCTGCTCGGCGAGGACGCCCCGGCCGGCACCAGCAAGTGACGACGGAAGGGACCTGATCCATGGGAGCCAAGCTCCGGGTCTACAAGCGTCGCATCCGCTCCGTCTCCGCGACCAAGAAGATCACCAAGGCGATGGAGATGATCGCCGCCTCGCGTGTCGTCAAGGCGCAGCGCCAGGTGGCGGCATCGACGCCGTACGCGAGTGAACTGACCCGCGCGGTGACAGCGGTTGCCACGGGCTCGAACACCCAGCACCCGCTGACGACCGAGGCCGAGCGGCCCACCCGGGCCGCGCTGCTGCTCATCACGAGCGACCGCGGTCTGGCCGGCGGCTACTCCTCCAATGTCATCAAGGCCGCGGAGCAGCTCACCGAGCGGCTCAAGGCCGAGGGCAAGGAAGTCGACGCCTACATCGTCGGGCGCAAGGGTGTGTCGTACTACAGCTTCCGCGAGCGCAAGGTCGTGGAGTCGTGGACCGGTTTCACCGACAGCCCGACGTACGGGGACGCCAAGGCGATCGCCGCTCCGCTCATCGAGGCTGTCCAGCAGGACACCGCCGAGGGTGGAGTGGACGAACTCCACATCGTCTACACCGAGTTCATCTCGATGATGACGCAGACGGCGCTCGGCGACCGGCTGCTGCCGCTCAGCCTCGACAAGGCGGCGCAGGAGTCGGAGGAGTCGTCCAAGGGCGAGATCCTTCCGCTGTTCGACTTCGAGCCGTCGGCCGAGGACGTCCTCGACGCCCTGCTTCCGCGGTATGTCGAGTCGCGGATCTACAACGCGCTTCTGCAGGCCGCCGCCTCCAAGCACGCCGCCACACGTCGTGCGATGAAGTCGGCGACCGACAATGCAGAAGAGCTCATCAAGTCGCTCTCGCGGCTTGCCAACGCGGCCCGACAGGCCGAAATCACCCAGGAAATCAGCGAGATCGTCGGTGGTGCCAGTGCTCTGGCCGACGCGACCGCGGGGAGTGACTGACCACTATGACCACCACTGTTGAAACGTCCGCTGCTAGTGGCGTGGCCACTGGCCGCGTCGCGCGGGTCATCGGCCCGGTCGTCGACGTGGAGTTCCCCGTCGACGCGATGCCGGACATCTACAACGCGCTGACCGTCGAGGTCGCCGACCCGGCCGAGCAGGGCAAGCTCAAGATGCTGACCCTTGAGGTCGCGCAGCACCTGGGCGACGGCCTGGTCCGTGCCATCTCCATGCAGCCCACCGACGGTCTGGTCCGCCAGGCCGCGGTGACCAACACCGGCGCCGGGATCACCGTCCCCGTCGGCGATGTCACCAAGGGCAAGGTGTTCAACACCCTCGGCGAGATCCTCAACAAGCCGGAGGCCGCGTCCGAGGTCACCGAGCGCTGGGCGATCCACCGCAAGGCTCCGTCCTTCGACCAGCTCGAGTCCAAGACCGAGATGTTCGAGACCGGCGTCAAGGTCATCGACCTGCTGACCCCGTACGTCAAGGGCGGCAAGATCGGTCTGTTCGGTGGTGCCGGTGTCGGCAAGACCGTTCTGATCCAGGAAATGATCTACCGCGTGGCCAACAACCACGACGGTGTGTCGGTGTTCGCCGGTGTCGGCGAGCGCACCCGTGAGGGCAACGACCTCATCGAGGAAATGACGGAGTCCGGCGTCATCGACAAGACCGCGCTGGTCTTCGGTCAGATGGACGAGCCCCCGGGCACCCGTCTGCGCGTCGCCCTGGCCGGTCTGACCATGGCGGAGTACTTCCGCGATGTGCAGAAGCAGGACGTGCTGTTCTTCATCGACAACATCTTCCGGTACACCCAGGCGGGTTCCGAGGTGTCGACCCTGCTCGGCCGGATGCCCTCCGCGGTGGGTTACCAGCCGAACCTGGCCGACGAGATGGGTCTCCTCCAGGAGCGCATCACCTCGACCCGTGGTCACTCGATCACCTCGATGCAGGCGATCTACGTCCCCGCGGACGACCTGACCGACCCGGCGCCGGCCACCACCTTCGCCCACCTGGACGCGACGACCGTTCTGTCGCGCCCGATCTCGGAGAAGGGCATCTACCCGGCGGTCGACCCGCTGGACTCGACGTCCCGGATCCTGGACCCCCGCTACATCTCGCAGGAGCACTACGACTGCGCTTCGCGCGTCAAGACGATCCTGCAGAAGTACAAGGACCTCCAGGACATCATCGCGATTCTGGGTATCGACGAGCTCGGCGAGGAGGACAAGCTCACCGTCCACCGCGCCCGTCGTATCGAGCGGTTCCTGTCGCAGAACACCCACGTGGCGAAGCAGTTCACCGGTGTCGACGGCTCGGACGTCCCGCTGGAGGAGACGATCGCGGCGTTCAACGCGATCGCCGACGGTGACTACGACCACTTCCCCGAGCAGGCGTTCTTCATGTGCGGTGGCATCGAGGACCTGAAGGCCAATGCCAAGGAGCTGGGCGTCTCCTGACCCCGGCACCGGTCCCGGGGGCGGCCCTGGCCGCCCCCGGTCCGTACGACCACTAGTATTTGACCCAACATCTGCCGAGCCAGGCAGGTGGAGACCCGAGGAGCCATCGTGGCTGAGCTGCACGTCGAGTTGGTTGCCGCGGACCGCCAGATCTGGTCCGGCGAGGCCAGCCTGGTTGTCGCGCGCACCTCGTCGGGCGACATCGGCGTCATGCCCGGACACCAGCCGCTTCTCGGCGTGCTGCAGTCGGGCCCGGTGACGATTCGTACGACCGGCGAGAGCGGGGACGGCACCGTCGTCGTCGCGGTGCACGGCGGCTTCATCTCGTTCGCCGACAACAAGCTGTCTCTGCTCGCAGAGGTGGCCGAGCTGTCGGACGAGATCGATGTCCAGCGCGCGGAGCGGGCCCTGGAGCGAGCGAAGTCGGAGGCCGACGCGGCCGCCGAGCGCCGCGCCGATGTCCGGCTGCGTGCGGTGACGGGCGTTCACTGAGCCCCGTCACCGACGAGATCGATCCTCAGCCGCGGGCTGCCCGGAGTTGTCCGGAGCGGCCCGCGGCTGAGGCAATGCAGGTGCGTTTCCTGCCCTCAGACGGTGTCTGGGGGGTAACCCCACCGAGGCGAGGAGGTCGGTCGAGATGGTCCTCGCTCTGCTTGTGAGCGGCGTGGTCCTGGTACTGGTGCTGCTGGGGCTGTTCGTCTTCGGACTGAGGCGGCGGCTCATCCAGCGGTCCGGTGGCACCTTCGACTGCAGTCTGCGCTGGCAGGTGCCGGAGAACGAGACCGGCGGCAAAGGCTGGATCTACGGTGTGTCGCGCTACAACGGCGACCGGATCGAATGGTTCCGGGTGTTCTCGTACGCGCCCCGGCCACGCCGTGTCCTGGAGCGCTCCGCCATCGAGGTCCTGGAGCGGCGCACCCCGCAGGGTGAGGAGGAGCTGGCACTGCTCTCCGACTCCATCGTGCTGGCCTGCCGGCACCGCGGAACCCGCCTGGAACTGGCGATGAGCGAGGACGCACTCACCGGCTTCCTCGCCTGGCTGGAGGCGGCACCTCCCGGCCAGCGGGTGAACGTGGCCTGATTCGAGGGGCCACGGGAATACCCTCCGGCCCCGCCGCATTGTGGCCCCACAAGGGGGGCCACGTATCCCCTACGGGACGTGTTCGGCCACCCCCTACGGCCCGTCCACCCCCAACTCCTGGGCCAGCACGGCCGCTTGCACCCGGCTGCGCAGATCCAGCTTCGCCAGCAGCCGGCTGACATGTGTTTTCACGGTGGCCTCCGCCATGGCCAGCCGCAGCGCGATGTCGGCGTTCGACAGCCCCCGCCCCAGACAGCCCAGCACCTCCCGCTCGCGTGGCGTCAGGGCGTCCAGGACCGCCGGATCCGGGGCCTCGCCGTCCCGCGCAGGCCGCCGGACCGCCGTGCGCGGGCTCGCGAACTCCGCGATCAGCCGCCGGGTCACCGCCGGAGCGATCAGCCCCTCACCGGAGGCCACGGTGCGCACCGCGGTCAGCAGCGCGGCCGCGTCGCTGTCCTTGAGGAGAAAGCCCGCCGCCCCCGCCCGTAACGCCCCGAAGACGTATTCGTCCAGGTCGAAGGTGGTCAGCACCAGGACGTCCGCCAGTTTCTCGGAGACCACCTGCCGGGTGGCGGAGACCCCGTCGAGGCGGGGCATCTGGATGTCCATGAGAACGAGGGCGGGGCGCAGCTCGCGGGCGAGCCGTACCGCCTCCTCGCCGTCCTCGGCCTCCCCGACGACCTCGATATCGGGGGCGGAGCGCAGGATGAGGACGAGCCCGGCCCGTACGGCGGACTGGTCCTCGGCGACGAGAACCCGGATCGGCTGCGCGTCGGCGCCTGTCATCGTTGTTCTTCCTCCTCGGCGGCGGGCAACGCTGCCCGCACCAGCCAGACTGTGCCGGCCGGCCCGCCCTCCGGGCCGGCCTCGAATGCTCCGCCCAGCAGGGCGATCCGCTCGCGCATCCCGACCAGGCCGGTGCCGGAGCCGGGCGCACGGGGGTCGGGGCGGTCGGCGAACGGGCTGCGGACGGCGACGGTGAGCGCCCCGCCGCGGTCGTGGGCGATGCGTACCCGCACCTCGCCGGGCGCGGCGTGCTTGAGTGCGTTGGTCAGCGATTCCTGGACGATGCGGTACGCGGCCAGCTCGACCGGTGCCGGCGGCTTCGGCCCGGCGCCGGGGACGTCCTGGCCCCGCGCGTCCTCCAGCACAAAGGTCAGCCCGCTGCTGCCGCCGCTCGTACGGACCTGGTCGAGCAGCGCGTCCAGCCCGTCGAGCGTGGGGGTCGCGGCGGGCTCCTCGTCCCATTCGGCCGTCTTCGGGTCCCGCAACAGCCCGATGAGACGGCGCATTTCGGCCAGACCTTGCACGCTGTTCTCACGGATCACCCCGAGCGCCTCGCGGGTCGCCGACGGGTCGTCGATGGACTGCGCGGCGGTGGAGTGGATCGCGATGGCGGACAGGTGGTTGGCGACCATGTCGTGCAGCTCGCGGGCCATCCGTGCCCGCTCGCCGGCCACCGCCTGCGTCCGGTCGATCTCGGCGAGCAGCGCGATCTGCTCGGCCCGCAGCTGGGCGGCCTGCGCCGCGTCGCGGTGATTACGGATGATGATGCCGGTCCAGGCCGGGGCGATGGTGACCAGCGCGATGCCGATGACGGCCATGATGACCTGCGGGTTCTGCCAGAGCGCGGTCAGTGCGATGGCCGCCAGGACCGTCACCAGGACGGAGTGCAGCGGGATCCGGCGGGCCGCATGGGCCGGGCCGTAGAGCACCGCGGCATAGACCACGTCCGTGAACATCAGGACGGTGGCGACCAGGGTGCCGGCGCAGATGTCCAGGGCCAGTGCCGGCACCGCGAGGGCCAGCGCCGCCATCGGGGCCGTACGGCGCATCAGTTCCGCCACCGACATCGTGGTGAGCGCGACCAGGGTGAGCGAGGTGGGCAGCCCCAGGTGGGAGGGACCACCGTGCAGATTCATCGCCCAGAGCAGCAGTCCGCCGAGCAGCCCGCCGCCCGCGATGAGGACATCGAGGCGGTGCGGCCGGCCGGGGGCGGCGAGGGATCTGGCGGTCACCCCTCCATCAAACACGGCGCCGGGGCCCGCTGCCTCCACGTCCGGGTCATCCCCGTGAGCCGCGCGCTACATCGAAAGATGCAGTCCCGGATCATCGTGTGCGACGACGTGGCGGGCGGCGGCCGCTGGAAGGCTTGAGGTGTTCGGTGGAGAGCCCTGAAAGGAGACAGCCGTGATCGTCGCGCTGATCATCGCCTGCGAGGTCGGCTTCTGGGTGCTGTTGGCCCTCGGTCTGGCGCTGCGCTACCTGGCCCGGATGCCGCGTACCGGAGCGGCGGTGCTCCTGATGGAGCCGCTGCTGGAGCTGATCCTGCTGATCGTCACGGCGATCGACCTGAAGAACGGCGCGGCCGCGGACTGGAAGCACGGCCTGGCCGCCGTCTACATCGGCTTCACGGTCGCCTACGGCCACTACACGATCAAGTGGGTCGACGGGCACTTCTCGCACCGTTTCGCGGGCGGCCCGCCGCCGGTCAAGGCGCCGCAGTACGGCCTTGCCCGCGCCAAGCACGAAGGGAAGCTGTGGCTGCGCACGGTGGTGATGGCCGTGGTCGCCTGCGGGCTGCTGCAGATCGCGATCTGGTACGTCGGTGACGGCGGCGACAGCACCTCGCTGCACGAGTGGCAGGGCACCGCGCTGAAGATCGTCAGCATCCACGGGGTGATCGCGCTGACCTACCTCATCTGGCAGAAGAAGGCCCCGGCCCGGGCCGCCGCCCCCGAGGAAGCGGCCCGGCCGCAGCACAAGACGCTGCGCTAGCGGCGGCCGCTCAGCGCTCTCCGCCCGGCACCCACAGCACGTCTCCGACCTCCTTGTTGGCCGTACGGGCCAGGATGAACAGGAGGTCGGAGAGGCGGTTGAGGTAGGTGGCCGTCAGCGGGTTCATGGTCTCGCCGTGCTCCTCGAAGGCGGCCCAGGTCGAGCGCTCCGCCCGGCGGACGACCGTGCACGCCTGGTGCAGCAGCGCGGCGCCGGGCGTACCGCCGGGAAGGATGAAGCTGCGCAGCTTCTCCAGCTCCGCCAGGAACCGGTCGCAGTCGGCCTCCAGCTTGTCGATATAGCTCTGCTCGACGCGCAGCGGCGGGAATTCCGGGTGCTCCACCACCGGCGTCGACAGGTCCGCGCCGACGTCGAACAGGTCGTTCTGCACCCGCAGCAGCACCGCCGCAACGTCCTCGGGGAGCGAGCCGAGCGCCAGGGCCACGCCGATCGCCCCATTGGCCTCATTGGCGTCCGCGTACGCCGAGATCCGCGCATCGGTCTTGGCGGTACGGCTCATGTCGCCCAGGGCGGTGGTGCCCTTGTCGCCGGTGCGGGTGTAGATGCGGGTCAGATTCACCATGGGGGCGAGCCTACGCCGCGGACCTGCGGAAGACCCGGGTGCAATAGGTCACGGACAGGGTGGCGGACGCGACCGCCACCAGCGCGCCGTAGAGCATGGCCGACGAGGCGTAGGAGCCGACGAACGCCGCCCGCACCGCGTCCACGAGATAGCGGAACGGCATGAAGTGCGAGAGCACATCGAGCCACTTCGGCCCCAGCGCCATCGGCAGCATCAGCCCGGACAGCAGCATCGTGGGCATGGTGACGGAGTTGATGACCGGTCCGAACTCCTGCGGTGTGCTGACCTTCAGCGCCAGCGCGTACGACAGCGAGGCCAGTGTCACGGTCAGTACGGCGACGAAGGCCAAGCCGATGAGGATGCCGGGCAGCGGTGCCCGCAGCCCCATGGCCAGTGCGACCAGCACCAGCAGCACCGCCTGGAAGACGAACAGCGCGGCGTCCCGCAGCACCCGCCCCAGCAGCAGCGCCAGCCGGCTCACCGGCGTCACCCGCATCCGCTCCACGACCCCGTACTGCTTCTCGACGATGATGCCGAAACCGCAGAACGAGGCGCCGAACAGGGCGAGTTGGAGCAGCAGTCCGGGCACCAGCACCTGCCAGGAGCTGCCGGACGAGGACAGCGGCAGATCGGTCAGCAGCGGGCCGAAGAAGAGCAGATACAGCAGCGGCATCAGCACGCCGAAGAGCATCTGGAGCTTGGAGCGCAGCGTCTGACGGGCGTACCGCCCGAAGATCAGCGCGGTGTCGGAGACAAGCGTGGACAAGGGGGCTCCTAGACGGCTACGGGGGCCTGGTCGTGGGGCGTGGCACCGCGCCCGGTGATGGCGAGGAAGGTGTCCTGGAGGGAGGCGTCGGGGGAGCCGGCATGGGCGCGTTTGAGGGCGTCCGGAGTGCCCTCCGCGACCACCACGCCCTTGTCGATGATCACCAGCCGGTCGGCGAGCGCATCCGCCTCGTCGAGGTAGTGGGTGGTCAGGAAGACGGTGGTGCTGTGCTCGGTGCGGATCCGGCGGACCAGCTCCCACAGATCGGCGCGGCTGCCCGGGTCGAGCCCGGTGGTCGGCTCGTCGAGGAACAGCACCTGGGGGCGGTGGGTGAGACCCATCGCGATGTCCAGCCGGCGCCGCTGGCCGCCGGAGAGCGTGGCGGTCTTGCGGTCGAGCAGTCCGTCCAGGCCCAGATCGGCGGCCAACTCCTCGGTACGGGCCAGGGCTTCGGCCTTGCCGAGGCGGTAGAGGCGGGCCTGAGTGACCAGTTCCTCGCGTACCGAGACGTGCGGGTCGACGCCGCCGGACTGGGCGACGTAGCCGGTGGCGCGGCGTACGCCCGCCGGATCGCGGACGAGGTCGCAGCCGGCGACGGCCGCGGTGCCGCCGGTGGGTGTCAGCAGGGTCGTGAGCATGCGCAGGGTGGTGGTCTTCCCGGCGCCGTTCGGCCCAAGGAAGCCGAGGATCTCGCCGCGCTCGGCGCGGAGGTCGATACCGCGCACCGCCTCGACGGTGCCGCGTTGGGTGGTGAAGGTCCGGGCGAGTCCGGACGCGCTGAGGACTGGCATGCCCACAGAAAAACAGAGTGACTGAAAAATTGCAACGTCTCCAAAATTTCACTGTGCCCAGCGAAGGGTAGGGTGAGGCCATGGCAGAGGGACTCAGGGAGCGGAAGAAGCGGCAGACCCGCCAGTTCATCTCGGACGTGGCCACCGGCCTGTTCATGGCGCGCGGCTTCGATGCGGTGACCATTGCGGAGGTCGCCGAGGCCGCGGAGGTCTCCGTGAACACCGTCTACAACTACTTCCCGGCCAAGGAGGACCTCTTCTTCGACCGGAGCAAGGGCGTCCTGGACCGGCTCTCGCGCTTCGTGCGCGGCCGGGCGGCCGGGGAGTCCGCGGCCACCGCCGTGCTGCGCGAGCTGCGCGAGGAGGTGGAGGCGGTGTCGCCGCGGGTCGGCCTGATGGAGGGTTACGACCAGTTCATGCGGGTGGTGCACGAGGCGCCCACCCTCAAGGCCCGCCTCTGGTACATGCAGCAGGAGATCCACCTCAACCTGGAGGAAACGCTCCGGGAGGAGACCGGCGCACCGGCCGACGACCCGCTGCCCGGCCTGATGGCCGGCCAGATCGGCTGGGTGCACCAGAGTCTGATGGGCTGGATCGCGGACCAGATGCTCGCCGGCCGCAAACCCGCGGAGGCCTCCCGGGAGGCTCTTGTCCTCCTCGACGAGATGGAAGAGCTGCTGGGCGAAAAGGTCCTCAACTACGCCGTACGGGCGACCGACTGACGTCGGGCTGTCCGGATCGCGACCCGCCTGGAGACCCCGTCGGTGTGATGTCCGTCATCTGAGACGTGACGCGCATCTCTTACCCTCCAAACGATCGCTCACGACCGCTAACGTCACCCAGGACCGTCAAATGCACAGGGTGTGAGGGGACAGCAGTGGCAAAAAAGCTCGCCGTCATCGGGGCCGGACTCATGGGGTCCGGTATCGCGCAGGTCTCCGCCCAGGCGGGCTGGGACGTGGTTCTTCGCGATGTGACGGAGGGGGCGCTGGCCCGGGGCAAGGGCGGTATCGAGGCCTCGTTCGAGAAGTTCGTCGCCAAGGGCAAGCTGTCGGCGGCCGATGCCGAGCAGGCGCTGGCCCGCATCACCACCACGACCGACCTCGAAGCCACCGCCGACGCCGACATCGTCGTCGAGGCCGTCTTCGAGCGGATCGACGTCAAGCGGGAGATCTTCCAGTCTCTGGACAAGCTGGTCAAGGACGAGGCGGTGCTGGCCTCCAACACCTCCGCCATCCCGATCACCAAGATTGCCGCCGCCACGTCCCGCCCCGAGCGGGTCGTCGGTACGCACTTCTTCTCGCCGGTGCCGATGATGCAGCTGTGCGAGCTGGTCCGCGGCTACAAGACCAGTGACGAAGCCCTTGCCACCGCCCGGCAGTTCGCCGAGTCGGTCGGCAAGACCTGTGTCGTCGTCAACCAGGACGTGGCCGGCTTCGTCACCACCCGCCTGATCTCGGCGCTGGTCGTCGAGGCCGCCAAGCTCTACGAATCCGGCGTGGCCAGCGCCGAGGACATCGACACCGCCTGCAGGTTGGGCTTCGGCCATGCGATGGGACCGCTGGCCACCGCCGATCTGACGGGCGTCGACATCCTGCTGCACGCCACCGACAACATCTACACCGAGTCCCAGGACGAGAAGTTCGCACCGCCGGAGATCATGCGGCGAATGGTCGATGCGGGCGATATCGGTCGCAAGAGTGGGCAGGGCTTCTACAAGCACTGATGCCGCGTCAGCCCCATCGGCTTGATGGGGTCACCCCGTGGGGTGAATTCGGTATCGGTTCGCTTACAGGCGGCAACCTCGCCGCATGAGAGGCAGTCAGTTCTGTAGACGTCCAGGCGTCACCACCCATGACATCGGGGAGCGCATATGCACATCAGGGGCGACCACGCCGAGCTGGTTGTCGGGGGCCGCCTCGACGTCCGCAGCGCGGCGGACGCCCGTACGGCCCTGCATGCCGCCGTCGACTCCGGTCGCGGCGATCTCGTGCTGGACCTGACCGAGCTGGATTCCTGGGACGCCACCGGCCTCGGCGTGATCATGGGAGCGCACCGTCGCGCGGGCCGGGTCAACCGCAGGCTGGTGCTGCGCGGAGTGCCGCCCCAGATGCAGCGCCTGCTCGTCGCCACCCGGCTGCACCGCATCCTCGCCATCGAGGGCGGGATCGAAGCGGAATCGCTTCCCCGGGTGTGAGGCAGGCGCGGCGAGTCGCCCGATGTCCCGCACAGGGATCCGGGACATCCCCCGGGCGATCAGGATCGCGCCCAAAGCATGACGAAAACTGAAGAGCTGAGCGATAGAAATGTCGTAAACAGCGCGATACTGACCAATCCAGGAAGTTCCGGTCAGGACCGGGCCCCGGCGGTGCACCGGCCCGCTCTCCAGGTCTAAGGTTCGGTTCCCGCCCGTATGCCAGCATCCGCGGCGGGCACCGGACCAGACGCGACGGCTGAGGACGACCTGCCGGAGCCGGGGGAGTGCGGACGGCCGGAAGCGCAGTCGGCACGCCAGATCTGGGAGCTTGCAGCATGGACCCGAACACCCACCGGGGACCTGAGGAGTACGGCGAGCAGGACAGACCTGCCGAGCCGCCGGCCCCCGCGTTCGGCGGCGCGCGCGGCAGCTCCGGCGGGCTCGCCCGCGTCGTCCGGCTCGTCTCGGACCCCTACCTCGTCACCGTCAACCCCGTCGACGGCAGCGAAATAGAACCCTGCCCGCCCGGAGAGCGCCCCGAGGCCCCCGGCAGGCTCGACCCGCAGGAACGTGCCGCTGCCGCCCGCGCCGCCGCGCCCCCGCTGCCCCCGGGCCCGCCCGGATTCACCGGCCACCAGGCCGCGCTCGAAGAGCGCGCCGAGGACACCGCACGCCTGGTCAGGCTGCTCTCCCGCGGTCGCTCTGTACGCGTCACCGGCCCCTCCGGCTCCGGCCGCACCCGGCTGCTGGACGCCGTCGCCACCGCCTGCGCCGATCTCGCCCCCGACGGCGTCATCCGGCTCTCGGGCTACCACCGCACCGCCACCGACCTGCTGTACGCGCTGTTCGCCGCCGTGTACCGGGCCCCGCAGCACCGCCCCGACCGGCCCGAGCTGCTGCGCAGGATCGCCGAGATCGGCGCCATCGTCGTCCTGGACGACCTGGAATTCGGCGGCACGGCGCTCGACGAGCTGCTCGACGCCACCCCCGAATGTGCCTTCCTGATCGCCGCCACCCCCGACGTCGCGGCCCCCAGCGCCGGTTCGCACCTCGAAGAGGTCTTCCTCGGCGGCCTCGGCCGCGCCGGCTGCGCCCGGGTGCTGGAGCGCGCCGTGGACCGGCCGCTCACCGACGACGAGGAGGCCTGGGCCGCCGACCTCTGGTTCGAGTCCGAGGGGCTGCCGCTGCGCTTCGTCCAGGCCGCCGCGCTGCTGCGGCAGCGTGACCGGATGCGGGCCGGACCGAGCGCCCTCGACGACGGCTACGGCCTCTTCCCCGCGGAGGGGACAGCCGACGCCGGCACCGCGGACACCACCGCGGACACCATCGCCGAGCCCGGCGAGCAGCCCGAGGTGCCGTTGCCGTCCCTCGGTGACGCCGCCGCACCCGCCCCGCTGCTCGCCTCCCGGCTGAGCGCCGCCGCCCGGGAGACACTGCGCTTCGCCGTCGCGCTCGGCGGCGAACTGCCGCACCAGGCGCATCTGCCGGCCCTCACCCAGGACACCCACGCCGACGCCGCCCTCGGCGAGCTGCTGGTCTGCGGTCTGATCACCCCGGTCGGCAGCCACTACCGGCTCGCCGCCACCGTCCAGGAGCAGCTGGAGGGGGCCGGCTACACGGAGGGCGCCGCCGCACGGGCGCACACCGCCGCCCAGCACTACGCCTGGTGGGCCGGCCACCCCTCGGTCACCCCCGAGCGGGCCGCCGCCGAATCCGATGTGGCGCTGGCCGCGATGGGCGTACTGACCGGCAGCCGGGAGAGCGGGCACGCCAGCGCGGCCGTGCTGCTCGCCCGTACGGCCGCCCCGGCGTTCGCCGCCGCCCTGCAGTGGAACGCCTGGGAGCGCAGCCTGCGGCACGGCCAGGAGGCCGCGCGGCTGGCCGGTGAGGTCGCCGAGGAGGCCTACTTCCATCACGAGCTGGGCGTGCTGGCGCTGTGCACCGGCAGCCTCGACCGGGCGCGCGCCGAGCTGGAGGCGTCCATCGGGCTGCGCGGGGTGCTCTCCGACCGCAACGGCGCGGTCGCCGGACGGCGTGCCCTGGCGCTGGTGACCGACCGTTCGCGGGCCGAGGCGGCCGCGGCGGCCACCACCGCGCTCCCGCAAGCGGCCGGCGCGCCCTCCGCATCGAAACAGCAGGTGCCGAAGGAGCGGGCCGGCAGGCCGCGCGACACCGTATCGACCGCCAAGCTGCGGGCGGCGCGCGCCGGGGAGACCGCGGCCACGATCGTCGCCCGGGGCGCTTCGGCGGCCTCCGCCACCACGGCCGTCCCGGCCGTGGCCGGCGGCACCGAGACCGGCAAGGGCGCCCTGCGGGTGTTCGGCGGGGCGCGCCGCAATGCCGTGGCCGCGGGCGCCGGCGTGCTGCTGGCGGCCGTCCTCGGCACCGTCGTCACCCTCGGGACGACGGGTGGCGACCACCCGCACGACGACAAGGTCAGCACGGATCAGACCACGGACGACGGCGACAGCAGCGACCTGCCCGCCGAACAGCCCGCCACGGGCTCCAGCCTGCCGCCCACCGGCCCCGGCACCTCCCGGCCCGGCACTCCCGGCCACGCGGAGAACCCGTCCCCGTCGGCCAGCGGCTCCGCCACCAGCGGTTCGCCCACCGACCCCAGCACCGGGCCCACGGGCCCGACGACCGGTCCGACCGAGCCGACCGGGCGACCCACCACGCCCACCGGCCGGCCGACCCATACCCGCCCGCCGACCGGCGAGCCGACGGACCCGACGCCGACGGACGAACCGACCGACCCGTCGCCGGATCCGACGTCCACGGAGAAGCCCACGGGCAAGCCGACGACACAGAGTCCGTCGCAGTCGGCCGCCAACCCCTCCGGTGGCACCTCCAGCGGCAGCGGCACCACGCCGTCCGGTGGATCACCGGCGACGGACGGCGGCGCACCGTCGGACGGAACGGCCCCCTCGGCCTCCGGTACGCAGAGCGCCCCGGCCGGCTGACGGCCCCGCTTCCCGGCTGACGGCCGTACAGCGGACAGCACGATGGGCCCGGTACTAGTTACCGGGCCATCGCGCTGTACGGCCGCCCAGGGGGCCGCACGGGGTCAGAACAGACGGAGCTTGTCGTCCTCGATGCCGCGCAGCGCGTCATAGTCCAGGACGACGCAGCCGATACCGCGGTCGGTGGCCAGCACCCGCGCCTGCGGCTTGATCTCCTGCGCCGCGAAGACACCCTTCACCGGCGCCAAGTGCGGGTCACGGTTGAGGAGTTCGAGATAACGGGTGAGTTGCTCGACACCGTCGATCTCGCCACGCCGCTTGATCTCGACGGCGACGGTCTGGCCATCGGCGTCCCGGCACAAGATATCCACCGGGCCGATGGCAGTGGGGTATTCACGCCGAATCAGGGAGTATCCCTCGCCCAAGGTTTCGATCCGGTCCGCGAGCAGCTCCTGGAGGTGCGCCTCCACCCCGTCCTTGATGAGCCCCGGGTCGACGCCGAGCTCGTGCGAGGAGTCGTGCATGACCTCCTCGAGGGTGATGATGAGCTTCTCGCCCCCCTTGTTCTCCACCGTCCACACTTCCCCGTCGCCCTCCTTGAGAGTGCAGGGCGGCGACATCCAGTTGAGGGGTTTGTAGGCCCGGTCGTCCGCGTGAATGGAGACGGAGCCGTCCGCCTTCACCAGGATGAGGCGAGGGGCCGAGGGGAGGTGGGCGGTGAGCCGGCCCGCGTAGTCCACGGAGCAGCGGGCGATGACGAGACGCATGGGGCGAAACGCTACTCGACCGGAGGCCCCCCACGCGATTCGCCCTGGATCACTGTGCCTTTACGGGGGAAATCCCCGCACCCCCGGCGTTCGCCAATGGCCGGTTGTATGTGCAATCTCCTGGTGCGGGCCTCTTGTGCGGCATACCGTTGAAGCGGGGGGTTGTGAGGCGAACACGCTCCGTCGCAAAGCCCCTTGTCCCGTCCCTAGGCCCTGTCCGTCCCGGCGGGGCCGCGAGAGGAGAACCTCATGTCGCTCGACGTCTCACCGGCCCTCCTCGAACAGGCCGAGCGAGGCGAGGTCGACGAAGCCGTATTTGTCGACTGCGTCCGGTCCTCCCTGCCCTACGCATGGGGGATGATCAGCTCTCTGGTGGCCCAGCTGAAGGTGGACGGCGGAGAGTTCGCCGACAATCAGACGCCGCCCCCGGACGAGCAGGCGCGCGGCCAGCTGCTGCGCGCGCTGGCGAGTGACGCCATCCGTGGTTCGTTGGAGCGCCACTTCGGTGTGCGGCTCGCCTTTCAGAACTGCCACCGTGTCGCGGTTTTCCCGCTCGACCCGGTGGTGGACGACCGACTGGCCCGATTCACGTCCATTCGGGGCCAGCTGCTGAACCAGTCGCCCGAACTCCGCGACTGCTGAACGGAGTTGCTGCCGCTGCGCACACGGTGGTGAAACACACCGTGCCGGTGCGCCAGCGGCAGCACCACTCACGGAAAGCCGGCCTTTCCTTCCACGTACGGCGCCATCGCAACCCGCACCACGGGCACGGTCGCCCGCACACGGCACCCGCATGCCGTTGGCCGTACCGGGTCCGGCTCACTCCAGCTGCGGCAGGACCTCCGTGCCCAGCCGGCGGACGTTCTCCTCCGTCGCCGCGAGATCGCCGGAGCCCTCGACGAGCAGCGCGAACCGTGTGATGCCCGTACGCTCCGAGGTCGCCGCCAGCCGGTCGGCGCACAGCTGCGGCGGGCCGACGGGATGCATCCCGCACAGCAACTCCGTATAAGCCAGCGGATCACGCATCGCGCGATAGCGGCCGTCGACCGTCACATGGGCGCCCAAGCCCTGCCGCAGCCAGCCGGGCATCGCCTTCGTCAGGGTCTCCCTCGCGGCCGCGCGGGCGTCGGCGATCTGCACCACGCCGGCCGAGACGTGCCCGGCCGAGGCCACCTCATCGCCGTCCAGGCCGGCCTCGCGCGCGCTCGCCCGCCACAGCGCGACCATCTCGGCCTTCTCCTCGTCGCCGCAGTGCATGCCCAGCAGCATCGGCAGCCCACGCACCGCGGCCGTCCGCACCGATGAGGGGGAGGTACAGGCCACCACCACCGGCGGGCCCGGGGAACCGGCGCCCGGATCGGTCAGCGCCTCGGCAGGCCGCGGTACCACCGCTACTTCCCGGAACGTATAGCGCTCGCCCCGCGCGCCGACCCGGGGCTCCCGCAACCAGCGCATCAGCAGATCGAGCGATTCCGGGAAGCCGTGGTCGTACGCTTCGAGCCCGGAACCGAACACCTCCAGATCGACCCACGGACCGCCCCGGCCGACACCGAGCGTGAACCGCCCGTCGGAGGTGAGATGCAGCAGCGCCGCCTGCTCACCGAGTGCGACCGGATGCTGGGTCGGCAGCACGCTCACCGCCGTCCCGACGCCGATCCTGCGGGTCCGCCCCAGCAGCAGCCCGGCCAGCGTCGCCGCATTCGGGCAGACGCCGTACGGTACGAAGTGGTGTTCCGCCAGCCAGACATCATCGAGTCCGGCCTCCTCCGCGACCTCCGCGGAGCGCACCGCGCGGTGCAGTGCTTCCCCCTGTCCCTGGCCGGGGAATTGAGCGGCCAGGATGAAAGCCCCAACGCGCATCGCTCTCTGCCTCCTCGCAGCCGACGCGACTCCCCCTTACAGGCAACAACGTGTGACACGTGCCAAGGGCACGGCCTGACGCGAAATTTCCTGATGATCGCAGAATCCTGCCGAGGGGCGTCCACCCCTGACCGCGCCGCGTACGCTGGTGACAGCCCGTGACTCCGTACATAGCCGAGGTGTTCTGTGTCCCCGCGCCGAAACCGCCAGCACGGCGGTGCGAAGCCCATCGACCGCCCGGGCGGTGACCACTACGGCCGGATGGGGGCGTCTCCCGGCGGTGGCGGCTGGGAGACCACCGAGGAGTGGCGCGGCGAGGACTGGGTCGTGCGGTACGTCGGGGGCGGCGGCGCGGCCAAGCACTACCGCTGCCCCGGCTGCGACCAGGAGATCCCGCCCGGGGTGCCGCATGTCGTCGCCTGGCCGCAGCACGGCGATGTCGACGACCGCAGACACTGGCACAAGGCGTGCTGGAACGCACGGGACCGCCGGAGCGCGCGGCTCCAGCGCTCCCGGAACGCGCCCCGGTACTGAGCAGAGCCCGCCTTTGCGCCCCGGCCGGGGCGCAAAGACAGGCTCTGCGGGGGACTCGCGGGCGCGGCGTCAGACGTCGCGCTGCATGACGGCGGCGTAGGCGCCGCCCAGCGTCACCGCGGTCACCCCGGCGAGGATCCACACGGGGGTCCAGCCGGTCGGGCCGGTGCTGAGGAAGGGAATGTCGTACAGCGTCGCGAGGGCGCTGGGGATCGAGTACTCGATCAGCGTCCGCTGGATGTCCTTGAGGCTCTCGCCCTGCAGGAACAGCGCCAGCAGCATCGGCAGCAGCACCACACCCATCATCGTGCTGATGGCGCCCGCCGAGTGCCGCAGCAGGGTGCCGACGGACAGCGCCAGCAGGCCGAGCAGTGCGACGTACAGACCGGCACCGAAGGTGGCACGCACCCACTGATCGGCGGTCGGCGCGGGGCCGTTGAGCATCGCGCTGTCGAGCAGGGCGACCAGGGTGGTCGCGACCGTCGTGAGCACCAGCGCGAGGGTGAAGAAGACGAGGGCCTTCGCGGTCAGCAGCCGGACGCGGCTGGGGCAGGCGGTCAGCGTCGTACGGATCATGCCGGTGCCGTACTCGGACGAGATCGACAGCACACCCAGGGTGATCACGCACAGGCTGCCGAGCAGCACGCCGACGAAGCCGAGGCCCAGCAGCGGGTCCAACTCGCGCTCCGAGCCCGCCGCGAGGGAGGTCAGCAGCCCGATGCCGACGATCAGCAGCAGCATCACGCCCAGCGTCCAGATCGTCGAGCGCACCGAGCGGATCTTCGTCCACTCGGAGGCCAGCGCATGGCCGAGGTGGGTGGGGCGCACGGGGATGGGCGAGACATAGCCGCCCGGTCCGCCGGCATAGGCCTGCTGGGGGTGGTGCTGGACGGGCGGCTGCGGGGCCTGGGCCTGGGACGGCGCCTGGGCCTGGAGCATCATCGTGCCCGCTTCCCTGCCCGGCCCGTGCGCCGCGAGCGGCTGGGGCCCGGGGGCCTGCTGGGCCTGCAGCATCATCGTGCCCGCTTCTTTGGCCGGTGCGGGCTGCCCTGGGGGCTGCTGGGCCTGGAGCATCATCGTGCCGGCCTCGTTGGCGGGCGCAGGCTGCTGCGGTGCCGGCTGCTGACCGGGCTGCTCCGGCCCGGCGGGCGGTGCCTGCGGCGGCGTGTCCTGCTGCTGCGGCGGTGCGGCCGGCGGTGCGGTGGGGGGCATCGGCGGCGCGGCCGGCATCGGCTGCTCGTGCGCGCCGGTGTCGTGGGGTCCGCGCTCAGGCTGCGGCTGGGGCTGCGGCTGCTGAGGGCTGGTCATCGGGCGTCCTTGTGGTGCGGCGTGGGCTGGTCGGCGGGGGCGGCGGGCGGCATCGGCGCGGCGGGCTGCTGCCCGTACGGGTGAGGTGCGCCGTACGACTCGGGCGACCCGTACGGGTGACCCTGAGCCTGCGCGGGCGGCGGATAGCCCGGTCCCGGAGCGGCCCCGGCCGCCTGCTGGGCGTACGGATCCGGCTGGGCGTACGGATTCGGCTGCCCCTGGCCGGGGACACCGGCCGCAACCTGGCCCGGCTGACCGGGCGCGTACCCCGGGCCGCCCGCAAACCCCTGCGGTGCGGCGCCCTGCGGGGCGTACCCGGCGGGGGCGCCCTGCAGACCGGCCCGCGGGTCGGCCGTCGAGCGGTAGTCCACCGCGCCCTGCGTCATCCGCATATACGCCTCTTCCAGCGAGGCCTGGTGCGGCGAGAGCTCCCACAGCCGGACCTCGGCCTGATGCGCGAGATCGCTGATACGGGGGAGCGGCAGCCCGGTCACCCGCAGCGCACCGTCCGGCTCGGGCGCGGTCTGCCCGCCCGCCTCAGCGATCACGGCGGTCAGTTTCTCGCGCTGCTCCGGCTCGGTGTCAGGCGTACGCACCCGGGCGAAATCGGCGGAGTTGGCCGAGATGAAGTCCTTGACCGGCATGTCCGCCATCAGCTGTCCACGGCCGATCACGATCAAGTGCTCGGCGGTCAGCGCCATCTCGCTCATCAGATGCGAGGAGACGAAGACCGTACGGCCCTCGGACGCCAGCTGCTTCATCAGATTGCGCACCCACAGGATGCCTTCGGGGTCGAGGCCGTTGACCGGCTCGTCGAAGAGCAGCACCTGCGGATCGCCGAGCAGCGCCGCGGCGATGCCCAGCCGCTGGCCCATACCGAGCGAGAAGCCCTTGGAACGCCGCCCCGCGACGTCCTGCAGACCGACCACCCCGAGCACCTCGTCGACTCGGCGGGCCGGGATGCCGGACAGCTGGGCGAGCGAGAGCAGATGCTGGCGCGCGCTGCGGCCGCCGTGCACGGCCTTGGCATCCAGCAGCGCGCCCACCTGGCGCGGAGCGTTGGGGAGGCTGCGGAAGGGCCGGCCGGCGATGGTGGCCCGCCCCGAGGTCGGTGCGTCCAGGCCCAGAATCATGCGCATCGTGGTCGACTTACCGGAGCCGTTGGGCCCCAGGAAGCCGGTCACCGTGCCCGGCCGTACCTGGAACGACAGGTTGTACACGGCCGTCTTGGCGCCGTAGCGCTTCGTCAGGCCGACTGCCTCGATCATTCTCCGCCCCTCGCGAGATCGTCGGGGCAGAGGCGCCCTCGTGCCCCCGTGAGGGTTAGGAGGCTATCCGGCGGTTGACGGTTCCCGTCAATTCCCCCCGTTCATGCCTGACGTCGGCGGAGGCCTGCCTCGTGCGTTACGCGTCTCGCTTCTTGAGGAGTACGAATCCGCCGACGAGCGCCGCGGCCGTCCAGGCGATCATGATGGCCAGCCCGCCCCACGGGCCGTACGGCACATCGCTGCTGGCGGGCGTCACCACTTGCATGATCTTCGAACCCGCCTGGTCCGGCAGAAAGCGGCCGATCTTCCGGGTCGCCGAGACATTTCCGAGAATGTTGGAAATGAGGAAGAAGAACGGCATCAGAATGCCCAGCGAAAGCATCGGACTGCGCAGCATCGTGGCCACCGCCATCGAGAACAGCGCGATCAGCGTCATATAGAGCCCGCCGCCGAAGACCGCACGCAGTACGCCCGGATCGCCGATGTGCGCCCGGAGATCGCCCAGCACCGACTGTCCGGCGAAGAACGTCACAAAGCTGGTCGCCAGGCCGACGACGAAGACCAGCGCGGTGGCCACCAGCAGCTTGCAGAACAGGAAGGTGCTGCGCTGCGGTACGGCCGCCAGCGAGGCGCGGATCATGCCGGTGCTGTACTCGTTCGACACCACCAGCACCCCGAAGACGATCATCGCGAGCTGGCCCAGCCCCATCCCGGCGAAGCTGATGTTGGTGGCGTCGAACGCCAGCCGGTCCCTGGCCGGCATCGAGTTGAAGTCGTTGTTGGCCAGGGTGCAGATCAGCACACCGAGCCCAATGGTGACCACGACGGCGATGCCCAGCGTCCACACCGTGGACCGCACCGACCTGATCTTGGTCCACTCCGACCGAATGACCTGCCCGACCGCCGACATCCGTCAGCTCCTCTTCTTCTGCCAGTCCGCACCCCAGCCGGTCGGCTGCGGCTCGCCCGGCCGTGCCCCGGCCGGCTGCGGTTCTCCCGGGGGCCACGCCGTCGGCGGCCCTCCGGCCTGAGTCGGCACCGGTTCGCCGTCGTGCGCGTGATACTCCACCGAATCGGCCGTCAACTGCATGAAGGCCTCTTCCAGGGACGCCTGCTGGGGGCTCAGCTCATGGAGCACCAGCTGATGCCTGGCGGCCAGTTCGCCCAGCTGCTCGGCGGGCACCCCGTCGACCTCCAGCGAGCCGTTGCCGACCGCCGCCGCATGGAGTCCCTCGGCGTGCAGCAGATCCAGCAGCTTCTCCTGCTCCGGGGACCGCATCCGGACATAGGACCGCGAGTTCTGGTGGATGAAGTCCTTCATCGAGGTGTCCGCCATCAGCCGGCCCTGCCCGATCACGATCAAGTGCTCGGCGGTCAGTGCCATCTCGCTCATCAGATGGGAGGAGACGAAAACGGTCCGGCCCTGGCCCGCGAGGTTCTTCATGAGATTGCGGATCCAGTGGATGCCTTCGGGGTCGAGGCCGTTGACCGGCTCGTCGAAGAGCAGCACCTGCGGATCGCCGAGCAGTGCCGCGGCGATGCCGAGCCGCTGGCTCATACCGAGCGAGAACCCCTTCGCCCGCTTCTTGGCGACCGTGCTCAGCCCCACGGTGTCCAGCACCTGGCCGACCCGGCTGCGGGGAATGCCGTTGCTCTGTGCCAGACACAGCAGATGGTTGGCGGCGCTCCGGCCGCCGTGCACCGACTTCGCCTCCAACAGCGCCCCGATGTACGTCAGCGGGTCCCGCAGCTGCCGGTAGTGCTTGCCGTCGATCCGGACCGTGCCCGACGTCGGGTTGTCCAGATCGAGCATCATCCGCATGGTCGTCGACTTGCCCGCGCCGTTGGGGCCGAGGAAGCCGGTGACGATACCGGGCCGCACCGTGAAGGTGAGGTGGTCCACGGCGACCTTGTCGCCGTAATGCTTGGTCAGCCCCTCGAGCTCGATCATGTACAGCACGCTAGGCGCGTCCCGTGGCCCCTGCCACCGGGGCGGGGCCGCCCGGCTGACCCCCTGTACGCACCGCGCCCCCGCGCCACCACAGAGGCGGCACGGGGGCGCGGTCCGGACCGGTTCGGAACCTGCCGGCGGGTCAGCGGGTCTGCTGGGCGGGGACCCCGCGGGAGGTGGTCTCCTCCTCGCCGGGGGTGCCGGCCGCGGCCACCGCCGCGCCGGTCAGCGTCGCCAGCATCTCGCGGACGTTGGTGAGCTGGGCGTTGATCGAGTCGCGGCGGTTGGTCAGCGCCGCCAGCTCGCGCTCGGATTCGCTGCGGATACGATCCGCCTTGGCGTTGGCGTCGGCCACGATGTCCTCGGCCTGGCGCTGCGCGGTCTCCACCGTCTGGCGGGCCCGGCGCTCCGCGTCCGTACGCAGCTTCTCGGCCTCCAGCCGGAGCTGCTCGGCGCGGTGCTCGATTTCCGCGAGGCGCTTCTCGGCCTTGGCCTGACGCGAGGCCAGGTCGCGCTCGGACTGCTCACGGCGCTTGGCGAGGTTGGTCTCGAAGTCCGCTGCGGCCTGCGCGGCCTTGGCGCGGGTCTCCTCGAAGAGGGAGTCCGCCTCCTCGCGCTTGGACTGCGCGTCCTTCTGCGCCTCGGAGCGCAGCGTGGCCGCCTCGCCCTTGGCCTTCTCGACGATCCGGGCGCCCTCGTCCTCCGCCTTCGCCTTCCGGTCGGTGGCGAACTGCTCGGCGTCGTTACGGACCTGCTGGGCGGACGACTCGGCCAGCTCACGGTGCTGCTCGGCGGCCCGGCGGGCCTCTTCGCGCAGATCCTTCGCCTCTTCTTCGGCGAGACGGAGGATCTTCTCCACGCGTGCACCGAGGCCCGCGTAGGACGGTTCGGCGTCATTGACCTGCGCCTGGGCGTTCTGCGTTTCGAGGTGCAGCTCCTCGATCCGCTTTTCCAGCGACGTGATGCGGGCCAGCGCGCTGTCGCGATCGGCGACGAGCTTCGTAATGCGGTCATCCACCTGACCGCGGTCGTACCCACGCCGCACGAGCTCGAAGCCGAAGGGGGAGGAAGTGTCGCTCATGGGGTTCCTGTCGAAGAGACCGGTGAGGTGATAAGGAGAATCCTAGGGGTCACAACGGCGTGTCATCGAGTCATTGCCCGTTTGATCTGGAGAATGACCCCTCATTTGAGTGGCTACCCCTCAGACTGCTTGCCACTCGAACGAGTTGCGCCCGCGCCCGCGGCCGCCTTCACCCCGCCGCCCTTGCCCTCCCCGTTTCCGCCGGGTGTCTCGAACGACTCCAGGGCCTCCAGAACGTCCTGGACGCGGGAGATTTCGGCGTTGATGTCCTCGCGCCGGCGCACCAGAACCTCCAGCTCCCGCTTGCCCTCGTCCACGATCTGGGCGGCCTCCGCCTCGGCCTCGCCGCGCATCCGCTCCGCGTCGCGCACCGCCTCGGCCTTCTTGTTCTCGGCCTCCTTGATCAGGCCCTCGGCCTTCTTCACCGCCGAGATCCGGACCTTGCTCGCCTCGCTGTTCGCGTCCGCCACCATCCGGTCGGCCGTCTCCTCGGCCTCCACCTGCTGGGCCGTGGCCTGCGCGATGAGCTTGTCGACCCGCTCGCCGGCGTTCTTCATCGTTTCCGCGGACTCCCGGCGGGCCCGCTCGTGCAGCTCCTCGACCTCGGACTCGATCCGCTGCCGCAGCTCCTCGGCGCGCTCCCGGATGCCGGTGGCGTCCCCGCGGGCCTCCTCCAGCAGCGTGTTCGCGTCCGTGCGGGCCTTCTCCACCCGGGCATTGCCGTCGGACGTCGCCTCCGAGATGAGCCGATCGGCCTCCTTGCGGGCCGCGCCGACCATCGTGTCGGCCTGCTCCTCGGCGGACGTGGCGGCCTTCAGCGCCTCCTCCTGGGCCTTGGCGACGAGCTGGTCCGCCTGCTCGGCCGCGTCCCCGCGGCGCTTGGCGGCGTCCTTGCGCGCCTCGTCGAGCAGCCGTTCCGCCTCCTGCTGCGCCTCCGTCCGGGTCCGCTCGGCCGCCGCCTCGGCGTCCTCCTTGACCTTCGCCGAATCGTTACGGGTACGGGTGGCGTGCTCCTGTGCGGAGGTGACCGTCTCGGCCGCATCCGCGCGCAGCCGGTCCGCCTCAGCGGTGGCCGTCGCGATCATGCGGTCCGCCTGCTCCCGGGCATCGGCCCGGGTACGGTCCGCGTCCCGCTCGGCGTCCGCGGTCGACTCCGCGGCCTCGGTGCGCAGCCGCTCCGCCTCGGTCGCGGCCTCCGACATCAGCTGGTCGGCCTGCTCGGCGGCGTCCGAACGCGTCTTGTTGGCCGCCTCGCGCGCCTGGTCGCCGGTCTGCTCGGCGTCCAGACGGGCCTTCTCCAGCACCTCGGCCGCCTCGGTGCGCAGCCGCTCCGCCGCCTCGGTCGCCTCGCCCACCAGGGAGTGCGCCTGCTGCTCGCCCTCGGTCCGCAGCCGCTCGGCGGTCTGCTGGGCCTCCTGGACCGTACGGTCCGCGTCGTCCTGTGCCGAAGACGTCAGCTCGGTCGCCTCGGTGACGATCCGTTCCGCCTCCGTGCGCGCCTCGGTGATCAGCCGGTCGGCCTGCTCCGCGGCGCCCGAGCGCATCCGGTTCGCGTCGTTCCGCGCCTCCGCGCGGGCCCGCGCCGCGTCCTGCTCGCCCGTGGCCAGCGCCTCCGAGGCTTCGGTACGCAGCTGCTGCGCCTTCGCCGTGGCGTCCGCCACCAGCTTCTCGGCCCGCGCGGTCGCCTCCGACACCAGCCGGTCGGCCTGCTCGGCGGACTCCGCCCGCGCCGTATTGGCGTCCCGGCGCGCCTCGTCGAGGACACCGGCCGCTTCCGTGCGGAGCGCCTCGGCCTCCTCGATGGCCTCGGAAACCGCCCGCTCCGCCAGTGACTTCGCGGCCTCCGTCGCCTCCTGGGCCTCCTGCCGCGCCCGTGCCGCGTCCTGCGAGGCGCGCTCCCGCTCCTCGTACGCGTCCTTGCGGACCCGGTCCGCCTCGTCCTGCGCCTCGGTCTTGGTGCGCTCCGCGGCATGCTCCGCCGCCGAACGCAGCCCGGCGATCTCCTCACCGGCCTGCTCGTGCAGCCCCGCGACCGCGTCCCGCACCTGCTGTGCGGTCTGCTCGGCCGCCGCCACCAGCTCGCCCGAACGCCGGTCCGCCTCCTCGACCAGCCGCTCGGCCTCCACCTGCGCCTCGCCCACCCGCGTACGGGCCGACGCCAGCAGCTCGTCGCTCTGCTCGCGCGCCGCGGTCCGCTCCAGGTGGGCCTCCTCGCGCGCCTCGCCCAGCAGCTGCTCGGCCTCCCGGCGCCGCCGTGCGGCCTCCTCCTGGGCGGCGGCCAGTGCCTGTGCCGCCTCCGTACCCGTGCGCTCCGCGGCCGTCGCGGCCTCGGCACGCACCCGGTCCGCGGTCTCCTGCGCCTCCGACTTCAGCCGCTCCGCCTCGCCCGATGCCTCGGTACGCAGCCGTGCCGCCACCGACTCGGCCTCGGAACGTGCCGACGAGGCGTCGGACGCGGCCTCCGCGCGCAGCCGCTCGGCCTCCTCCTCGGCCTGCTGCGTCAGCATCCGACGCCGCTCCGCCGACTCCGCCTTGAGGCGGGCCGCCTCCTCCTGCGTCTCCCGGCGCAGCCGCTCCGCCTCCGCGCGGGCACCGCGCAGCGACTCCTCGGAGGCGGTGACCCTGTCCTCCGCCTCGCTGTGCAGCCGGTCCAGCTCGGCCTGGGCGTCGGTCCGCAGCTCCTCCGCGGCCTGTTCGGCCTCCACGCGCAGCCGCGCGGCGGACTCCTCGGCCTCGGTGGTGACCATCTCCGCGGCCTGGGCGCCCTCGGTCAGCAGCTCCTCGGCCTCCGAACGGGCCCGCTGCAGCGCCTCCTCGGCCTGCCGGCGCAGCGCCGTGGCGCGCTCGATGGCCTCGGTCCGTACCCGCTCGCTCTCCGTGACGGCGCCCGAACGGGTCTCCTCGGCATCGGCCTTGGCCTTGCCCAGCAGCTCCTCGGCGGACCCGGCCGCCTCCTCGATCTGCTGGACCGCCTCCCGGCGGGCCTCGCTGCGGATCCGCTCACCCTCGGCGACCGCGTCCGCACGCAGCTGCTCCGCCTCACCGCGCAGCCGTCGTGCCTCCTCCTGGAGTTCGGCGGTCTTGGCGCGGTACTCCTTGGTGTCGTCCTTCGCCGCGCCCTTGAGCTGGGTCGCGGTGTCATGTGCCTCTTCGCGCAGCCGGTCCGCCTCGGACTCCGCCTCGCTGCGCAGCCGTTCGGCCTCCTCCGCGGCCGCCTTGGTGGTGGCCTTGGCGTCCTCCGAGGCCTTGGTCAGCACCTCCTCGGCGGTGCGTGCGGCCTTCGCCAGCTGTGCCGCGGCGTCCTCCGACGCTTGGGACCGGGCGGACTCCTGCGCCTCGGCGATCAGCCGGTCGGCCTCCGTGCGGGCGTCCTCCCGCAGTTGCTCGGCCTCCGCCTTGAGCGCCTCGGCGTCCTTGGTGGCCTCACCGACCAGCCGGGCGATCTCCGCCTTGGCCGTACGGGTGCGCTGCTCGTTGTCCGACTCAGCCGCCGTCAGCCGCTTGGTGGCGCTCTGCTGCGCCTCGTCGACCAGCTTCTCGGCTTCGGCGCGCGCCTCGCGCAGCGCCTTGTCCGCCTCCTGGACGCGGGCCTCGGCGGTGCGGGTCAGCTCCGCGGCCTGCCGGCGCGCATCCTCCGACTCGGTGCCGACGCTGGTGCGCAGCTGCTCGGCCTGATCGGTGGCTTCCTGGGCCTGGTTGGAGGCGGCGTTCAGCAGCCGCTCGGCATCCGTCCGGGCGCGGCGCAGGATGCTTTCCGCTTCGGTGCGGGCCTCCTCGGCCTCGGTGCCGAGCCGCTCACGGGCGCGTTCGGCCAGCCGCTGCGCCTCGGCCCGCGCGGCCGACAGCGCCTGCTCGGCCTCCCGGCGGGACTCCTCCATCAGCCGACGGGCCTGCGACTCCGTACGGGCACGCAGCTGCTCGGCCCAGGCGACGTTCTCGTTGACATGCGATTCGACGGTCTGCCGGCGCTCGTTGAGCTCCTCGTCGAGCCGCTGGCGCCGGGTGACCGCCTCGGCGTGCAGATCGCCCTCAAGCCGGGACTGCCGCTCGGCCTGCTCCTGCAACAGCTGCTGGGTCTGCGCCCGCGCCTCGCGAAGCTCGCGCTCGGCGTCCGTACGCAGTTGGTCCGCCTGGATCTGCGCATTGCGCAGCAGCTGCTCCGCCTGATGACTGACGTTGTCGTAGGCAGGGCGGGTCGCGAGGTTGCGGCGCGCCTCGTGGAGCTTGGCGCGCAGCACCTCGACCTGGTAGCCGAGGTCGTCGGCGTGCTGAACGGCCTTGTCCCGCTCGCTCTTCAGCCGCTCCATCTCGGCCTCGAACTGCGAGAGGTGGTCGTCAGCCTCGTAGCGGTCGTTGCCCCGCACTGCGCGGTCCCATCCGTCCCCTGGTCATGGTGGCGGCCGTCTCCGGTCCTGCGGCGCTCGTCCCGTACACGTCACGTCGTACCGGACTCGCGCCCATCGGAGCTGACCCTTCCGAAGAAATGGTGTCAGATCATCGGCAGAGTATGGACCGAGCCCCACTCCCGTACCCCGGCCGAGGCTGCACTCTACCGGCCGGGGAAGGCGATGGTCAGTGGTCTTCTGAGGTGGCGGGCGCTGCGGTGACGAGTTCGGTGAGCACTCCGTGACAATCCTTGGGGTGCAGGAAGGTGATCCGGGACCCCATCGAACCCGTCCTGGGCTCGTCGTAGAGGACCCGGACGCCCTTGCCGCGGATGGCCTCGGAGTCGTCGTCCACGTCCGCGGTGCCGAAGGCGATGTGGTGCACGCCCTCGCCGTTCTTGGCAAGCCACTTGCCCACCGCGGAGTCCTCGCGGGTGGGCTCCAGGAGCTGCAAATACGAGGCGCCTCCGTCCGACGTCTCATTGATCTTGATCATGGCTTCCCGGACTCCCTGCTCCTCGTTGACCTCGGTGTGGAACACCTCGAAGCCGTACGTGGCACGGTAGAACTCGACAGTCTTGTCGAGGTCGAAACAGGCGATCCCGATGTGGTCGATTCGCGTCAGCATGGGTCCAGTGCACCGCCCGCATGGCTGGTTACGCAACGTGCGCGCGATCACACCCGCTTGCCGGTGACCCGGCGCGTACCGCTCAGTACATTGACGGGAACCCTCGTTAACTTCCCTGCAAAGGAAGGCCGCACCGCATGTCTGCAACGAACGGCACGAACGGCAGCACCTCAGTGATCGTGGCGGGAGCGCGCACCCCCATGGGGCGGCTCCTGGGATCCCTGCGGACCTTCTCCGGCGCCGACCTGGGCGCCGTGGCCATCAAGGCCGCACTGGACCGGGCGGGCATCGGTGGCGACCAGGTGCAGTACGTGATCATGGGCCAGGTTCTCCAGGCCGGGGCAGGGCAGATCCCGGCACGCCAGGCAGCCGTCAAGGCCGGTATCCCCATGAGCGTCCCCGCGCTGACCGTCAACAAGGTCTGTCTCTCCGGTCTCGACGCCATTGCGCTGGCCGACCAGCTCATCCGCGCCGGTGAGTTCGACGTCGTCGTCGCCGGCGGCCAGGAGTCCATGACCAACGCCCCGCATCTGCTTCCGAAGTCCCGTGAGGGCTTCAAGTACGGCGCGGTGGAGATGCTCGACGCGATGGCCCACGACGGCCTCACGGACGCCTACGAAGGCGTCGCGATGGGCGAGTCGACCGAGAAGCACAACACCCGGCTGGGCATCGCCCGGCCGGAGCAGGACGAGGTCGCCGCGCGCTCCCATCAGCGGGCCGCCGCCGCCCAGAAGAACGGGCTCTTCGAGGCCGAGATCACCCCCGTGGAGATCCCGCAGCGCAAGGGCGAGCCGGTCGTCTTCAGCAAGGACGAGGGCATCCGCGGCGAGACCACCGCGGAGTCGCTGGGCAAGCTCCGTCCGGCCTTCGCCAAGGACGGCACGATCACCGCGGGCACCTCCTCGCAGATCTCCGACGGCGCCGCCGCGGTCGTCGTCATGAGCAAGGCCAAGGCCGAGGAACTCGGTCTCGAATGGATCGCGGAGATCGGCGCCCACGGCAATGTCGCCGGCCCCGACAACTCGCTCCAGTCCCAGCCGTCCAACGCGATCAACCACGCGCTGGGCAAGGACGGACTGACCGTCGGCGATCTTGACCTGATCGAGATCAACGAGGCGTTCGCGGCCGTTGCCGTGCAGTCGATGAAGGACCTCGGGGTGTCGCCGGAAAAGGTGAATGTCAATGGCGGCGCCATTGCGCTGGGTCACCCGATCGGGATGTCCGGAGCCCGCATCGTGCTGCATCTCGCGCTGGAGCTGCGCCGGCGGGGTGGCGGCGTGGGTGCCGCCGCGCTCTGTGGTGGCGGCGGTCAGGGCGACGCGCTGATCATTCGCGTACCGGGTAAGTAAGCGGGAACTCGTACGCGGACGCGTGCGAGCGGGCCGATTCGCGTACGAGCGAACCGAAGGAGCCGAGCAGCGATGGTGGACGTCCCACAGCTGGTGGAGCAGGCACGGCAGGGCCGGCCGAGGGCCGTGGCCCGGCTGATCTCCCTCGTGGAGGGGGCGTCACCGGAGCTGCGCGAGGTGATGGCGGCCCTGGCGCCGCTCACCGGCAACGCCTATGTGGTCGGGCTGACCGGCTCGCCCGGCGTCGGGAAGTCCACCACCACCTCCGCGCTGGTGACGGCGTACCGCAAGACGGGCAAACGGGTCGGCGTCCTCGCCGTCGACCCGTCCTCGCCGTTCTCCGGCGGCGCGCTCCTCGGCGACCGCGTACGGATGAGCGAGCACGCCTCGGATCCCGGCGTCTACATCCGCTCGATGGCCACCCGGGGCCATCTGGGCGGCCTGGCGTGGGCCGCGCCGCAGGCGATCCGGGTACTGGACGCGGCGGGCTGCGACGTGGTCCTCGTCGAGACGGTCGGCGTCGGCCAGTCCGAGGTGGAGATCGCCTCGCAGGCCGATACGAGCGTGGTGCTGCTCGCTCCCGGAATGGGCGACGGCATCCAGGCGGCCAAGGCCGGAATCCTGGAGATCGGCGACGTCTACGTCGTCAACAAGGCGGACCGGGACGGGGCCGACGCCACCGCCCGCGAGCTCAACCACATGCTGGGGCTGGGCGAATCCCGTACGCCCGGTGACTGGCGGCCGCCGATCGTCAAGACGGTGGCGGCACGCAGCGAGGGCGTCGACGAGGTCGTCGAGGCGCTGGAGAAGCACCGGGCCTGGATGGAGGAGCGCGGCGTCCTCGCCGAGCGGCGCCGCTCCCGCGCGGCCCACGAGGTCGAGACGATCGCGGTCACGGCGCTGCGCGAACGCATCGGCGATCTCCGGGGCGACCGCCGCCTGGACGCACTGGCCGAGCGCATCGTCTCCGGCGAGACGGATCCGTACCGGGCGGCCGACGAGCTGGTCGACGGTCTGACGAACGGGGACTGAGACCGAGGGGCGGGGCGGCGTTGCGGCTGGGCCGTGGTCCGGGTTTGTGTGTGCCGCTTGCCGCTTGCCGCTTGCCGCTTGCCGCTTGCCGCTTGCCGCTTGCCGCTTGCCGCTTGCCGCTTGCCGCTTGCCGCTTGCCGTGGCTTGGTGTCTGGTGGCTCGTGCCTGGGTGGGTCCGGGTCGGGGCTGCGGGTTTGCTTTTTGACCTTGGGCCGGTGGGGGCCGGGGTTTTGCGGGGTCGGTGATTGCCGCGGGGGTCGGAGGGGACGCACCGGAGCCCGTCCTCGGCGCGGGCGGCCCTGGTCCGTGGAATTGAGTGCCCCGGCGTTCGCTCCGGTCCTGCGGGCGGGCTCCGGTACATCCCCTCCGACCTACGCCCGTTCCCGTCCGCGGCCCGGCGGCACCGTCTGCTACCGATCACATGCCGCGATCGCAGGCCGGCTCCGGTCAGGGCACACGTGGGGTGTGGCCGGCCCGATGACGATGGCTGGGCGGCCAAAAATCTGCACGCCCGGCCGGTGCCGGGGCTGATGCAGGTTCGGGTGACAGGTTCGTTCACGCGGCCTGGAGGGCCGGTGTGGTCATGACGGTCTCGAATTCGACGGGTGTCAGCCGGCCGAGTGCGGCTTGTCTGCGGCGCCGGTGGTAGGTCCTCTCGATCCAGGACACGATCGCGATCCGCAGTTCTTCACGGGTGGCCCAGGTCCGGCGGTCGAGGACGTTCTTCTGCAGCAGGCTGAAGAAGGACTCCATGGCCGCGTTGTCGCCGGCCGCCCCGACTCTCCCTATCGATCCGGCCATCCGGTGGTGGTCGAGGGCTCGGACGAACTTCCGGGACCGGAACTGTGATCCGCGATCGCTGTGCAGGATGCACCCGGCGACGTGGTTGCGTCGGGCCACGGCGTTGTCCAGGGCGGCTACGGCGAGGAGGGACTTCATCCGCGCATCGATGGAGTAGCCCACGATCCTGTTGCTGAAGACGTCTTTGATCGCGCAGAGGTACAGCTTGCCTTGGCCGGTGGCGTGTTCGGTGATGTCGGCGAGCCACAGCCGGTTCGGGCCGGTCGCGGTGAAGTTGCGGCTCACGAGATCGTCGTGCACTGGCGGGCCGGCCTTCTTGCTCCGGCCGCGCTTCTTCCCGAAGACACTCCACCAGCGATTGTCCCGGCAGATCCGCCACGCGGTGCGCTCGGCCATGCCGGCTCCGGCACCACGGGCTTCATCGGCCAGGAACCGGTAGCCGAACTCCGGGTCGTCGCGGTGGGCGTCGAACAGGGCGTTCGCGCGATATGCCTCCTCCAGCGCGGCGTCGGCAACCGGCTTGCCCAGCCAGCGGTAGTAGGGCTGTCTGGCGAGCTTGAGCACCCGGCACGTGACCGTGACGGGCACCCCGTCAACGGCCAGCTCTTTCACGAGCGGGTAGATCATTTTCCCGGCAGATGTGCCTGTGACAGGTAGGCCGCGGCCCGGCGCAGGACCTCGTTCTCCTGCTCCAGCAGCTTGATCCGCCGACGTGCTTCCCGCAGTTCCGCGCTCTCCTGGCTGGTCACCCCGGGCTTGGTCCCGTCGTCGATATCCGCCCGGCGCATCCACTTCCACAACGTCATCGGGTGGACTCCGAAGTCGGTGGCCACCTGCTCCACCGTCACGCCCGGGCCGCGGTTTCTCGCGACCCGCACGACGTCCTGGCGGAACTCTTCCGGATAAGGCTTGGGCACAGCGACATCCTTTCCACCCGCCCTACAGGGCAAGCCAGTTCAGATGTCACCTGATCGTGCAGCAGACCCGCCCTGCCAAGTCCTGGTGCGGCTCGAACCTGGCCGTTGCCCAGTGCCCTGGCAAGGGGCGAGCGCGGTGGCCGTGACGGTCATCGGTACGGCGGGACGGTCGCCGACGTGCGGCGGTCGGAGGGGATGTCCGGTGCCCCGCCCGCAGGACCGGAGCGAACGCCGGGGTGCCTTCCGCTCGTACCAGGGCCGCCCGCGCCGAGGACGGGGTACCGGGCGTCCCCTCCGGCCCACCACCCGCGGGGAAGAGGCGAAACGGCCCCAGCCACCGGCAACGCGCACGGAGCCGAACGGCGAAGCGGCCACGCGCCGGAGACCCCAGCCATGCACCGGCCCCTGCCACGCACCGGAGACCCCAGCCACGCACCGGCCCCGCCTCAAGCCACGCCACCGGTCCCCGTCACAAGCCACGCCACCGGCCCCCGCCCACAGCATCGTGGGCGAGGGCCGGTCGGAGGCGGCGTCCGGCGTCAGTCGTCCGAACCGTCGTTGTCGTCGTCGTCCGCGTGGTGCGGTGCGGCGCTCAGCTTGCCGGACTGCGGGTCGACCAGCAGCTTGTGCTCCTTGCCGTCCTTCGTGACGGTCTCGACCTCCCAGACGGCCTTCGCCCGGTGGTCGTCGTCCAGCTCGACGGAGGTCACCGTGCCGTGCGAGGCCGCGGCGGTACGCGCGGCGGCCGCGGCGTCGGTCCTGGCGTTCTTGACGGCGGCCCGCTCCCGGGCGTGGTCGTCGTCGTCCTCGTGGTCGACGTGCTGGTTCAGAACCCGCGCATTGCCGGCGTCGAGGGTGATCTCGTGCCACGTGCCGTCCTTGCCCAGGACATCCGCGTCCCAGACCAGGCCGGGGCGGTCCGCGTCCAGGTCGAGACCGGTCACGGTGCCGGGGACGGCCTTCAGGGCGGCGGCCGCGACGTCCGGTGCGGTCACCTTGGCGGCGTTGGCCTCGCGGATCTCCTCCTGGCCGTTCGCGTCGTCGTCCTGCATCCGGATGCTGGACGAACCGTCCTGCACCTGGGCCGTGCCCGAGCCGTGCGACCCCGCGTGCTGGGCGGCCGGCTGTGCCGAGAGCGGGTGGCCGGACGGGGTGCCGGCGCCGCCGTCGTTGCTGACCGCGACGGCGGTGACCGTGCCGCCCGCGACGAGGGCGGCCGCGGCGGCGGTGGCGATGATGAGTCGGCGCTTCATGTGTTCTCCCCTTGCGATCGGCTGTGCCCACACACTGGCCGAACGAAGCTGAAGGGACGCTGAAGGCACCTGAAGCGGGCTTCAGCTACGGGGTGGCATGGTGAGCGCATGTACCCGCCCGTCACGCGCCACCGCCCTCCCGGAGACGCCGCGCGCCGTCCCTTTCGTCTCCTGATCGTGGAGGACGAGAAGCGGCTGGCACTGTCGCTGGCCAAGGGTCTGATGGCCGAGGGGTACGCGGTCGACGTGGTGCACGACGGCCTGGAGGGGCTGCGCCGGGCGACGGCGGACGGCTATGACCTGATCGTGCTCGACATCATGCTGCCGGGGATGAACGGCTACCGCGTGTGCGGGGCGCTGCGGGCCGCCGGCCATGACGTGCCGGTGCTGATGCTGACGGCCAAGGACGGCGAGTACGACGAGGCCGAGGGCCTGGACACCGGCGCCGACGACTATCTGACCAAGCCGTTCTCGTATGTGGTCCTGGTGGCGCGGGTGAAGGCGCTGCTGCGCCGGCACGGCCGGAGTGCGCTGCCGGTGCTGCGGGTGGGGGCGCTGACCCTCGACCAGGGCGCGCAGCGGGTGGAGCGGGACGGTGCCGAAGTGGCGCTGACGACGAAGGAGTTCGCCGTGCTGGAACAGCTGGCGCTGCGGGCGGGGGAGGTGGTCTCCAAGGCGGAGATCCTGGAGCACGTCTGGGACTTCGCCTACGAGGGCGATGTCAACATCATCGAGGTGTATGTGAGCGCACTGCGGCGCAAGCTCGGCGCCGGGCACATCGTGACGGTGCGCGGCGCGGGATACCGGCTGGTGGCCGGTGCGTAGGGTGCTGGGCTCCGTACGGGCCAGGGCGGCGGCCGGCGCGACCGTGGTGGTGGCCCTGGCGCTGATCGCGGCGGGGACGGCGGTGCTGCTGGTGCTGCGCGGCAATCTGCAGGAGCAGGCCGGGCTGCAGGCCGAGGTCGCGGCGCGGGAGGTGGCCTCGAAGATCGCGACGGGTACGCCGTACGACAAGCTGGAACTGCCGGACGGCGAGGACCATCCGGTGGTGGTCGCCGATGAGGACGGACGGGTGCTGGCGGTCGGCGAGGAGGTGCGCGCGGTCGACGGGAAGCCGGTCGGCGGCGCGAAGCAGGGGGCGGGGAGCGTCGGGCCGGGGGTGTCGGGCGATGACGACGACGATGACAGGCGTGGGCTCAAGCCCGGTGAGGTCGACGGGGATGTCGATCACCGGGACGGGACCGCGAACGTCGACGGGAAGGTGGCCGATTACCGGTTCGCGCTGGTGGAGGCCAAGGACACCCGTGGTGAGAAGGCGACGGTGCGGGCGGGGTCGCCGCTGGAGCCGGAGCAGGATGCCGTGGGGTCGGTGCGGACGGCCATGCTGAGCGGGCTGCCGCTGCTGCTCGTGGTGGTGGCGGGGGTGACCTGGCTGGTGACCCGGCGGGCGCTGCGGCCGGTGGAGGGGATCCGCGGGGAGATGGCCGCGATCACGGCGAGTACGGATCTGAGCCGGCGGGTGCCGGTGCCGTCGTCGCAGGACGAGGTCGGCCGGCTGGCGCGGACGACCAACGAGACGCTGGCGGCGCTGGAGTCGTCCGTGGAGCGGCAGCGGCGGTTCGTCGCGGACGCCTCGCACGAGCTGCGCAGCCCGATCGCGAGTCTGCGCACCCAGCTCGAAGTGGGGGTGGCACACCCGGAGTTGCTGGATGTGCCGGGTGCGGTGGAAGACACCGTACGGCTGCAGCGGCTGGCGGCGGATCTGCTGTTGCTGGCGCGCCTGGATGCGGGGGAGCGGCCGGCGGATGCCCGGGTCGATCTGGCGGCGATGGTGCGCGAGGAGAGCTCGCAGCGGATCGCGGACCGGATCCCGGTGCGCGTGGGGGAGCCGGCGAGCGGGGAAGTGACCGGGTCCCGCGGCCAGTTGGGGCGGGTGCTGGGGAATCTGCTCGACAATGCGCAGCGGCATGCCGTCTCGTCCGTGCGGGTGGGCCTGGTGCGCGAGGGGGAGTGGGTGGTGCTGCGGGTCGAGGACGACGGACCCGGGGTGCCGGAAGGCGAGCGGGAGCGGATCTTCGAGCGGTTCGTGCGGCTCGATGACGCGCGGGCACGGGACGACGGCGGGGCCGGGCTGGGGCTGGCCATTGCGCGGGACGTCGCGGTGCGGCACGGTGGCTCGCTGGCCGTGCGCGCGGGGTCGGTGTTCGAGCTGCGGCTGCCGGTGGCCGACTGACCCGCCGCGGCCCGGGGCCGCGGGGCCTCGGCCCGGTCAGGGGGCCGAGGCCGGGCGGTCAGAGGCCGCCGCGCTCCTTGCGCAGGTGCTCGGCGACGGGGGCGAGCGAGGTGCGCAGCGCCTGGAGGTGGTCGGTGGTGAACAGGTCGATGAAGTGCTTGCGGACCGAGGCGACATGGTGCGGGGCGACCCGGCGCATGGTGTCCCAGCCTTCGTCGGTGAGCACGGCGTAGAGGCCGCGGCGATCCGACTCGCAGCTCTCGCGGCGCACCAGACCCGCGTTCTCCATCCGGGTGATCTGGTGGGAGAGACGGCTCTTGGACTGCAGGGTGCTGGTTGCCAGGTCGCTCATCCGGAGCCGTCGGTCCTCGGCCTCAGAGAGGTTGACCAGGATCTCGTAGTCATTGTTCGTCAGGCCGAACGGCTGCAGATCGCGTTCGAGTTGGTGCATCAGCAGCCTGCTGACGTCCAGGTGGGTGCGCCAGGCACACTGCTCCTGGTCGGTCAGCCAGGGGGTGTCGCTGTCGGTCGTCATGGAATGATTCTACCCGTGAAAGTTGAATAGTGAATTAATCAGCTGAAGGTGGTGACACCGGCGGCCGGGGGCGGACGTTGGTCAGACGTTCGAGGTCACCGTCCGCAGAGTACCGCTCACAGCCCGAAGCGGCGCTGGAGGCTCCCGAGGTTGCCAGGGAGCTGGGGCAGTTGTGAGCCACTTTGCGGAGCGTGTCCACCCCCGCCCGGAACGCCCGCCTCGTTCGGTACCGCCCCAGTTGCCAGCTCCGGCATCAGCTGCTCGGTGGACTGCAGCAGGACCGTGCCGGCGCCGATGAACTCGAACTGGTGCTCCTCGCCGGACGCGCCGCCGATTCCGGTGTGCGCCCGCAGCCCGCCCAGGAATCCCCGCAGGTACTGGTGGTCGTAGTGGTGGCACGGGGAGGGGCAGTCGGCCCAGCCGACGAGCGCCTGCGGGTCCACCCGGATCGGCGGCTCCACGAAGACCACCGGGCCGTTGGAAGCGGCCACGAACTTGCCCGTCCCGATGAGGGTGAGGAAGCCCGGGATGATCGACTGTTTCAGTGCGAGAGATGGCTGAAATGCAAGCAAGTTGCCCGAGCGAATCGTGAGGTTGCCTTCCTCCAGATCGAAGGAATTCACATCGAAGGCACGGTCCGCGAGCAGCATCTTTCCGCGGCCCTCGGCGACGACCCAGTCCGCGGCGTGCAATGGCGAATGGAAACTTCCGGCGATCAGGCGGTCCAGGCGGCCGTGCCCGATGCCGTGGAAGTCGATCTGCCCGTAGTAGGCGATCATCTTCCCCTTCTGCAGGAACCACTGGCCGTTCAGCTCGACACTGAAGGCGTACGCGTTGACGTTGTCGTCGGAGGGGAGCGAAGAGGCGTCGTGGACGACGGGACCGGTCACAGCTTTTCCTCCGACGCCTGTACGTAGACGGTGCCCTGTCCCGACAGCTCCAGCTGGAAGGCCTCGCCCGAGCCGCGGCCGACCATGTCGCGCCAGCCGAGCGCCGTGGACAGTTTGTTGCGGACGTCGCCGCGGTGGGCGACATAGGCCTGCGGGTCGACATGGACCGGGCGCTGGGACGTGATCGGCAGCTCGATGACGCCGCCGTGTGCCATCACCGCGGCCGAGCCGACGCCCTTGAGGGTCGTGGTGAACAGGCCCTGGCCGGTGACCTGGCCGCGCACCATGCCCATCACCCCGCCCTGCGAGCCCATGAACATCGTGCCCTGCTGGAGCGAGCCGTCGAAGGCCAGCAGCCGGTCGGCCTCGACGTAGAGCGTCTCGCCCGTCAGGTCGACGACATGGACGTGATGGCCGCCGTGGCCGAACATGACCGTTCCCGTGCCTTCGACGGTCATCAGCGGGGTGGCCTCACCGGCGATCCGGCGGCCGATCATCGAGCCGACACCGCCCTGGCCGCCCTGGATGTTCGGGGTGAAATTGACGTCGCCCCGGTAGGCGAGCATCGCGCCGCGCTGGCTGAACAGCCGCTGGCCCGGCCCGATCCTGGCCTCCACCATGCGGGAGTTGAGCACCGTGAACGGCATCAGACCTCACCTCCCACGGTGTTGCGCTCGCTGGGCTGGACGTAGACCAGACCCTCGCCCTCGAAGCGGATCTGGAAGGCCTCGCCGGAGCCCTCCCCGAGGAAGGTGCGGAAATTCACCCCGGACTGGAAGTGCTGCTTGAGGTCGCCGGTGTGGGCGACATACGCACCCGGGTCGACCTGGAGGGGGTACTGCTTGGTGACCCGCAGTACCACCGCGGGGCCGTCGGAGGTGATCGCCGCCTGGCCGCTGCCCTCGACGGTGGTGGTGAACAGGCCGTTGCCCTGGGAGGCGCCGCGCAGGCCGGTGAAGGTCGTGCCCGTCCGCAGCGCGGCGTCCGTGCACAGCAGATTGCTGGCCTCGACGTACAGCTTCTCGCCCTGCAGCTGCACCAAGTTGATCTCGCTGGCGCGGTCGGCGAAGAAGCAGGTGCCGTGGCCCTTCACCTCCATCACGGCCATCTGCTCGCCCGTGAGCCGCCGGGTGACCATGCCGCGCAGGCCCTCGCCGCCACCGGACATCTTCTTGAACGACATCTGGCCGTCGTACGCGACCATCGCACCGTTTTTCGCCTTGACGGCGTCGCCCGTCATGTCGACGGCGAGCACCTTGCTCCCCTGGAGCCGAAACTGAGCCACGGGTCAGACGGTAGTCGGCCGCGGCCGCGCGGGGCAGGTCCTTCGGCCCTGATATCGCCCTGATCTCCGCCGGGCGCCGGCCCGGGGCGTCCCGTACCTCCCCCCGGCGCGGTGATCGCCGAGACGGCTGTAACAATGGGGCGAAGCTTGTGAACTCTTGCACAAGCAGTGCTCCTCGCCCGCCACCCGAACGAGGTTCCCGTGGACATCAAGACCGCCGCCGCCCTGCACCGACTGCGCCTGGCATCCATCCCGGAGGCGCTCTCCTTCCCGGCGCTGCTGATCTTCGGCACCGGTTTCCGTCTGGCCTTCGACTACGACTCCCTGGTGATGCCGCTCGGCCTGATCCACGGCCTGCTCTTCATCACCTACGTGGTCCTGCTGCTGGACGTGTGGAACCGCACGAAGTGGCCCGCCAAGCGCGTCGCCTTCTTCTTCGTGCTGGCGATCCTGCCGTTCGGCGGCCTCTACGGGGACAAGGTGCTCAAGCGCGAAGAAGAGGCCGGCGTGATCGCGGCCCGCGCCCGCAAGGAAGGGGTCCTGAACGCATGATCGTCGCCTTCTCCGTGAGCCCCCTGGGTGTCGGCGAGGACGTCGGCGAGTACGTCGCCGACGCGGTCCGGGTCGTCCGCGAATCGGGGCTGCCGCACCGCACGGACGCGATGTTCACCTCCATCGAGGGTGAGTGGGACGAGGTCATGGACGTCGTCAAGCGCGCGGTCGCGGCCGTCGAGGCGCGCTCCGGGCGGGTCTCCCTGGTGCTCAAGGCCGACATCCGGCCGGGCGTCACGGACGGACTGACCTCGAAGGTGGAGACCGTGGAGCGGTACCTCGCGGACGGCGACGCCCGCCGCTCCTGAGCCGTCCGCGGGACACCCCTGAGCGCCCGTCCGGGCTTCACCCTCCCGCCGCCAGGGTGATCCCCAGCGGTGTGCGCTCGTAGAGCACCTGGTGTCCGTGCCGGCGCGAGGCCAGCAGACCGGCGTCGCGCAGCACGGACAGGTGCACCGAGACGGAGGACGGCGCCAGACCGAGCCGGTGGGCCAGGGCCGTTGTGGTCGACGGCGCGTCGAGGGCGGCCAGTACGGCGGCGCGGTTCGCCCCCAGCAGCCGCGCCAGCGCCGGGCCCGTCTCCGGCTCGGTCCACAGCCCGCCGATGCCGCGCGCCGGATAGATGACGGTGGGCTGCCAGGGCGGGTCGAATCCGCTGATCACGTCCGGCCAGACGAAGACGCTGGGCAGCAACAGCACCCCGCGGCCGTCCAGATCCTGCATCCGGGCGATGTCGGTACGGGTGCGGACCGTGAGTGTCCCGCCCGACCAGGACAGCCGCGGGTGCAGATCGGCGAACAGCCGCTGCAGTCCGCCGCCCGCCAACTGGCGCGACCGATAGGCGATCTCGGCCTCCAGCAGCGCCCGCAGCCGCGGCCAGTCCGGGGCGATCAGCGTCCGCCAGGCCCGCTCGGTGACCTGGGCCAGCTCGTGTACGGCCCGCGCCGGATCCGCCAGCGCCGCCCGGCCGCGCGCCGACTGTGCGGCACCCGGCGTGCCCGCCAGCGACTTGGCCATCTCGGCGCGGGCCAGGGCCGGGTCGGTGGCGCGCAGCCGCCCCAGTTCCTCGTCGAAGCCGGCCATCGGGGTCTCCGGCGGGCGGCCCAGGAAGTCCGGTGTGTAGCCCGACGACGGCATGAAGAGCCACAGCGGCATCAGATCCAGGCCGGCCAGCGCCTGGCGCATCCGGCGCAGCCACGGCGCGTGATAGCCGTGCCGGTTGGCGCGGCGCAGGGTGCGGACGGCCTCATGGGTCTCGCACAGCGGTGAGACGGCGAACCGGATGCGGAGCAGGTCGTCGGCCCCGAAGTGCAGGTTCACCGGCATGGCCGTGCACGCTCCCCCCGCCCCGGGATTCGGCTGCATCCGAAACAATACGGGGCGGAACCGGCGTCCGGCAGGCTGCGTGCATGCCCTCCCCTGCCGGGCCCGTGCCATCGGGCCGCCTTCCCGCCTGCCCCGATGAGGGCGCTGCCGCCGACGCCGGACCCTGCGCCGACGAGGCCCGCGAGGACGGCTACCGCGCCGTGTTCGCCGTCCCGGAGTTCCGGTTCGTCTTCGCCGCGCATCTGCTGTCCTCGCTGGGCGTGGTCGTCTGCGAACTCGCGTTGTCCGTCCTCGTCTTCCGGCTCACCGCGTCGCCGCTGCTGAGCGCCCTGACGTTTGCGCTGGGACTGCTGCCGTACGTCCTCGGCGGGACGCTGCTGTCCGCGGTCGCCGACCGGTATCCGGCCCGGCGGGTGCTGGTCGGCTGCGATCTGCTGTGCGCGCCGGCGGCGGCGGGGATGGTGGCGCCGGGCACGCCGGTCGCGGTCCTGCTGGTGCTGCGCTGTGTGATCGCGGCCGTCGCGCCGGTCTTCGCCGGGACCCGCGCCGCGACGCTGGGGGAGATCCTCGGCGAGGGGGAGTTGTTCGTCCTGGGGCGCTCGGTGATCCGGATCGTGAACCAGAGCGCACAGCTCGCCGGGTTCGGGGCCGGGGGCCTGCTGCTCGCCGTGGTGTCCCCGGGGGCGGTGCTCGCGATCACCGCGGGTACGTTCCTCGGCTCGGCGCTGCTGCTGCGGCTGGGGACCCTGGCGCGGCCGGCGCGCGACGTGGCGCGGGGCGAGGGGCGCGGTGCGCTGCTGGGAGCCTCGCTGGGCGGGGTCCGGCGGCTGCTGGCCGACCGCCGGGTGCGGGCGCTGTTGTTGCTGACCTGGCTGCCGCCGGCGTTCGTCGTCGTCCCCGAAGCGCTGCTGATCGCCTACGCCGGTCTGCTCGGCGTCGGCCCGGCCGGCATGGGGCTGCTGATGTGCAGCATGCCCATCGGGGCGGTGGTCGCCGAGAGCCTGGCGGGCTCGTTCCTCGGCCCGCACGCCCGCACCCGGCTGACCTTCCCCATGGGCGTCTTCGCCGTCCTGCCCTCGCTCGGCTTCGCCGCGCAGCCGTCGCTCGGCTGGGCGGTGCTGCTGCTCGTACTGACCGGCACCGGGATCTCGTACAACTTCGGTGTCGACCGCTGGTTCGTCGCCGCGGTCCCCGAGCAGCTGCTGGGACAGGCGATGACGGTGATGCAGGCAGGGCGGATGACGGTGATGGGGCTGGCGATGGGGCTGGCCGGCGCCGCCGCGGAGTACGCACCGCTGCGGGTCGTGATGCCGGCCGCCGGAGTGCTGGGGGTGGTCTGTGTACTGGCGGTGATCCGGGAGGTGCGGCGTACGGCGCCGGGACGGCCGGCGGGAGCGGTCCGTGCGGCGGGTGGAGTGGTGCGCGGGGCGGCCGGACCGCTCCCCGATACCGAAAACTGAGACACGGCTGACCACCATTTGAGCGCCGGGTAGGGTCGGAAGCGTGCCGAAGCCGCTCAGCCTTGCTTTCGATCCCATCGCGCGCGCCGACGAACTGTGGCAGCAGCGGTGGGGCGCCGTGCCCTCGATGGCCGCCATCACCTCGATCATGCGCGCCCATCAGATCCTGCTGGCCGAGGTGGACGCGGTGGTCAAGCCGTACGGGCTGACCTTCGCCCGCTACGAGGCACTGGTGCTGCTGACCTTCTCCAAGGCCGGTGAGCTGCCGATGTCGAAGATCGGCGAGCGGCTGATGGTGCATCCGACCTCGGTGACCAACACCGTCGACCGGCTGGTGAAGTCCGGTCTCGTCGCCAAGCGGCCGAACCCGAACGACGGCCGGGGCACGCTCGCCACCATCACCCAGAAGGGTCGCGAGGTGTGTGACGCGGCGACCCGCGATCTGATGGAGATGGACTTCGGACTCAGGGCGTACGACGCCGAGGAGTGCGGGGAGATCTTCGCGATGCTGCGGCCCTTGCGGGTGGCGGCGGCGGATTTCCAGGACGAGTAGCGGGTGTCCTCACCCTCCCCGGCGGGCCCGGCGTTCGCAGGGGGGCGGCGAAGATCGCCCCGGAACGGGTCGTTACGCTCGGGGCATGAAGCGAAGCGTCCTGACCCGCTACCGGGCGATGGCCTACATCACCGCCGTGATGCTGCTGGTGCTCTGCACGTGCATGGTTTTCAAGTACGGCTTCGGGATGGGCAAGGACCTCACCCTCGTCGTCTCGCAGATCCACGGCGTGCTCTACATCATCTACCTGGTCTTCGCCTTCGACCTGGGCTCCAAGGCCAAGTGGAAGTTCGGCAAGCTGCTGTGGGTGCTGATCTCGGGCACGATCCCCACCGCCGCCTTCTTCGTGGAGCGCCAGGTGGTGCGGGAGATCGAGCCGCTGATCGCCGATGACGCTCCGGAGCCGGTGAAGGTCTGACCGCACCCGGTCCGCCTCGGCGCGGTCCGATGGCACCCCTTACGACCTCCCCCTACGCGCCTGTCCCTGTGCCGGACGGGCGCGTTTGCGTGGCCCGGTACCCATTACGGAACGTGACATCGACGATGCGTGTGGCAACTCACGGCCCTCTCCCGTCGACAAGTACTAGGACGTCCAAGTAAATTTGCAGCATGGACGCTGACGCGATCGATGAGGGCCGCCGCCGCTGGCAGGCTCGGTACGACTCCGCCCGGAAGCGGGACGCGGACTTCACCACGCTCTCGGGTGATCCCGTCGAGCCGGCGTACGGGCCCCGGCCCGGAGACTCGGTCGAGGGGTTCGAGCGGATCGGGTGGCCGGGCGAGTTCCCCTTCACGCGGGGCCTGTATCCGACCGGCTACCGCGGGCGGACGTGGACGATCCGCCAGTTTGCCGGCTTCGGCAATGCCGAGCAGACCAATGAGCGCTACAAGATGATCCTGAAGGCGGGCGGGGGCGGCCTCTCCGTCGCCTTCGACATGCCCACCCTCATGGGCCGGGACTCCGACGACCCGCGCTCGCTGGGCGAGGTCGGGCACTGCGGCGTCGCCATCGACTCGGCGGCCGACATGGAGGTCCTGTTCCAGGACATCCCGCTGGGTGATGTCACGACGTCGATGACGATCAGCGGACCCGCCGTCCCGGTCTTCTGCATGTATCTGGTGGCCGCCGAGCGGCAGGGGATCGATCCGGGTGTGCTGAACGGCACCCTCCAGACGGATATCTTCAAGGAGTACATCGCACAGAAGGAGTGGCTCTTCCAGCCCGAGCCGCATCTGCGCCTGATCGGCGACCTGATGGAGCACTGTGCGCGCGGCATTCCCGCGTACAAGCCGCTCTCGGTCTCCGGCTACCACATCCGCGAGGCGGGCGCGACGGCCGGGCAGGAGCTGGCGTACACGCTCGCCGACGGCTTCGGCTATGTGGAGCTGGGCCTCTCCCGCGGCCTGGACGTCGACACCTTCGCCCCCGGCCTGTCCTTCTTCTTCGACGCGCATCTGGACTTCTTCGAGGAGATCGCCAAGTTCCGTGCCGCGCGCCGCATCTGGGCCCGCTGGATGCGGGACGTGTACGGCGCGACGAGCGACAAGGCGCAGTGGCTGCGCTTCCACACCCAGACCGCCGGTGTCTCGCTGACCGCCCAGCAGCCGTACAACAACGTCGTACGGACCGCCGTCGAGGCCCTGGCGGCCGTGCTCGGCGGGACGAACTCGCTGCACACCAACGCGCTCGACGAGACCCTCGCGCTGCCCAGCGAGCAGGCCGCGGAGATCGCGCTGCGCACCCAGCAGGTGCTGATGGAGGAGACCGGCGTCGCCAACGTCGCGGACCCGCTCGGCGGTTCGTGGTTCATCGAGTCGCTGACCGACCGGATCGAGGCGGACGCCGAGAAGATCTTCGAGCAGATCAAGGAGCGCGGCAGGCGGGCGGTCCCGAACGGCGAGCACCCGATCGGCCCGATGACGTCCGGCATCCTGCGCGGCATCGAGGACGGCTGGTTCACCGGCGAGATCGCCGAATCCGCCTTCCAGTACCAGCAGGCGCTGGAGAAGGGCGACAAGAAGGTCGTCGGCGTCAACTGCCACCACGGCTCGGTCACCGGCGATCTGGAGATCCTGCGGGTCAGCCACGAGGTCGAGCGCGAGCAGGTGCGGGAGCTCGCACAGCGCAAACAGTCCCGTGACGACGCCCGGGTCCAGACCTCGCTCAAGGCGATGCTGGAAGCCGCCCGCGACGGCGGCAACATGATCGAGCCGATGCTGGAGGCCGTACGGGCCGAGGCGACCCTCGGCGAGATCTGCGGGGTGCTGCGGGACGAGTGGGGCGTCTATACGGAGCCGGCCGGGTTCTGACGGGGGTTGGGGCGCACCGCCGGCCAACCCCCGCGGGCCGCCTGCTCAGCCGGGCAGCGCGACGGCGCCGACCGTGCCGGCGGCGATCCCGACGAGGGCCACCGCCGAGACGCCGACCACGATCGCGCGGGTCGGTGTGCCCCTGGTCGTACGCCAGGTCTCCTTCAAGGTCAGGCCGTTCTTGTCGAAACGCGTGACAAACCAGAAGAAGACGAAGGCGTCGACGAGGAGAGCCGCAAAGGCGATGATGAATTTCACCGCGGCGCCCCGGTCGTTGCGCAGGATGACCTGATTGCCGCTGCGCTGGCTGGAGATGGTGGACGCCTTCGGATAGCTGGATTGCAGACCACTCATCTGGGAATTTTCGGCCACGACCTTTCCGTCGTCGGAGCGGAATCGTCCCGTGCAGGTGTAGTCGGTGGTCGAACCGGTGCCGCGCTTACCGGAGGTGTGGTGGTGCCGGACGAGGTGGCACTCCTCGACGGTGAATGTTCCCTGCGTGCCCATAACGCCCGCCTGGGCCAGTCCCAGCCAGGCGAAAACCACGCTGAACGCCAGGAGCATGATCATGGCGACCAGATGGAGGAATCGCCCCCACGCTCGCTTTATCGTGGATGTGGAGGGAAATTGGGGCATGTTGGGCATCCTTTCCCGGGAGCTCCGGTGAGGTCGTGGTGAGGGGAATGTTCCATGACGGGCGGCGTCGTGCGTCGCCAGGGGCGTCCTTTTTTGAAACCGCCGGAGCGGGCGGGAACCGGCATGCGATCAGGCCTTCCGCGCTGACCGGCGGTTGACTTCTCCGCGGCCGGCGTCCGGGCTGCCGTGAGGTGGAGTTGCGGCATTCGGAACACCCCTTCGCAGTGAAGGTTCCGTGTGTACCTGTCGGGCCCGTCGTGGTCAGTCCCCGCACGGTGAAAAGGGTGAGGGCCGCGGCGGCGGCAGCGGGCGGCAGCACGCCTGCGCACAGCGCCTCGATGACACCGCGCCGGACGCGGGCCGAGGCTCGGACACGAGTGCGGCACCCCTTTCATGGTCGCCGACGGGATCACGGAACCCGCTCCCCGGGAGTCCGACAGGCATCGTCGTCAGCAATGCGGATGCGAACGGCCTTCACGTTTCTCCCACTTCCGTCCGGCGGGCGTGAGATACCGTACGGCATCAAAATGATCTGATCTTTAATGGTATGGAGGGAAGCTCGTGGCAGGCTCCGGCTATGACGTGGATCCGGCCGTGCTCAAGACGCAGGGTGGTGTCTTCGGGGATATCGGTTCCGATTTCAGCGAGGCCGCCAAGAAGCTGAAGGCCGCTGTGGGTGGCGATCCCGGTGAGGCCTGGGGCAAGGACGACTTCGTCGGTACCTTCAACGACTTCTACGGCCCGGTGGCGGAGGGCATCTGCGATTCGATGCCCCACCTCGGTGAGGCGATCGCCAAGATCGGCAACAAGCTTGAGGCGATGGGCGCGCATTACGGCTCCACCGAGCAGGAGCAGCACGACCATCTCGCGAAGTACGCGGCAAACCGCCCCGATATCGCGACCTGACACCTCACCGGCGTCCGCCGCCGGATATCCGCAATAACCATCAACGCATTCGCGCTTTCGGGGGATTTACGCACCGTGGCCACCATCATGCTGCCGACCGAGGTCGACTGGATCCTCGACCTGCTGGGCTTTCAGTGGCCCAATGTCGACGAGGACAAGATGCGGGAGGCGGCCGAGGCGTGGAGCAGCTTCGCCGCCGCCGCTCGCCGGCACCAGGCCGAGGGCACCACCGCCGCGAACACCGTGCGCGGCGCCAACTCCGGTGAGGCGATCGAGGCCTTCGGCGACAACTGGAAGAAGTACGGCGACGGCGGCGGCTACCTGGACGAGGCCATCGAGGCCGCCGAGGTGCTCGCCGTCGTGCTCCAGGTGGTGGCCACGATCGTGATGGTCATGAAGATCGCGGTGATCGCCCAACTCATCGCGCTGGCCGTCGAGTTCGCCATCGCCCAGGCGGCCGCGCCGGTCACGCTGGGGGCCTCCGAGGCCGGGGCGGCGGCGGCCACGGCGACGACCCGGGTGATCGTCCGGAGGATCATCAACGAGGCCAAGCAGAAGATCGTCCAGGCCATCACCGAGGCGATCGAGAAGAAGGTCGTCAAGAGCGCCAAAGAGATGGCCGTGGACCTGCTCAAGGACATCGGCAAGGACGCGCTCAAGGGGCTCGGGCAGAACGTCGCCACCCAGGGCATCAAGAGCCACTTCGGGGCGCAGGACGGGTTCGACTGGAAGGAAGCCGGGCGGGCGGGGCTGAAGCCCGTCGTGGACGTCGACGACAAGGGCCACGTGGGATTCGGCGACAAGCTCAAGGACGTCGGCAAGGTCGGTACCGGTGCCTACCACATGGGACAGGGCGTCGGGCAGGTCGCGCAGGGCGACTTCTCCGGCGGAGGGAAGAAGATCTGGGAGGGGCAGCAGGAGCAGGCCGCCGGGATGACGGAAGTCGCCGGGATCGTCACGAAGAACAAAGAGGCACCGGCCGAGGGCGACGGCTCGGGCGAAGGCGGTACGTCCGACGGCGGCTCCGACGCGTCGTCCGGAAGCGGCGGGTCGGGTGGCTCGTCCGAGAGCGGCGGGTCCCGGTCTGCGGCCTCCTCGTCCGGCGGTTCGTCCTCGTCGGGCGGCGGGGCCGGTGAGTCCGGCGGATCGGCGTCCACCGATGCCTCCACCCGCAGCGCCACGCCCACCCCTCCTCCCGCCCCCACCACCGAAAGCGGCCAGGCCGAGGCCGATCGGGCGCGCAACGCCTTCGGCTGAGAGGAACTCCCGAACCATGAACAGCAGCGACGACATCACCGCCCCCGGTGACCGCGACTACCCCGTCGAGGACAAGGACCTCTCGGAGGAGCAGAACGAGCACCTGACCAAGGCGCTCCGAGCCGTACGGGGCAATCCGGCCGCGCCGCCCGCACTGCAGGATCTGGCGCGCAAAATGCTCGGTGGCCGGGTGGAGCTGAAGGACGTCCTCGACGACCCGTCCGGGTACCGGGCGCTCACCGACGGGATCTCCGGGATGCGGGAGAGCTGGCGGTCGATGCCGCCGCAGGACCGGCAGGCGGTGCGTGCGGAGGTCGAGGAGAAGGCGGCGGAGAAAGAGGCTGAGGGCGGCCGGTGACCGGCTCTACGGCGTTGCGACAGGCACCCGCAGCCGGAACAGCGCCCCGCCCCCCGGCGCCTGCTCGGCGGTGAGTTCGGCGCCGTGTGCGCGGGCGATCTGGCGGGCCATGGCCAGGCCCAGGCCGGAGCCGGGCAGGGCGCGGGCCGTCTCGGCGCGGTAGAAGCGGTCGAAGACATGGGGGAGGTCGTCCTCCGCGATGCCGGGGCCGTGGTCGCGGATCGTCAGGTCCAACTCGCCTGAAACGACGGCGAGTTCGGTGTCGACCGGACCGCCCGGCGGGGAGAACTTCGCGGCGTTGTCGAGGAGGTTGGACAGCAGCCGGGACAGGCGGGGCGGCACTCCGGGGATCGTGAGGCCGGCCGCTGCCGGGTCGATTCCGGCGCTGAAGGTGATCTCCGGCCAGTGTTCGCGGGCCGCGGTCACCGCGTGCTCCAGGAGGGCGGCCGGGCGTACCTGCTCCACCAGGGGCTGCGGCTCCTCGTCACGGGCCAGTTCGATCAGGTCGTTGACGAGGGTGGTGACCTCGCGCAGCTGGCGGCCCAGCGCGGCCGAGGCGCGGTCGCGCTGGGCGTCGGTCAGGCGGTCGGCGCGGGCCAGGAGCTCGGCGTTGGTGCGCAGCGCCGTCAGCGGGGTGCGCAGTTCGTGCGAGGCGTCGGCGACCAGGCGGCGCTGGGCGGTGACGGACTGTTCCAGTTCGCCGAGCATGGTGTTGAAGCTGGTGGCGAGGCGGGTGACCTCGTCCTCCCGGGCCGGTGGTCCCGCGGGGAGTTCGATGCGGTGGCGGGCGTCGCGGGTGGCGGCGATGCGTTCCGCGGTGGCGGTGAGCCGGGCGACCGGGGCCAGGCCCGTACGGGACACCCAGTAGCCGAGTGCGGCGGCCAGCAGGACGCCGATGCCGCCGACCGCGGACAGCGCCCAGGCGGCCTGTTGTACGCCTCGGTCGACGGTGTCGGAGCGCTGGGCGACCTGCACCGCCTCGTCCTTGGTCCCCAGGCGCATGGTGAGCATGCGGACCGGCTGCCCGGCCACCGTGAGCTTGTTGTAGAACGCCGCGTGCCGGCCGTCGGCGACCTGCCGGGTGGCGTCGGAGACGGGCAGCTCATACCGCTCGCGCGGGTCCTTGTCGGGGTCGGACGGCACGATCTGGATACAGGGCGAGGCCGGGTATCGGCAGAGGGTGTCACTTGCCGTCGGGCCCCAGTCGTGGCGCTGCCGGATGGCCTGCGTGGCCGTCTGGGTCAGGTTCAGCTCCAGCTGACGGGTCATCTGGTAGTCGATGATGGAGAACGCGGCCGCACAGACGCCGACCGCCACCAGTGCCACCGCGGAGGAGGCGGCCAGCGCCAGCCGGGCGCGCAGCGGGCGGCGGCGCCGCCAGCGGGCCCCCAGGCCGCGGGTGCCGGTCATGCGCCCTCCGCGTGGTCCAGGCGGTAGCCCACCCCGTGCACGGTGTGGACGAGGCGCGGCTCGCCGTCCGCCTCCAGCTTGCGGCGCAGATAACCGATGTAGACGGCCAGGGAGTTGGAGTCAGGCCCGAAGTCGCGGCCCCAGACGCGCTCCAGGATCACTTCGCGCGGCAGCACCTGCCCGGGGTGCAGCAGCAGCAGTTCCAGCAACGCCCATTCGGTGCGGCTGAACTCCAGCGGCCGGCCGGCCCGGTGGCCGGTGCGGGTCATGGGGTCGACGACCAGATCGCCGAAGGAGAACCGGGTGTCCTCGACGGCCGTGGTCGAGGCCCGGCGCAGCAGGGCCCGGACGCGGGCCACCAACTCGTCCAGGGCGAACGGTTTGACGAGGTAGTCATCGGCGCCGGCGTCGAGCCCGTCGACCCGTTCGCTGACCGAGTCCAGCGCGGTCAGGACGAGGATCGGGGTGCGGTCGTCCAGGGCGCGCAGCCGGCGGCAGACGGCCAGGCCGTCCAGGACGGGCATCATCACGTCCAGGACGATGGCGTCCGGCTGCCAGCCGGCGACCTCCGAGAGGGCGGCCAGGCCGTCGGCGGCGCCACGTACCTCATAGCCCTCCACGGCGAGGCCGTCCTCCACGGCGGCGCGCACCTCCGGTTCGTCGTCGACGACGAGGATCTTGGCGGCGGGGGTGTTCCCGGGCGTGGACGGCATGGACATAGGCTGCCAAACACCTCTCTTAGAAGCTTCTTAGGGCGCATCGCGAGCGTGGCGAGCATGCGCACACCACTCTCTGTCGTGATCGGTGCGGGCGGCACCGGCGGCCACATCTATCCCGGACTCGCTCTCGCCGACGCGCTCCGCCGGGCCGTGCCCGATGCGGTGATCTCCTTCGTCGGGACCGAACGCGGCCTGGAGACACGGCTGATCCCCCAGGCCGGATACCGGCTGCACACCGTCGACATGATTCCCTTCGACCCCTCGCTCGGCGCCCGACGCTATCTGCTGCCGGCCGCGCTGCTGCGCTCGGGTGCCCAGTGCCGGACGATCCTCAAGGAACAGAAAGCCCAGGTCGCGGTCGGTATGGGCGGCTATCCGAGCGCCCCGGTGATCGTCGGGGCCAGGCTGGCCGGGCTCCCGAGCCTGGTCCATGAGTCCAACGCGGTGCCCGGCCGGGCCAACAAGTTCGCGGCCCGGCTCACCCCGCACATCGCCCTCGCCTTCGACCGCAGCCGGAACCATCTGGCGGGCGGTGAGCGGGCGGAGACGGTGGGGATGCCGCTGGTGGGCCCGCTGGCCGAGCTGGACCGGGCAGGGCTGCGGCCCACCGCCCGGCGGACCCTGGGTGTCCCGGACGGGGCGCGGCTGCTGCTGGTCAACGGCGGAAGCCTGGGGGCGGCCCGGCTGACCGAGGCGGCGGTGGGCCTGGCCGGCCGCTACCGGTCGCGTACCGACCTGCGGCTGCTGATCAAGACCGGGCCCGCGGCCCTGGAGGAGACCCGGGCCCTCCTGGCGGCGAACGGCGGGGACGCGGTCGCCCAGGCCGTGCCGTACCTGGACCGGATGGATCTGGCGTATGCCGCCGCCGATCTGGTGGTGTGCCGGGCCGGTTCGGCGACCGTCGCGGAGCTGGCCACCATCGGGATGCCGGCCGTCCTCGTGCCGTATCCGCACGCGCCGGGCGACCACCAGACACATAACGCACGGGTGCTCTCGGACGCCGGGGCGGCGCTGCTGCTGCCCGATCCGCAGACCTCGGCGGAGCGGCTGGACGAGCTGGTCACCCCGCTTCTCGACGATCCAGGCCGGCTCGCCGCGATGGGCGCGGCCGCCGACCCCGGTACCCATGCGCGGGCCGCCGGGCTGCTGGCCGCCAAGGTGCTGGCGCTGGCCGGCCACCCGCACGACAACCACCCCCTCACGATGAAGGAGTCAGCATGAGCAGCAGTACGCAGTGGACGGGCCGTCAGGTCCTGGTCACCGGCGCCGAGGGATTCATCGGCTCGGCCCTGGTCGACATGCTGGTGGAGGCCGGCGCCCAGGTGCGCGCGTTCGTCCACTACAAGCCGTACGCCGAAAAGGGAAATCTGGCGCGTTATCTCGTGCCGGGCGGCCCGGTCGAGATGATCGCGGGGGATGTGCGCGACGCGGGCCGGGTGATGGACGCGGTCGCGGGCTGCGACACCGTCTTCCATCTGGCCGCGCTGATCGGGATTCCGTACAGCTATGACGCGCCGGGCGCTTATGTGCAGACGAATGTGGTCGGTACGGAGAACGTCGCGGAGGCCTGCCGGCGGCATGCGGTGCGACGGCTGGTGCACACGTCGACCAGTGAGGTCTACGGGACCGCGCTGACCGCGCCGATCGGCGAGGACCACCCGCTGCAGCCGCAGTCGCCGTACTCCGCCTCGAAGATCGGCGCGGACATGATGGCGCTGTCGCACCGGCACGCCTTCGGGCTGCCGGTGACCGTGGTGCGGCCGTTCAACACCTACGGGCCCCGGCAGTCCGCGCGCGCCGTGATCCCCACGATCCTGGCCCAACTCCACTCGGGTGCCCGGCAGATCAAGCTCGGCTCGCTCACCCCGACCCGTGACTTCACCTATGTCACGGACACCGCGGCCGGATTCCTCGCGCTGGCCGACTGCGACCGGGCGCTGGGCGAGGTCGTCAACCTCGGCACCGGGCGGGAGATCGCCATCGGGGCGCTCGCCGAGGCGCTGATAGCGGCCTCGGGACGGGAGGCCGAGGTGGTGGTGGACACCGCGCGGCTGCGGCCCGCCGGCAGTGAGGTCGAGCGGCTGCTGTCGGACAACTCCCGGGCGCGCGAGTGGGCTTCGTGGCGGCCGGAGGTCTCCCTGGAGCAGGGGCTGAAGTGGACGTCGGAGTGGGTGGCCGGGAACCTGCGGCTGTTCGCGGTGGACCGCTACCAGGTCTGACCGGCGCCGCGGCGGGGCACCTCGGTGTCGCGCCGCGGCCGGGCGGCCGGTTCCGGCCTCAGCCCTGGTCGCCCAGGCCGGACAGCCCGGTGAGGAAGAGGGCGGTGAAGTCACGCCCCCACGCGGCATCCACGGGTTCACCGCTGACCAGGGTGCGATGCACGATCGCCCCGGCGATCACATCGAAGATCAGGTCCATGTTGCGGGCCGCTGCCCGCTCGCCCTCCTCACCGGGGGTGTCCGGGGGCAGCTCGCCACGGGCCTGCGCACGCGAGCGGCCGAGCAGGACCAGCCGCTTCTGGCGGTCGACGATCGCCGAGCGGATCCGTTCGCGCAGTGCCTCGTCGGTGGTGGACTCGGCGACCACGGCCATCAGCGCCGTCTTGGTCTCCGGCCGCGCGAGCAGCGCGCCGAACTGCAGCACCACGCCCTCGATGTCGGACTGCAGACACCCCCGGTCGGGGAGTTCGAGCTCGTCGAAAAGGACCGCCACGGCGTCCACGACGAGCTCGTTCTTGTTGGCCCAGCGGCGGTAGAGCGTCGTCTTGGCGACGCCGGCCCGGGCCGCCACATCGCTCATGGTGAGCCGCCCCCAGCCCAGATCGACGAGCGCGGTACGGGTCGCGTGCAGGATCGCGAAATCGGTCTCGGCGCTGCGGGGGCGGCCCGTGCGGCCTTTCCGGGGGCTGGCGGCGTGGTGCATGCGGGCGACCATACCGGCGAGTACGGGCGGCGCCCCCTGTGAGGCAGATCACTCTCCACGGGGCCGGAACCGGTTGTTGTGCAGGGGCGACGGCCAGTTACGCTACGGGTCGTAGCGTAAGAGCGATAGCCACTGGCCATGGGTGGGGACCCATGGCCGCGCACGACGGTCCTCCTCGGGACCGCACACCGGTCCTCCTCGGGACCGCAACGGGCAGCGATCCCGGACGTACGCCGGCATTCCGGCGGGGCGTACGGACGGGGTGCGCCGCCCGGCACGAAGGCCTTGCGGGGGCACCGGACCGACCGTCCGCACCGCGGGCCGCAGTACCGACCGCGTCGCCGACCGCAGTGCTTTCCGGATCGCTTTTCGGAACGGCCCGCCCAGGGGGGAGGATGGACCCATGCAGCCACGCAATATGTCCATGAGTGGAGTCGTCGACCTCGCAGCGGTGAAGGCGGCCGGGGAAGCGAAGCAGAAGGCGGAGCAGGCACGCGCCGAGGCCGCCCGTACGGGCCAGGCACCCGTGAGCGGTGCCCGCCTGGTGTTCGACGTCGACGAGGCGGGGTTCCAGCAGGACGTCCTGCAGCGCTCCACCGAGGTCCCGGTCGTCATTGACTTCTGGGCCGAGTGGTGCGAGCCGTGCAAGCAGCTGGGTCCGCTGCTGGAGCGCCTCGCGGGCGAGTACGCCGGCAAGTTCGTGCTGGCCAAGATCGACGTCGATGCCAACCAGATGCTGTTCCAGCAGTTCGGGGTGCAGGGCATCCCGGCGGTCTTCGCGGTCGTCGCGGGGCAGCCGATCCCGCTGTTCCAGGGCGCGGCCCCGGAGTCGCAGATCCGCGAGGTGCTCGACCAACTGGTGCAGGCCGCCGAGCAGCAGTTCGGCATCGTGGGGGCGCCGCTCGACGCGCAGGACGCGGGCGAGCCGGCGGAGGAGGCCGAGGCCCCGCCGGTCCCGGCCGGTCCCTACGACGCGCTGCTGGAGGCCGCGAACCAGGCGCTCGACGACGGCGATCTGGGCGGTGCCGTCCAGGCGTACAAGAACGTGCTCAACGATGACCCGGCCAACCCGGAGGCCAAGCTCGGCCTGGCCCAGGCCGAACTTCTGCGCCGGGTGCAGGATCTGGACCCGCAGGCGGTGCGCCAGGAGGCCGCGGAGAATCCGGCCGATGTGCAGGCGCAGATCCGTGCCGCGGACCTCGACCTGGTCGGCGGGCACATCGAGGACGCGTTCAGCCGGCTGGTCGACGCGGTGAAGCGGTCGGCGGGTGACGACCGGGAGGCCGCGAGGCTGCGGCTGCTGGACCTGTTCGAGGTCATCGGTGCGGAGGATCCGCGGGTGACGGCGGCGCGTACCGCGCTGGCCCGGGTGCTGTTCTGACCCGCTGTCTTCGAACTCGCCCGCTTCTGACCAGTACGACCTCCATGAGTTGACCGAACAAACGACTCGGCGGCCACGTTTTACCAAAACTTGGTAATCGTGGCCGCTGTTACTTCAAGTAAGCCTGAGCGGCCTCCTTGCGGCACTGTGTCCGCAATTGCCCAATGTCCCCTCACCGTTAGTGGCGACCGTGTGTGTCCGGTTGATTTCGGTGGGTCGTGGCGTGGTTATCGGGTCGTTACCCGCAAGTAACGAGCCCCTTGTGCGGCGGCCTCGAATGGACCACGATCGGCCAGGCTCGGTCCATTCCCGCAGCCCGGCATCCGGTTGGTGCCGCGGGGTACTTGGGTCCCCACCGAGTGGTCGGCGGCAATGTCGCCGGCCGTGGACAGGGGGGTCTCTGCCCCACCCGGCAGGGCCTGTCCAGGAGGTTGCGCGAGAGCGTGGCCAGTGGTTGTCGCTCGGGGGTGATCGCCGGTATTCGGAACACGCTGTGCCTCCGAGACAGGCGCTCTCCTTCCCGAGGACGTAGCACTTCTCCCATCCCAGGTAGGGCTGTCCCAACTGAGGCGACCCGTACCGGAGATGTACGTCCGAGAAGGAGGAAAGTCATGGAGTCCCTGGCTCGTGGCGGGACCAGATGGAAGCGGTTCGCCGTCGTCATGGTGCCGAGCGTCGCGGCTACTGCCGCGATCGGCGTTGCCCTCTCGCAGGGTGCGCTCGCGGCGTCGTTCAGCGTGTCCGGCCAGCAGTTCAAGGTCACTACGGACCGGCTGGACGGCACCGGATTTGTTCAGTACGGAGCCATTGACGCCCAGAAGGGCGGCAAGCAGGTCCCGGTGGCGGTCTCGGGGTTCTCGAACGCCAAGATCAAGAACCTCTGCCAGTCGGTAGTCGTTCCGGTCCCGGTCTTCGGCGATGTGTCGATGAAGCTGTCGGCCGGTGGCGGTAGCACGCCTGTCGAGGCGAAGAACCTTTACATCGACCTCGACCAGCTGGACGCGGACGCGACCTTCAACAACATCGACATCGGTGTTGCTGCAGGCTCGACGACCAAGGGTCCGGGCATGCACAAGGGCGACAAGGCCGACCCGGGCTCGTTCGCCCAGCAGGCCGACTCGGCCGTGCTGACCCACGTCAGGCAGCAGGCATGGGCCACTACGGCCGGAACGTTCAAGCTCAGCGGCCTGAAGATGAGCGTCGCCAAGGGCAAGAGCGAGTGCTACTGACGCACTGAGCGTGCGGGCGCGGGGTTGAGCTGTGCGGCATTCGCCGTTCCCCGTGCCCGTACGCCGGGTAGCGCCTAGTAGGACACCAGCACAGAACCACCGATTTGCCAGTCCCGAGGAGCTGTACGACATGAGCGCCGAAACGCGACCACGGCTGATCGAGACCATCGGCCGGAAGCGGACTTCGTTCCGGGAGTGGCGCGGACACCGCCCCTACTGGGGCGGTTTGCTGACTCTGCTGGCCGGCATCCCGATCATGTACATCCCTTACGCGAATCTCACGATCGGTTCCCTGACCGTCCGCATGGCGACCACCGCCGGCGCCGGCTCGCTGATCATCGGCGTACTGCTGGTCGTGCTCGGTCTGACCATGTGGTTCCAGCCCGCCTCGCGCGTTTTTGCGGGTGTGGCGGCGATTCTGCTCTCCCTGGTCTCCCTGGTCGTCTCGAACTTCGGTGCCTTCCTGATCGGCTTCCTCCTGGGGCTGATCGGCGGTGCGCTGGGAGTCTCCTGGGCGCCGGGCAAGGCCGACCGGAGCGGGGACGAAGCCGAGGAACCGGACCGCAACACGGTTGCCGGACCGGTGCTTGCCACGCACCCCGCCTCGGCTGCCGGTCCCCGGTCGGGCAATGGACTGGACGACCTGTCAGGAACGAGCCCGACCAACGGAATGAACGGGAGGCACCGTGCCGGGTGACGAGCTGCACGAGAGCGCAGCTGCCGGGGCGAGAACCGGGCCGAGGCACGCGGCGCCGAGGAAGCCGCTGCTGACTCGGCTCCACGTGCCCGCGGGCAAGGCGATAGCCATTGCCGCCATGCCGTCCGCCGTGCTCATGGGCATGGGGCTGACGCCCCAGATGGCCATAGCCAAGCCGGCGCCCAAGAGCCCCTTCAAGGACGGCCCGTGCGTCACCGCTCCGGACAAGGTGGACGACAAGGACACCAAGTCCAAGGACGGTGCGGCGGACAAGCAGAACAAGACGGACGACAAGGGTGCGACGCAGGGCAAGGACGACACCAAGCCGTCCGCCTCGCCCTCACCCTCGGCCGGTAAGGACGCCGACAAGGCGCCCGAGCCCGCGCCGTCCGGCTCCGCGAAGACCGACGAGCCTTCGGGCTCCGCGACTCCGTCGCCGTCGGCCTCCGAGGAGAAGAAGGATGACGGCGGTCTGCTGGGCGGCGTCGGTGACGCACTCGGCGGTCTCCTCGGCGGCGACAAGTCCGACGAGCCGTCGGCTTCGCCGAGCCCCTCGACGTCCGAGTCGGCCTCGCCGTCCGCGTCCAAGGACTCCGGCTCCGCCACCGACAAGGTCACCAAGCCGGTCACGGACACGGTCGACGGCCTCAAGGACGGCGCCGGCAAGGCCGGGGACGCCGCCAAGAACGGGTCGAAGACGGTCAACGACACCGTCCACGGCGCGGTGGGTGCGGCGGACAACGCCCTGCCCGGCGGCGGCCTGGACGGCAAGGACGCCAGCGGTAAGAAGTCATACCCCTGCGTCGTCGAGAACAAGCAGAAGGGCAAGGGCGAGCAGACCCCCGCCACCCTGCCCGACGACCCCTGGCACCTGGAGTCCAGCGCGCTCACCCTGCGCGGTCTGAACTATGAGGGCGTCGTCAATGTCCAGACACAGAACGGCCACACCAAGCAGGCCCTGAAGTTCACCGCCGACAGCGTCGACATCGGCGATCTGCACCAGATCGTCGACGACCCGACGTCCGGGAAGAAGTACCACGTCCAGGGCGCACCGGGGTCGACGTCCACGATCCGCGGCGGCAAGGTGACGATGTACACCGAGCGGCTGCAGGGCAACCTCTTCGGTCTGATCCCGATCGTCTTCGACCCCGAGCACCCGCCGCCGATCAACGTCCCGTTCGCGTACTTCACCAAGGTGAAGATCGACCAGGCGGGCCAGTTCGGCGGCAATCTCCACATCCCGGGTCTGCATCAGTCGATCACGGGCTGAGGATCACTGCAGCGGGCCGAGGACCATGGACCCGTTCGGGAGCCGCAGAAAACGGCGGTGGGGGGGGGGCCCCCCCGGGGGGGGGCCCCCCCCCGCGGGGGGGGGGGGGGGGGGGGGGCGGGGCCCCCCCCCCGGGGGGGCCGGGGCCCCGGGGGGGGGGGGGGGGGCGGCGGGG